>NZDM01000057.1 GCA_002690085.1 Flavobacteriaceae bacterium
GGGAAATTTTGCAAGTCGATTTGGGTACCACTCCCAATACGAAGTTGAAAAAACGATCAATAGATTTAAAGATCTGAATGTCCCTGTAGATGCCGTTATTTTAGATCTCTATTGGTTTGGCAAAACCATCACAGGGACAATGGGGAATTTAGAAGTCTTTCGAGATTCATTTCCGGACTTTGAAGGCATGATTTCTAGACTTAAAGCCAAAGGTGTCAAAACAATCACAATAACAGAGCCTTTTGTTTTAACGACTTCAAATCGTTGGAAAGAAGCAGTTAAGCAACAAGTGTTGGCGACAGATTCATTAGGTAAGCCCTATACATATGATTTTTATTTTGGAAATACAGGATTGATTGATATTTATAATCCGAAAGGAGCGTCTTGGTTTTGGTCAATATACAAAGGCTTGAGAGAAAAAGGGATTGTAGGAATTTGGGGGGACTTAGGAGAACCTGAAGTGCACCCAACGGCCTTAAAACATTACAATACATCTGCCGATGAAGTTCATAACATATATGGACACGATTGGGCAGGATTGATTTACAAAGGGTATAAAAATGATTTTTCTGAAGAACGCCCGTTCATTCTCATGAGAGCCGGATATTCTGGGTCTCAGAGATATGGAATGATTCCCTGGTCAGGTGATGTCAACAGAACTTGGGGTGGATTGCAATCTCAGACTGAAATTGCGCTTCAAATGGGACTTCAAGGGCTTGGATATATGCACTCCGACTTAGGGGGGTTTGCAGGTGATAATTTGGACGATGAGCTTTACACCCGATGGTTACAATATGGTGTTTTTCAGCCTATTTTTAGACCTCATGCACAAGAAGAAGTTCCTAGTGAGCCTGTTTATAGATCAGAAGAAGCACTAAAATTGTCGAAAAAAGCAATTGCTTTGCGATATGCATTGTTGCCCTACAATTATCATTTGGTTTTTGAAAATAACACACAGGGACTACCACTAATGAGACCGTTGTTTTTTGAAGATTCAAGATCAGAAATGAATACTGTTTCGAGTACCTATTTTTGGGGGAATGATTTTCTAATTTCCCCTGTAACCAGTGCGGGACAAGAGCAACAAATGGTAGACTTTCCAAATACCGGCAATTGGTATGATTTTTATAATAACAAAGCGTATGTTGGCGGAAAGTCGCAATTTGTCAATACAGTCAAAACCTCAATTCCAACCTTTGTGCGTGGTGGGGCAATCATACCAATGATTGATCCCGTTCAATCTACAGATGAATACGAACTAAATAATTTTCAACTGCATTACTATTTTGATCAAAAAGTAAAAAAATCGCAACGTTTGATTTATAATGACAATGGATGGCTCGCTAATGCTTACGAAAACGACCAATATGAACTTCTAAAAGTCACTTCGCAACACAATTCAAATCGAATACAAATGGAACTGAGTGCAACAAAAGGCATGCATTTCAATTTTGATAAAAAAGAAATTGAGTTAGTAGTTCACAATATGAAAAAAGCGCCCAAAAAAGTTCTTATAAAAAATGATAAGTTAAATTATCACTACGATCAATTATCTCAAACATTTCGAATGAATTTGAGTTGGGAACCATCCAGTAAAAAAATAATAAACATCAAATTTTAAAGTCAATTTTAATGAAAAATATCACTCTTATTTTCACCCTTATTTTAATTCTTAGTTCTTGTAATCAATCTGAAAAATCAAACAATGAGTCCTATACGCCTATCAGTCATGCCGATATGGAAAATGCAGTCATATACGAAGTTAATATAAGGCAATACTCAAAGTCAGGAACTTTTAAAGCATTTACAAAAGACATTCCTCAGCTCAAACAATTGGGTGTAAAAATTATATGGGTGATGCCAATATTTCCTATTTCAGAAACCAAAAGAAAAGCCACAGGTGGTGATTTTGCTTATCTCATTGAGGATGAAGCAGAACGCAACAAAATGCTTGGAAGCTATTATGCAGTTTCAGATTTCACAAAAATCAACCCAGAATTTGGTACAATTGATGATTTTAGAGACATGATAAAAATGGCTCATGACAACGGTATGTACCTTATCTTAGATTGGGTGCCTAATCATACGGGGTGGGATCACACATGGCTCACCACCAACCCAGAATATTACACACAAAATAAACTGGGAGAAGTCATAGATCCAATCAACCCCGATACAGGGGAATCTTGGGGGTGGGCAGATGTTGCCGATCTAAATTATGACAATCAAAAAATGCGAGATGAAATGATTGAAGATATGTTGTATTGGGTTGAAGAAGAGAATATTGATGGTTTTAGATGTGATGTAGCAAGTGCAGTCCCACTAGATTTTTGGGAGGATGCTATTCCGAAGTTACGCGCAAAGAAAAGCTTGTTTATGTTAGCAGAAGCAGATGCGCCCTATCTTTTGAAAGGGGAAAGTTTATTTGACATGGCCTATGGTTGGGAGCGGCATCATATATTTAACCAAATGGCAAAATCGGATAACGCTGTAGTACTATGGGATAATGTTATAAAAACCGATACGGATAGGTATGAACCAGAAGATATCCTAATGAATTTTGTTACAAACCATGACGAAAACTCATGGAACGGCACCATATATGAAAGAATGAAAGATGCATCAGAATTACTGACTGCGCTTAGTTTTGTTGCCCCTGGAATGCCATTGATATATTCTGGTCAAGAATACGATTTGGATCACAGGTTACTCTTTTTTGAAAAAGATCTAATTCCGCATACAAAAAAAACAATGTGGCCATTGCTAGAAAAATTAGGACAACTTAAAAATTCAAACCCTGCTTTAAATGGTGGAAAAAATGCAGCGACATACAAGAAAATTCAACAAGAAAATTCTAAAATTCTAGCTTTCAAAAGAGAAAAAGAAGGGGAAAAGGTTACTTTTTTAGGTAATTTTTCACCAAATCAAGAGCAATTCACCAACCCTTCTGTTGGCGCACTCGACTATGCTTCAGGGGGTGTGGAATCTAAAGAAATTCTATCTTTAGAGCCTTGGGGATTTAGAATTCTTGTGGAAAAATAACATCATATTAAATTATTTTATTGAAAAAATTAAAATACATCATATTTGCTTTTGGGCTATTTTTTATTTGCTATAGCTGTTCTGAGAATGGTGTGAATCAAACTTCAAATGGAAATAATGAAGTTGAGTTCATTTCGGCTGTTGATATTTCATCCTACCCTGAAATTGAATTGAGCAACCCTGTTTTTAAGGACAATAATGGAATGACGATCTCTTTTTTGGAATTTTTAAGATTTAAAGGAATCAATACCATAAGAATAAGATTATGGGTCAACCCGATTGACCAACACTCTAGTTTCGAAGAAGTAAAATTGTTTGCCGAAACTTTAAAATCCATGGGATTCAAAATTTATCTTTCATTACATTATTCAGACACATGGGCAGATCCTGGGAATCAAATTACCCCATTGGAGTGGCAAAATGTTTCCTTCAGTACATTGAAAACTATTGTTTACGATTACACAAAAATGGTGGTGGAACAAATCAATCCAGACATCATTCAAATTGGAAATGAAATTAATAATGGATTTCTTCATCCAGAAGGCAATAGATATTCTGAACCAAGTCAGTTTTTAGAACTTTTAAATGAAGGAATTAGAGCTGTTAGAGATCATGCATCTGACCAAACCAAAATAATGTTGCACTTTGCTGGGCATGAAGAATCCAATGTTTTTTTCGATTTTGTAGACGGCCTAGATTATGATATTATAGGAATCTCATTTTATCCAATATGGCATGGAAAATCTATATCAGATTTGGAACAAAACTTAATCCAGTTGAGGACATTGTTTGAAAAAGAAATTATGATTGCCGAAACAGCATATCCTTTTACATTAGGATGGAATGATTGGACAAATAATATCGTTGGTCTTGAAAATCAATTGATTTTACCAGAATTCCCAGCTACTCCACAAGGTCAAAAAAACTTTGTACAGCAACTAAAAATAATGATGACAAATCTCGATGGTGGTATAGGTTTATCATACTGGGGCGCAGAACTAATTGCATGGAATGGACCAGAATCTGGTGAAGGTTCCCCATGGGAAAATCAAGCCCTTTTTGATTTTAATAATCAGGCGCTTCCAGTGATAGAGGTGTTTTGAGAGATAAGCTTGTAAACATTTAAAAAATAAAAGAATTCAACTATAAATAACTCAACCATTTTTTTTGCTTGTTATTGATTTTATAATCCCCAAATTTTTTGCAAATTGGATACATAAAAATAACAAAACAAACCCACAATAGCAGCATTACAAAAGTGGGAAACCCAAAACCTTCAAGCTTTGAAGGAAGCATCCATATGGGCTCTTTTAGAATCATACTGCGCCAACCAAAACCACTAATTTCAGCAACAAGCATTGCAAACAGGTGGATGAAATAGATGTGCAGGATATAGAAGAAAAAGGGAACCCTACCAAAAACCATTAAAATTCTGGACAGAAGCGTTTTTTTACTTGTTTCTAAAAGGGCTAGTAATATAAACACGGGGCCTAGTGTCATTAATAAATAAGCGAGCGATGGCGGGTATTTTTGAGGATCCATAAATGAAAAGAGAGTTTGAGAAAAAGTCTCATAATGTGTCCAGGGTTTGGAATTTCCATAAGAATTTAAAAAACGTACCAAAAAGAAACCCCCAACAAAACAAAGGCCGAGTGTTTGTAATAATTTAATCCGTTTTTCAGGGCTAAAATCAATTCTAAAGTAGTACCCGAAAAAGTAACCTAAAGACATCAGTCCAATCCAAGGAAAAATGGGGTAGGCAATAACCAGCGTGGTCGAATCCCCTATGCTGAAGAACTCTAGTTGGTGAAATATAGCCCAAAATAGATTTCCTGAAATGTTAAATAAGTCTAATAAATTGTGACCGAAGATAACAACCAAACTGAAAATAAAAATATTCCTTTTTTTCATCCAAACAAGCCCCGACATTAAGATCATACAAATTCCAAGCATCCATATGACTTGAAAAACAATATAATTAAATTCAACGTCGAAGCGCCAACCAAAATTGAGAATGGCAAATTCTACAAATACCAACCACAATCCTCTAGAAAATAAGAATTTAGATAAATACGATTTGTCGTATTTTTTACCAATAATATCAGCCGAAATACCTGCTAAAAACGCGAATACAGGGGCGCAATAGTGTGTTATCCACCTCAAAAAAAATGTAATAGAATTGGTCTTTTCTGGATCTGTAGGGCTGTAGAAAAAAGCTTCATAATGAAAGTAATCTCGAAAATGATCTAGGGACATTAAGACGATGATAGCACCTTTTAAAATATCTAGGGAATCAATTCTTTTCATAAAATCAAGCCTTGGTTGTTTACAAATATAGCCTACTTTATGCAAATATTTTTAGTTAGAATACTTTTTTACAAGAATCTTTAACTCACTACAAATTGAAAATTGTAACTATAAGAAAAACATTAAGTGAGAAAAATTATTATACGGGATTAAATATTTATATTTGCACTCCATTGGAAAAACATACAATGAAATTAATTGCTTTAAAACCAGATGTTTTTGGCGCCATTGCCAGCTCGCTTTGCGTTGTACATTGCCTCGCAACCCCCTTGCTTTTCATCTCTAATTTGTACACATCAACAGTTCCGTTTTGGTGGAAAGACTTGGATTTTCTGTTTATAGCCATTTCATTTATAGCCATCTACCGCGCTACAAAAACAACCTCCAAAAACTTCATGAAATATGCTTTATGGATTGGCTGGATTGTGCTTTTTTCTCTGATTCTAAATGAAAAAATGGCTTGGTTGGCCATTCCTGGAATTTTAAATTATATTGCAGCACTAAGTCTTGCGTCATTTCACATATATAATTTGAAATACTGCCGGTGTGATGACGAGAATTGTTGCGCCAACTAAGGTTAATTATTTATTACAATCAATAAAAAATTAATTAATTAAGGTCTCTGAGTGTGTTTTCGTGAACTCTTTTCAAATATTTTTTGCGTTTAGCCTCAGACACAAATGGTACTGACCAAAATTGAGTGGTTTTAGTAAATAATGAAATTCTCCAACCAAAAACAAAAGTATAAACACCCATTACCAGCCGCAATTTCACCGAGTTTAAATAGAGCGTCAATACAGGCAAGGCCGGTGCACCGTGGGTCATATAGGTCCGAACCTTTTTATCTTTTAAAAAGGGTTTTGGAAAGGCATATAACTTAGTGATGTTTACAAACTGGTAGGCAAACCCTGGAGTAAAGACCTCATCAAAAAATATTTCCATTCTTGGTGTAAGTCGAAACCACCAAACGGGTGAGATGATAAATATCTTATCTGACCAAGTTATCAAAGATTTGTAATAATCAATGATAGCATTTCTAGGTCTAGTAAAACTGTCTCGGTACAAATCAATGATTTTTAGATCTTGACCTGAACGTTCAATATTTTCTTTGACTGTCTTAAATATCCCATTGTAACAGAAAGAGTCCTCACTAGGATGACCGATTATAACGAGATTTTTCATTGAGTTTTATTTTAAAAAAGCTTAAATTTAATGGATTAACCAAATGCAATTTATAGTTTAAATAGAAATCTCCTTTAAAAAATATTAATAAATGATTGTTAAATGTTAAAAATCGCATTTGATAAGAGCTACAAGCACCCTCTTGCAGAGAACCATCGCTTTCCAATGATAAAATACGAATTGATTCCGGAGCAGCTGCTTAGGAAAAACATATGCACTGAAAACAGTTTTTTCGCTCCCTCTGAGATTTCAAAAGAAAATGCTATTTTAACTCACCAAGATGCTTATTATGATCGATTGGTTGGGTTGTCGTTAAACAAAGCAGACCAAAGACAAATTGGTTTCCCGCTTTCAAAATCCTTAGTAAAACGAGAACGGACCATTGCCCAAGGCAGCATTCAAAACTGCCAATACGCTTTAAA
>NZDM01000058.1 GCA_002690085.1 Flavobacteriaceae bacterium
CACTTGATTTTGAAAATCCGTTCTGTAAAAATCGATGGTTATATCGGCTTTTCTTTCAAAAAGTGTAAAGCCCTGAAGCATTGAAAGTCCATAATTCCATGCAATTTCAGGTTCCAACCCATAAATAACACCATTGGTGTTTTGAATATTAATGGCCCTGTTAGAGGCAAAAAACCGTTGATTTTCAGCAAAAATATTGGCCGATCGCTTTCCTCGACCTATTGAAAAACGCAAAGCAGACTTTCCCCAAGGCGTATAACGAACGTGGAAGCGCGGGGTTAAAAATGTTCCTAGTAAGTTGTGATGATCCAGGCGCATTCCTGCGGTTAAATTAATGTTCTCTAAATTATCAAATGCGTATTCAAAAAAACCTCCTATTGAATTTTCATTTCTAGCAAAGGCATTATTTTCAACTTGCTCTTCATAAGCATCGTGTGAAAAGGTAATGCCTGTTTTTATTTTGTGACGGGAATTACTTATAATAGAGTTGTAAACCAAATTTGTATAGACACTTTTATGATCAATATCATAAATGCGATTGCCAAAATAAGCCGCCTGCTCGTGTTCACTGTAAGCCAACTGAAATCCCAAACTCTGGTAGGGAATTTCTGGATTAATATAACCAAACTTGCCTGAAAAATCAAAGCGTTTGGTGTCGACTTCGCTGCCCCAGACCGTACCGCCAAATTTATGAATTGAGGGGTTGTAATTTGCTTGCCCTGTTTGTTTTTGGTCATCTAAAAATCGAAAATTTATTAAAGTTACAAGCCCTTTTTCAACATTTGTATATTGCCATTTGTTCATCACATTAATTTGCTTTCCCAAAGGCATATCCAAGAAAGAATCTTTGTTTTTATCAAAAATCTGGTTGCGGGTATCAGCGTGAATGTAAAAACCAGTACTCCAATTGGAATTAAGTCTTGAATTTAAATGGGTATTGAGTTCCAATCGCCCATTGATTGATCCGTAAATATTCACAAATAATTTGGGGTCCGTCAATGGCTTTACAAGCTCTGCATTGATCTGTCCGGTAATGCTTTCAAAACCATTAGTGACACTCCCAGCACCCTTAGTAACCTGTATACTTTCAACCCAGCTGCCAGGAATAAAACTCAACCCATAAACCTGAGCAGCACCACGTACTGATGGAATATTTTCATTAGTTACAAGAATATAGGGGCTGTTAAGACCCAACATTTTAATTTGCTTTGTACCAGAGACCGCATCTGAAAAATTCACATCAATTGAAGGGTTTGTTTCAAAACTTTCGGAAAGATTGCAGCAAGCCGCTTTCAATAGCTCTTCACTGGTAATAACTGTTATGTTTTGAGAAGCTATGTAAGAAGTAGCTGAAGTTTTTTGATGTGCTTTAACAATAACAGTTCCTAAACTGTCCGTAGGCTGTAGGATGATTTTTAAAAATTTAGATGGGGTTTTAACATCAATTTTTTTTGTTGCAAATCCAACATAACTAATAGCTAGCGTTTTATAGGATTTATCATAAGGCAGTAAGAAATTTCCGTCTTGATCGGAAACAGTTCCTACTGAAGAACCCTCCCATATGACATTGGCGCCGAAAAGCGGCAACTCGATGCCTTCTAAGGATATTTCAAAGATATTGCCTTTTATTTTGTCTTGAGCTAAAAGCAAAGTAGGTATGAAATAAAGTAAGATGAAAAGATTTTTCATTAAATATGAATTTAAAATTATTTATAAGTTTTGGGGTACACAGAATCATGCATACATCAAAATCCAACTAGGATTGGATATATAAAATCAGTAAATGATCAAATAAGAAAAATTTGATTCCACACTTGTATATCAGCAATTAGTGGTGGGGGATTGTAGTTTGTATAGCAATGTTTAACTGTGGTTTCGAGAATAAATTCAACTGGAAGCTCGATAGATGGAACAATTTCAAGTGTTGAGATAGAATAAAGCGATGTCGAAAATAAAAATTGGTAATTGTTAAACCCTTCAACAACCAGACTTAGACTGGAACAACAGGGCTTTTTTGCTAATTTTAATTGACCATCCTTGGCGACAACACAACAGGAAGCTGTTGATGAAATTACAGAAACCTCGATTAAATTTGAATCACAATATTTTTTTTCTATTTTGAAAGAAAATGAAGCCATTACCACAGCAAAAGCCATAAGCGTAGATACTATTTTTGTAAATACATAAGATTTCATATTGCAAAGTTATAAATATTTAGGTAACAATTGAAACAAAGACTCTTTTTAACGGAAACTTTAGTTGTGGAATAATCCTTGTGATTTTTTAATTTTACCAAAAAATAACACATGCCATTTAAAGATTTAAAATCTAAGATTTCAGAACTTATAGAAAAATCTTGCACAAACAAAGACACTCTATTGCAAATTTGTAGACTACTAAAATCAAATGTCCCTCATTATGATTGGGTGGGGTTTTATTTTAGAAATGGGCAAAAAAAAGAGCTTCTATTAGGGCCTTATGCTGGAAACCCTACTGAGCACACCACCATTCCTTTTGGCAAAGGCATCTGCGGTCAGGTAGCTGTTAACAATCAGAATTTTGTAGTTCCAGATGTACAAGTACAAGATAATTACATCGCCTGCAGTCTTACTGTGAAATCTGAAATTGTTATTCCCATTTTTGTCAATGGTGAAAATATTGGACAAATTGATATAGACTCCAATTCCTTAAATGCCTTTACAAAAGCAGATGAGGTTTTTCTAGAATTTGTCTGTACAAAAGTAGCTTCCATTCTGTAGATGTTAATAACTCTAATTATTGTTTAAAAATTCTACATTAATTATCCCTTATCAAGATTTCATTTGGGGTTTATTTCGCTATTTTTGAGCGTGTTAATTTTATCTGTATAATGAGTCAATCCAAAACAATTTCATCGGCCCTAATCTCTGTGTTTAACAAAAATGGGCTGGAACCAATCGTCAAAAAATTAAAGGACCAAGGCGTTACTATTTACTCTACTGGAGGTACCCAAAAATTCATTAATGATTTAGGCATTGAAGTAGTTGCGGTTGAAGCAGTCACAGACTATCCCTCAATTTTAGGCGGGCGCGTTAAAACCTTACATCCAAAAGTGTTTGGTGGCATTCTAAACCGTCAAGACAATGATTCTGATATACAAGAAATGGACAGTTTTAACATCCCTCAAATTGATCTGGTAATTGTAGACTTATACCCTTTTGAAAAAACAGTCGCTTCTGGTGCCAGTCACCAAGATATTATTGAGAAAATTGACATTGGAGGGGTTTCTTTAATTCGAGCAGCCGCTAAAAACTTTAAAGATGTTATTTGTGTGTCATCAGTAGATGACTATAGTGAATTCCTAGAATTACTCTCCGAAAATAATGGGGCTATAAGTTATGAAGATCGACAGCGGTTTGCCGCTAAATCTTTTAACGTGTCTTCCCATTATGACAGCGCAATTTTCAATTATTTCAATAGGGACAGTGCTTCAACAACTCTGAAGTTAAGCGAAACCAATGGAACAGTTTTACGCTATGGCGAAAATCCCCACCAAAAAGGTTATTTCTTTGGCGATTTTGAGGCTATGTTCGAAAAGCTTCACGGCAAAGCACTCAGCTATAACAATTTATTGGATGTTGATGCGGCTGTGAATTTAATGAACGAATTTATTGGTGAAGCGCCAACCTTTGCAGTTTTAAAACACAACAATGCTTGTGGGATAGCCCAGCGCAGTAATTTACACCAAGCCTATGTAGATGCCTTGGCTGGAGATCCTGTCTCCGCTTTTGGGGGCGTTCTTATTTCAAATTCTGAAATTGATATCAGCACTGCTGAGGAGATTCACAAATTGTTTTGTGAAGTCGTGATTGCTCCCAGTTTTAGCCCAGAAGCACTGACGGTTTTGAAAGGGAAAAAGAACAGAATTTTAATGGTTCAAAAATTAACCGAATTACCAGCTAGTTCAGTGCGTAGCTGTTTAAATGGTTATTTAGTTCAGGACAAGGATGTAATTACAGACTCAGCCGAATTTTTAGAAACGGTAACCGAATTAGGTCCTACAGCCAATGAGGTTGAAGATTTACTATTTGCTTCTAAACTTTGTAAGCACACAAAGTCCAATACGATTGTATTGGCCAAAGGCAAGCAATTATGTGCCAGTGGAACAGGTCAAACTAGCCGCGTAGATGCACTCAATCAAGCCATTCATAAAGCAAAATCTTTTGGCTTCGAATTAGAGGGAAGTGTTATGGCTAGTGATGCCTTTTTTCCATTTCCAGATTGTGTCGAAATCGCAGAAAAAGCAGGAATTACGGCAGTAATTCAGCCTGGTGGCTCCATTAAAGACCAACTTAGCATTGATTATTGTAATGAAAATAAAGTCGCCATGGTGTTCACTAAGACCCGTCATTTTAAACATTAAAAAAATGGCTTTTTTGTAGATTGACTAAAAATAATTTTTACTACATTTACATACAAGCGTATTTTTACAAACACTATATAATTTTTTACTTTCTATGGGATTTTTTGACTTCTTAACTGAGGAAATTGCCATTGATCTTGGGACAGCCAATACACTCATTATTCACAATGATAAGGTCGTAGTTGACAGCCCCTCAATCGTCGCCAGAGATCGTGCCTCTAGAAAAATTATTGCTGTTGGCAAAGAAGCCAATTTGATGCAAGGGAAAACCCATGAAAACATCAAAACCATTCGGCCTCTAAAAGATGGTGTCATTGCCGATTTTGATGCCTCAGAGCAAATGATTAGCATGTTTATCAAAAATATTCCTGCGCTTAGAAAAAAGCTTTTTGCACCATCTCTCAGAATGGTCATTTGTATTCCATCTGGAATAACAGAAGTAGAAATGCGAGCGGTTAAAGAATCTGCTGAACGCGTTAATGGAAAGGAAGTCTATCTGATCCACGAGCCCATGGCAGCAGCTATTGGAATTGGGGTTGATATCATGCAGCCTAAAGGGAATATGATTGTTGATATTGGTGGAGGAACTACCGAAATTGCTGTTATTGCTCTTGGGGGTATTGTATGCGATAAATCTGTTAAAGTTGCGGGAGATGTCTTTACAAACGACATCATTTACTATATGCGAACACAACACAACTTGTATGTTGGAGATCGCACCGCTGAAAAAATAAAAATTCAAATTGGTGCCGCAACTGATGATTTAGAACTACCTCCAGATGAAATGAATGTTCAAGGCCGTGATTTGCTTACGGGTAAGCCTAAGCAAGTTCAAATATCACACCGTGAAATTTCTAAGGCCCTTGATAAGTCCATTTTAAGAATTGAAGACTCTGTGATGGAAACTTTATCACAAACCCCTCCTGAACTAGCTGCCGACATATATAACACTGGTATCTATCTTGCTGGCGGCGGATCTATGTTGAGAGGTTTAGATAAACGCCTCTCACTAAAAACTGATCTCCCAGTATACATTGCTGAAGATCCGCTTAGGGCTGTAGTTAGAGGTACAGGGATTGTATTAAAAAACATTACCAAATATAAGAGCGTCTTAATAAAATAGAATTTAGGCGATGCAGCAACTCCTTAATTTTTTCTTTAAAAATAGAACTTTCCTTCTATTTTTAATGCTGTTTAGTTTTTCCATAGTTCTCACCATCACTTCACATGATTACCACAAAAGCAGATTTTTAAATTCTTCGGCCCTCATGAGTGGCTCTATTCATGCATTTTTCTCAAAAATTGGAAACTACTTTAATTTGAAAAAAGAAAACATCCTTTTGTTGGAGGAGAATAACCGGCTAAAAGCATTGAATCTAAACCGCTCAATACAATATACAGCAGTTTCAAATGACGCTGACAACTATCAACTTACCCCCGCTTCTGTCATTAAAAATAGCTATGCATTTCCTCAAAATTATTTGACCTTAAATAAAGGTGAAAGAGATCTTATTAAAGAAGATATGGGAGTCATTACTTCAAAGGGTTTGGTGGGAATTATTGATCAAACTTCCTCAAAATATGCTAGGGTAATTTCTATCCTAAATACAAAAAGTAAAATCAATGCAAAACTTAAAAAAAGTAACCACTTTGGAACCTTAGAATGGAATGGGGAAAACCATAGGTCAGTACAACTGCATGACATTCAAGATTTGGTGAAATTAGCCAAAGGCGATACCGTTGTGACAAGCGGATATTCTTCGATATTTCCAGAAAATATCCCAATTGGCCGCATAGAATCCTTTCAATTAAATGACACCAAAGACCTCTACATCATCAATGTAAGTTTGTTTAATGACATGACCCATTTGAGGCACGTACACATCATTGAAAATCTAGATTTTGAAGAACTAAAAACACTTAAAGAAAAGAATGAATAGTACTTTGTTTATAAATACCGCTCGTTTTATAGCACTGCTGCTACTTCAGGTTTTAGTGTGCAATCAATTAAATTTCATGGGAAGTTTAAACCCTTATGTTTATGTGCTTTTTGTGCTATTATACCCCATTGTTAGCAACCGAATGAGTCTTATTTTTCTCGCATTTACACTTGGGCTTATTTTAGACCTTTTTTTAGACAGTGGGGGGGCACATGCGGCAGCGGCCGTAAGCATAGCCTATATGCGACCGGCGTTTTTAAAGTTTTCTTTTGGTGCTGCTTATGAGTACCAAGCCATAAAATTGAATGCTGCTGAAGCATTGCCAAGATTGACTTATTTCGCATTGTTAATTCTTATACATCACTTTATTTTATTTACACTTGTTTATTTTGACAGTAGTAAATTTAAAATAATCTTATACAACACATTGATAAATGGAGGCTTTACGCTGCTTTTAGTATGGCTTTTAAACGCTTTATTTAGCTCTAAAAAGTCATGAGAAAACACCTCCTTTTAATACTGGTTATTGGCTCAGGAATTTGCTTAATCGGGCGTTTATTTTTTCTTCAGGTATTAGATTCGGGTGCCAACACTCTAGAAAATGACAATGCAATTCGCAAAATATACCAATATCCAAAACGCGGCTATATATATGACCGCGATGGTAAACTCTTAGTCGCAAACCAACCGACTTATGATGTGATGGTAATTCCAAGAGAAGTAGAACCTTTAGACACCCTTACATTTTGCGCTTTATTGAAGATAGACAAAAAAGAATTTTTAAAATCTTTGGACCGAGCCAAGCGCTACTCTCCGCGGCTTCCCTCTTTATTTCTTTCGCATCTATCCAAAGAAGATTATGCTTTCTTATCTGAACAAATGCGAAAATTTAAGGGCTTTTACATCCAAAAAAGAGCGGCCAGAGATTATCAAACGGAAATTGGAGCCAATGTTTTAGGATATATCGCTGAAGTCAATCCAGACAACCTCTACAAAGACGATTATTATAAATTTGGTGACCTCATCGGCAAACAGGGAATTGAAAAATCTTATGAAGAACAACTCCGTGGAGTTAAAGGCGTTAATTACATTCAAAAAGACATCTATAACAGAGATATTGGGCCTTATAAAGCAGGGCAATTCGACAACCTTTCTATTCCTGGTAAAGACATAAAAATAACCATTGACGCGAAGCTTCAAGCCTATGGAGAACTCCTGATGCAAAATAAAATGGGTGGGATAGTAGCCATTGAACCCAGTACTGGAGAATTATTAAGTTTGGTGTCTGCGCCCTCCTACAATCCAGCATTATTGGTGGGCAGAGAGCGCTCGAAAAACTACATGAAGCTTTACCAAGATTCGATTCACAGACCGCTATTTGACAAAGCACTGATTCGCATGCATGCACCTGGATCACCCTTTAAAACATTGGTCGCATTGACTGCACTTCAAGAAGAGGTAATCTCTGAAAATGACCTCATCTATTGCGATGGAAACTATACCTACGGCAAAAAACGCCGCGTCATGAAATGCCACTGTGGAGGTGGATACCGCAATTTAAATACAGGAATTAGTAATTCTTGTAATTCCTATTTTGCAATGGCGTTTAGAAAAACCATTGGAAAATATGAAAACGCTTCAAAAGCTATGGATATTTGGAGCGCACACATTCAAAGTTTTGGACTTGGAAATTTTCTTGGTAATGATTTGTCAGTTGGGAAAAAAGGAAATATACCAGATGGAAGTTATTATGACAAATGGTATCCGGACTTTAGATGGGGTGCCACGACCATTCTTTCCAATGCTATTGGACAAGGAGAAATTTTAGTTACACCTATTCAATTGGCGAATATGACTGCAGCAATTGCCAACAGAGGGTTTTATTATACGCCACATATTATAAAGTCCATTGAAGGAGAGGCCATTGATCCCAATTTTAAAACTAAAAAAGAAACCTCCATTGATGCTGAATATTATGAACCTATTATTGAAGGAATGCACAGCGTTTATAAAACAGGAACGGCCAATTTCTTAAGAGTTCCGGGAATTGAGATTTGTGGAAAAACGGGGACTGCTGAAAATTTTACAAAAATCGATGGGATCAAAACACAA
>NZDM01000059.1 GCA_002690085.1 Flavobacteriaceae bacterium
CTACAAACCAGTGCCAAAATTAAAACAATCCCAGCTTAAAGCAGCAGCTGAATTGATCAACTCAGCCAAGAAACCATTGATTGTTTGGGGACAAGGTGTTGTTTTAGGAAAAGCTGAAAAAGAGTTTAAGGCCTTTGTCGAGAAAACAGGTATTCCAGCTGCCTGGACCATTATGGGTGTTTCAGCCATTGATACTGCACATCCATTGAATGTGGGTATGGTAGGGATGCATGGTAATTATGGACCCAACATTTTAACAAATAAATGCGATGTACTCATTGCGATTGGGATGCGATTTGATGACCGCGTCACTGGAAAACTTAGTGAATATGCCAAACAAGCCAAAGTGATTCACTTTGAAATTGATCCTGCAGAAGTTGATAAGAATGTAAAAACAGATGTCGCTGTTTTGGGAGATTCTAAAGAATCCTTAAATAAAATATTAGCTATGGTCAACGAAAACAATCATGATGATTGGTTGGGAAAATTCAAAGCATTGTCTGAAATGGAGTTTGAAAAAGTCATTAAAAATGATTTGTACCCGACTAAGGAGGGGTTGACCATGGGTGAAGTACTAAAAGAGATCAACATTCAGAGTGGCGGTAAGGCCGCCATTGTCTCAGATGTAGGACAACATCAAATGATTGCTTGTCGTTATGCAGAATTTACGCAATCGCGTGGTAATATTACTTCTGGCGGATTGGGTACAATGGGCTTTGCACTGCCAGCGGCCATTGGTGCTAAAATGGCATATCCAGAACGCGAAGTGGTCGCTGTTATAGGGGATGGAGGCTATCAAATGACCATTCAAGAGCTAGGAACCATTTTCCAAACCAAAGCTGCCGTAAAAATTGTGGTTCTCAATAACAACTTTTTAGGCATGGTACGACAGTGGCAGCAGTTATTTTTTGACAAGCGCTATGCGTCTACAGAAATGACAAATCCAGATTTCGTAACCATAGCAAAAGGCTACCATATTGAAGCCAAACGCGTTACAAAACGTGATGACTTAGCAGCTGCTGTTGAAGAGATGATGCACTCAAAAGCCGCTTACTTTTTAGAAGTATGCGTTGAGAAAGAAGACAATGTGTTTCCTATGATTCCATCTGGGGTTTCCGTTTCAGAAATTAGATTAGAATAAATTAAATGGCTATGAAAAGCACACTTAAACAATATACTATTTCTATATATACCGAGAATAACATCGGCTTATTGAATAGAATTTCCGCGATTTTTCAGCGCAGACACATTAATATTGAAAGTATGAACATTTCAGAGTCCGAAATAGAAGGGGTCTCTAGATTCACCATTCTTGTTAATATGAGTGAAGAAAATGTTAAAAAAATCATTGGACAAATTGAAAAACAGATTGAAGTCATCAAAGCCTTTTATCATACAGACAAAGAAACCATATACCTGGAATCCTGTATGTTTAAAATTAAATCTGATTTGCTTTTCGAAGAACGTCAAATCCAAAATATTATAAAAGACAGTGATGCCCGAATCGTCACTGTAAACCGAGATTTTTTTGTTTTAGAAAAATCGGGGAGACGTCACGAAATTGAATTGCTTCACAGAGAATTAAAAGCTTTTGGCGTCATGCAATTTGTCCGGTCAGGGCGTATTGCAGTGACCAAAGATGAAATGAAAATTTCAGAAATACTAAACTTATTTAACTCATAAACTAAATATTATAAAATGGCAAATTACTTTAATACACTATCACTCGGACAAAAATTAGACCAGCTGTCTAAGTGTCGATTTATGGAAACCTCAGAATTTGAATCGGGAGTAGACGCCTTAAAAGATAAAAAAATTGTAATTATTGGTTGCGGAGCACAAGGTTTAAACCAAGGATTAAACATGAGAGATTCGGGCCTTGACATCTCTTATGCATTACGAGATCAAGCTATTGCACAGCAACGCCAATCTTTTAAGAATGCATCTAAAAATGGCTTTATTGTTGGTAATTATCAAGAATTAATTCCTAAGGCAGATGTGGTTTTAAATCTTACCCCAGATAAGCAACACTCCAATGTGATAGATGCGGTAATGCCTTTAATGAAACAGGGCGCTACCTTATCTTATTCTCACGGATTTAACATCGTGGAAGAAGGAAAACAAATACGTAAAGATTTAACAGTCATTATGGTCGCACCAAAGTGCCCAGGAAGTGAATTACGTGAAGAATATTTAAGAGGTTTTGGTGTTCCAACGCTTATCGCTGTGCATCCAGAAAATGACCCTCAGGAAAAAGGTTGGGCACAAGCGAAAGCCTATGCAGTAGCTACTGGAGGGCATAAAGCAGGTGTTTTGGCATCTTCTTTTGTCGCTGAAGTAAAGAGTGACTTGATGGGAGAGCAAACTATTTTATGTGGTATTTTACAAACAGCCTCAATTTTGTCTTTTGACAAAATGATAGAGGAGGGGATAGCTCCCAGTTATGCCTCTAAATTAATTCAATACGGGTGGGAAACTATCACAGAAGCTTTAAAGCATGGCGGTATCACCAATATGATGGACCGTTTGTCTAACCCAGCAAAATTAAAAGCTTTTGAGATTTCAGAGGAACTCAAAACCATTATGAAACCATTGTTTGAAAAACATATGAACGATATCATGTCAGGTCATTTTTCAAAAACTATGATGGAAGATTGGGCCAATGACGATGTTAATTTATTAAGCTGGCGTGCAGCCACTGGCGAAACTGCTTTTGAAAAAACAACTGCAACTACACATCAAATTACTGAGCAAGAGTATTTTGACCATGGGATTCTCATGGTTGCCTTTGTGCGTGCAGGTGTGGAATTAGCTTACGAAACCATGGTTGGTTCTGGGATTGTTGAAGAATCTGCTTATTATGAATCACTTCACGAGCTGCCATTGATAGCCAATACGTTAGCAAGGAAAAAGTTATTTGAAATGAACCGTATTATTTCTGATACTGCAGAATATGGATGCTATTTATTTGACAATGCTTGTAAACCTTTGTTAGTCGATTTCATGAAAACAGTTACGAAAGATATTATTGGAACTGCATATTCACCAGAAGTTACAGCAGTAGATAATGCGACACTTATCGCTGTTAATAAAACAATCAGAGGACATTCTATAGAAGAAGTGGGCAGACTATTAAGACAAGAAATGACGGATATGAAAAATATAATAACAAAAGTATAACAACAATAATACAACCTCATGAAAGACCCTCAAACAACTTACATTCATACGGTTGAAGTGATTCAACATCTAGCTATTTCCCCATTGGATAAACCATCCTTTTTTCAGATAATTATATAATTATTATTAGCGTTTACAATCACCTTTGTTTAAATTTTACACAAATCATTAAGTGTATTATAATTTATATTATGTAAAATTAATATTCAAGGCGCTATTGTATATAATTCATATCTTTGTACCAATAAATCCAACACAATGAATAAAATTTCAATATTTCGCATAATTGCATTTTTAGAGGGTCTCTCCTACATCTCACTGCTATTTGTAGCGGTACCCATCAAATATATAAGTAACGATCCTGGATATGTGAAAATGTTGGGAATGCCACATGGATTGCTATTTATCGCCTATATCATCTTAGCGCTGGTGCTTGTATTTTATAATAATTGGGTGAAAAGGAATTTATTAGGGGTTTTAGTAGCATCTGTAATTCCTTTTGGTACCTTTGTGGTGGATTATAAATTAAAAAAAACTTTAAATAAGGCTTAATTAATAATACGTTAACCAATGGAATATCTACTAAATGCATTAAAAAAACTACTTGCTTCCACAGGACTCAATGCTTCTATTGCAGATTGGTCTAGCATTTTAGTACTTGTCATAGCATCTCTTTTGGTAATATTTTTGTTAGATTTTATCATTCGTACTATCATTAGAGTGGTTTTTTCCAAAATTGCGAACCGTACAAAGACAAATTTCGACGATATTATGGTTGCACACAAAGTGCCCCGTAATATCGCCCACATTTTTCCTCTAATATTGGCCTACAAAACTATTCCAAATATCTTTTTTGAGCACCAACAGTGGATGTTTTTCTTTGAAAAATTCATTTTAGTCATCGGTATTTCACTTATTATATGGGGGTTAAGCAGCATCTTCAGATCCATAAGAGATTTTCTTAAAACTTTTGAACGTCTTAAAGACAAACCTATCGACAGCTACATTCAAGTGCTTATGATTTTCATATGGTTAACGGGGATTTTTGCCGTTTTTGCCGCAGTATCTGGTATTACATTTTGGGAATTTATGGCGGGACTGGGGACGGTTTCAGCTGTTATCATCTTGGTATTTAAAGATACGATTCTTGGTTTTGTAGCCAGTATTCAAGTCTCAGTCAATGATATGGTACGCATTGGTGATTGGATCACCTTTCAAAAATATGGAGCCGACGGCGATGTGATTGAAATTAATCTCGCAACAGTTAAAGTTCGAAACTTTGACCACACCATTACGACCATTCCTACCTATGCCCTCATTTCAGATTCTTTTAAAAATTGGCGTGGTATGACACAATCAGGCGGGAGACGTATCAAGCGGGCATTAAATATTCGCATGTCAAGTGTTCGTCATTTGAATGAAAAAGATATAAATAACCTATTAAACATTGATTTAATCAAGGATTATATCATTCAAAAATCCGACGATATTGCTGCTTTCAATAATGAAAACGATATCGACAAAACATTATTAATCAATGGAAGAAACCTAACTAATATAGGGGTGTTTCGCAAATACATTGAATCTTACATTGAAAACCATTCTGCCATCAATAAAGACTTGATGATCATGGCCCGTCAATTGGAACCTACTGAAAAAGGACTTCCCGTTGAAATTTATGCCTTTAGCAGTGATAAGCGCTGGCAAAATTACGAATACATAATAGCTGATATTTTTGACCATGTCATAGCGGCCACTTCTACTTTTGATCTTAAAATTTATGAGCATAAATTCTAGAGACCAATTCCTTTTGAAAGGTCGTCCTGAAATCCCATCAATACAAAACACAGCCAAAACCTTAGATCATGAAGTTTTCCAAAACAAGGTCTTACGGCCTATTTTAAAATTACAAAACACTATTTTTGTAAGTTTATTCTTAGATGAATTAAGACGTAAAAAACAAGATTTTACAACCTTTAACTCTGAAGAAAAACACAAAGCTATTAAACGCCATCTCAACACAAATTCAAGTTTAAAACAACGCTTTTTAGGAATTGTTATAGGACTTTTCACAAATGCGGAAATGGACTATTATCAGCTTCATATGTCAGCCATTAACAAACGTATATTTTCAATGCTAAAGATACGTTTGGAGCACCAACTGATTTAGATATTAAAATTCTATTTTATGTAGAATCAAACCAGATGGTGGAGCAATAAAATTAATTTTTATTGTTGAATTTGGCCGTAAACTCTCATCAATAAATTCAAGGTCTACTTCTCCTCTACCCAATGCTATAAGGGCGCCCATCATCAAGCGAATTTGATGTCGGCCATAACCCTTTCCAATGACGCGAAGCATATAACTGTTTTCTGGAAAAAAATTGGCTTTATACAGCCTATTTTCAATCAGTTCACAACAAACTAAAGTTCGCTCGAATAATCCTTTATCTTTGGCCTTGTAAGAATAAGACTTAAAGTTATGAGTGCCTTGGAAGCATTTCGCACCTTCCTTCATTACAGCAATGTTTAAAGGTTCTAAAACAGTTGTCAATATTGGCGCGCAAAATGGATGGCACTTTTGACCTTCAGAAAACAAATAATGGTATTCTTTGAATTTAGAATCTTGAATGATGTTAAAATCGGCAGAAACTTGCTCAATCGAAAGGGCACGAATATCTTGGGGTAAATTGGTATTAAAGGCGACCATAAATTGATCTACATCTTCTAGTGGATCGTCTCTTAAGAATAATTCAAAAGCGGCCTCTTGAGCCGATACCTTCGCATCGGTTCTACTAGCCGCTAGTGTTTTAAAATACCGATCTTTAAGCACATATTTTAAAGTGCGATCGATCATTAAGTGTAGGGTCTTGGTGTTGGGTTGCTTTTGCCAACCATGAAAGCGGTATCCTAAAAATTGAAATTTAA
>NZDM01000060.1 GCA_002690085.1 Flavobacteriaceae bacterium
AGATTTA
Source organism: Flavobacteriaceae bacterium (assembly GCA_002690085.1). Classification (GTDB taxonomy): domain Bacteria; phylum Bacteroidota; class Bacteroidia; order Flavobacteriales; family Flavobacteriaceae; genus UBA3537. The sequence continues at coordinate 8 of NZDM01000060.1, forward strand.
CCAAAAGAATTCGATGATTATAAAATCACACAAATCAGCGATATACATAGCGGTAGTTTTGACAACAGAGCCAAGGTTGAATATGCTGTTGATTTAATCAATGCACAAGGCTCCGATACCATTATGTTTACTGGAGATTTGGTCAACAGCAGAACTTCAGAGATGTTGCCTTGGAAATCCACTTTTTCAAAGTTAAAGGCAAAAGACGGTATATTTTCAATTTTAGGAAACCATGATTATGGCGATTACACACGCTGGCTGTCCAAAGAAGATAAAATGAAAAATTTTAAGGACATGATTGAGCTTCATAGAGAGATGGGGTTTCAATTGTTGTTGGATGAAGCTAAGTTTATTAAAAAAAAAGGATCTCAATTGGCCATCATAGGTGTTGAAAATTGGGGAAAAGGATTTATGCAAAAAGGAGACTTAAAAAAAGCTACTTTAGAAGTCAAGCAGGAAGATTTCAAAATTTTATTGAGCCATGACCCATCTCATTGGGAGTACAAGGTTATTGAGGATCAATTACACTACCACCTCACCCTATCTGGGCATACTCACGGTATGCAATTTGGAATAGAAATCCCAGGCTTTATTAAATGGAGCCCCATAAAATGGCGTTACAAATATTGGGCAGGTCTATATGAAAAAGCAGGTCAAGTTTTGAATGTGAATCGTGGGTTTGGTTACTTGGCTTTTCCCGGGCGTGTTGGTATTTGGCCAGAAATTACCGTTATCAAATTAAAAAAGGGCAAACCTCATCTTGGTTAGTTTCTGCTAAAATCAAATTAAAAAAACCACTAAGGTTTAAATATCTTTTTTTAATATTGTATTAGAGGACTGTTGTTTTTACATTAGAAAAACAACCAGCACGAATCTAATATTATGTCAAAATTCGGAGATTTAATAGACGTTGCAGTTCCTGTTCTTTTTGATTTTTTTTCAGAATGGGACGACGCATCTAATGCCATGCATGATGTATTGCGCGATGTAGCCGCTGCCTTAGGGGATAAGGCCAAGGTAATCAAAATTGATGTTGACAAAAACCAGGCGCTCTCAGAAGCCCTTCGAATTAAAGACTTTCCAACACTTATTATTTACAAATCTGGTGACATGAAATGGCGTCAAAGCGGTGCACTGGACGCCAATACGATTATTGGATTGTTAGAGCAATATACTTAAGGCATTATATCTGAACCATCTGATCCGAAACTATTTTCTGGGCCTTCACCTGTGAACAAACGTAAAAACCCATTAAACTTTTCCATTTCAATTTTAATAAATCCTTCTTCTTCGTATAAACTAATGGTGTCTACTAAACTTTTATAGCGTTCTATATCAGAATAAATTGTTTCGATGTACTTAGATTGATTGCGCTCAGAAACACTGCTGTAGTAGGTAAGACTTTCTTGGTATTTCAAGCTCACATTTTTATAGAGGTTCCTGGCTTTTTCTTTGGCCTTTAATTCGTAATAGGCGCCAATGAATGGTTCTAAAAAGGTATAGTATCCAAAGATATCTACTGGCATTTTCTCCATCGCTAGGTCGGCGATTTCCTCCGCTTTTTCCAATTCATTTTCGTTGATAAGCGTTTCGATCAAACGCGCTATATGCCCTCTGTATGTAATGCTGTTTCTTCGCGTTTCCACATCGTGGTAAACGTCTAGATCTCCACTGTTCCCCCATTTCCAGTTTTTAACCAACTGAAACATTTTTTCTGAATCAATGCGCCCCATGTCAAAAGGATTATTATCTGCGATAGGGGTTTTAATAGGCACTAATTTATAAGCAAATCCGTCCAATTGTAGATAATCTTTCATCCAAATATAGTCGTCATCACCAAACGCGCCCCCGCTAAAATAAATCGGGCGCTCCCAATTATTTTCGGCAATGATATCCAACATCATTAAGCGGTTTTTATAAATGGCTTGATCCTCGATTTTAATATCGATATAATCCACAATTTTAGCGGCATCTTTTAGTGGTACAATGCCATTTCTTAGCACATTTTCTTTGTTTACTGGAATTCTAACATGTTCTGTTGGCGCATAATTGGCGCCTAAGTCTTGATTTCGTTGTCCAGCAGTATCATAACCTTGTTGCTTTAGTACATGGCCATATTTGGTGCGTTTGTCGTCGCTGGTGACAAAATCTATAAATTGATCGATATCCAAGGTATCTTGGGTGACCACTTCTTTTATGATGTAATCTCGTGTCCCCCATTTGTATTTGTCGTGGGTAAGTTTTGAAGGGATGGGCTCGCTTTCATAAGCCTTCCGCTTCATTTGATCAATGTACCAATCCACATTAAAAAGGCTGGTACAAACCACGCGAACATCAGTTCGAATGCCTTCAATTTCTTGAGCATACCATAGCGGGAAAGTATCGTTGTCCCCAATGGTAAAAATAATAGCATTGGGGTCACACGATTCTAAATAATTCACGGCCATGGCATGGGCTGTTCTTCTATTGGAACGGTCGTGGTCATCCCAATTTTGACTTATTAATATTCCAGGTACTGCTGCCAAACACAAAAGGCTTATACCAGGGGCAATAAGTTTTGATTTTGAGTATGTACTGAGCCAGTCATATATTGCATAAACGCCAATGCCAATCCAAAGGGCGAACACATAAAAAGAACCGACCACTGAGTAATCACGTTCTCGGGGTTCAAAAGGCCTCACATTGGTATAAACCTGAATGGCAATACCTGTAAAAAGGAAAAACACCAACATGGTCCAAAATACTTTTTTATTTCTATTAAATACAAAAAATAAGCCGATGAGCCCCAATAAAAAAGGCAATAGATAGTAGCTATTTCTCGCTTTATTATTACTAACATCTCTTGGTAAGTTTTCTTGAGTTATTCCCAACAAATAGTTATCTATAAAATTAATACCTGTCATCCAATTGCCATGCAAATCCATTTTGCCTTGAATATCATCTTGACGGCCAGAAAAATTCCACATAAAGTAACGCCAGTACATATACCCAATTTGGTAATCAAAGAGGTAATAAATATTATCGATCAAAGAGGGTTTTTCAATGTCTAAATAGCGTCCATAGGTTCTGAGAAAATTATGATAGCCTTCATAATCAATTTCGCCTTCGGCCAAAGAGGCCTCAAAGGTATCGACCAAACTGCGAAATTCGTTCTGCATTTTGTATTCCGATTTTATCGAAAATTCTAAAAACCCACAGTACCGCATATAATTGACCGCATGTTCTGTGCTCCACATTCGGGGCAGTATAGAGCCGTGGTCTCCATTGTAATTTTGAATGGCATTTATATAATCATTGACGACCACATATTTTCCTGCTTTAAGGTCTTTTTCATATTTGGGTTTATCGTCTGTAAAGGGCTGATTCTCGTCTAAACCTGCATATTGATCCGTAAATTGTGGGCCATAAAATAGCCGCGTCTTTGGGTATTGCTCAAGGTTATAATAAGCCAACAATTCTCTGGCACTTGAAGGATTGTTTTCATTGACGGGTACATTGGCATTCGCACGAATGGGCAACATCAACCAAGTCGTGAAACCAATGACAATAAAAGTCACACAGAGCAATCCTGTATTAAGCTTTACTAGGCCTTTACTTTTTGTGTATTTTAGACCTAAGTAAATGGCCAAAACCAGTAGAATAAAAGCAATGATGGATCCATAGTTAAAAGGCAATCCAACACTGTTTACAAAGAAAATTTCTAAGGCACTAAAATAACGCAGAATATTGGGCGCTAAAAGTTTAAATACAAACAACAAAATGGCGACAACCGCTACATTGGCAATGATAAAATTTTTAAGCGTGATGGTTTTATAGTTCTTAAAGTAATACAGCAGTCCTATAGCGGGGATGGTTAAAAGTCCCATAAAATGAACCCCAAAGGAAAGCCCCACCACAAAAGAAATTAAAATAAGCCAGCGGTTGCCTTTTGGGGTATGCATCTTGTTTTGCCAGCGTAAACCCAAATAGAACATTACAGCCATTATCAAAGTAGCCATAGCATAAACTTCTGTTTCAACTGCATTAAACCAAAAGGAATCGGTAAAAGCAAAGGCCAAACTTCCCACAAAAGCAGCGCCCAAAATGCCAACTTGTGCGTTGGGATTAGATTCAGAACCTGACGAGGTTAATTTTTTTAGTAATAGAACAATGGACCAAAACATGAACAAAATGGTGAAGGAGCTGGCCGCCGCACTCATCATGTTAAGAACCAACCCAATTTGCGCGGGTTCTGAAGCAAAAATCGAAAAAAATGCGCCAAGCATTTGGAATAAAGGCGCCCCCGGAGGATGACCGACCTCTAATTTAGAAGAGGTTAGTATGTATTCTCCAGTGTCCCAAAAGCCAACCGTAGGTTCAACAGTCATGGCGTAGACAACAAAAGCAATTGTGAAAGCTGCCCATCCTAAAATTAGGTTCCATTTTTTAAAATTAAAATTCCTCATGATCTAAATATACTTCTTGGCGAATTTAATAATAAATCAAATACTGGAATTATTAATTTTGAGTAAAATGTTTGTGCAAACAAAGTTTTGTTCTAAATTTGCATCCTCAACATAAGATTGGCCTATGGTGTAACTGGCAACACGTTGGTTTTTGGTACCAAAGAGTCTAGGTTCGAGCCCTAGTGGGCCAACAAAAAAGCTTTAACTTCGGTTAAGGCTTTTTTATTTTGGTATTTATTTCAATAATCTCTTAAAAAAGTTTTACAAATAACATTCAATCCCTTATATTTGCCTCGAAGATTGAAAAACAAATAAGTGAGGGGACGGAAATGTCCCCTCTTTTTATACCAAATGTTTAGAGACACAGTTGCGGATTTATTAGAGAAGTGCCTACAAAAGCGCCCCGATTTATTTCTAATCGATTTTGAAATTATCGATGGAAATACAATTCGAATTGTAATCGATGGTGATGCGGGAGTTTTAGTCGAAGATTGCATGTATGTAAGTCGTGCAATTGAGCACAACCTTGACAGAGAAGATCACGATTTTTCGTTAGAAGTGTCTTCTGCTGGAGCCAATACGCCATTAACAAAAGAGCGGCAGTATAAAAAACACATTGGACGGACTCTCAAGCTCGTGACATTTGACAAACAAAAATACGAAGCAGTTTTAACTGCAAGTGATAAAAAACACATTGTTTTGGAATGGAAGGCTCGAGAGCCCAAACCCATTGGAAAAGGAAAAGTTACAGTTCAAAAAAGAGCCACTATTGCTTACCAAGACATAGAAAAGGCACAAATAAAATTAGTATTTTAAGAATAAGAATAGAATTATGGAAAATTTAGCACTTATTGAATCATTTTCGGAATTTAAAGACGATAAACTTATTGATCGTGTGACCCTTATGACCATTCTTGAAGATGTTTTTAGGAATGCATTGAAAAAGAAATTTGGGGACGACGATAATTTTGATATCATTATCAACCCAGACAAAGGCGATTTCGAAATTTGGCGCAACAGAATTGTGGTGGCCGACGCTGATGTTGAAAATGAAAACCAAGAAATTTCACTTTCAGATGCTCAAAAAATTGAGCCTGATTTTGAGGTTGGTGAGGACGTTTCAGAAGAAGTGAAATTATTCGATTTAGGAAGGCGTTCTATTTTGGCGCTACGTCAAAACTTAATTGCTAAAATTCAAGAACACGACAACACAAATATTTACAAGCAATTTAAAGATTTAGAGGGTGAAATTTACACTGCTGAAGTACATCACATTCGCCATCGGGCTGTGATTCTTTTAGACGATGAAGGCAATGAATTGATTTTGCCAAAAGAAAAGCAAATTCCCTCTGACTTTTTTAGAAAAGGAGAGAATGTACGTGGCATTATAGAAAGCGTTGAACTTAAAGGGAATAAGCCAAACATCGTTATGTCTCGAACGGCTCCGGCTTTTCTAGAAAAACTTTTTGAACAAGAAATACCAGAAGTTTTTGACGGCCTAATTACCATTAAAAATGTGGTTAGAATCCCTGGAGAAAAAGCCAAAGTAGCTGTGGATTCCTATGACGACAGAATTGACCCTGTCGGGGCTTGTGTAGGGATGAAAGGATCTCGGATACACGGGATAGTTCGCGAATTAGGAAATGAGAATATTGATGTCATCAATTACACCAATAACCTTCAGCTTTATATTACAAGAGCTTTGAGCCCAGCGCGTGTCACTACCGTTAAAATAGATGAAGAAACCAAGCGGGTAGAAGTCATTTTAAAGCCTGAAGAAGTCAGTAAAGCCATTGGTCGAGGCGGACACAACATTCGTCTTGCTGGACGTTTAACGGGTTATGAGATAGATGTCTTTAGAGAAGGCGTTGAAGAAGATGTTGAATTGTCAGAATTTTCAGATGAAATTGAAGCATGGATTATTCAGGAATTTTCTAAGGTTGGTTTAGACACAGCAAAAAGTATTTTGGAACAAGACGTTAATGATCTTGTCAAGCGCACTGATTTAGAAGAAGAAACTATTGAAGACGTACTTCGGATTTTAAAAGAAGAATTTGAAGATTAAAAAATTAATTATATTGAAGTCCTAACAGAATCA
>NZDM01000061.1 GCA_002690085.1 Flavobacteriaceae bacterium
ATGATGGCTCTAAATCGCCTGGTGCTGCAGTAGATGTAGGCGATATCAGTAATTTAGAGAAAGAGCTTAATGATCTTTCAGCTAGTGAAAAACCTAGTTCTGAAAAAGCGCCAACTAAATCCAGCTTGTTTTCAAAGATGCTTGATGGTGTAGGATTATCATCTAAAACTAGTGATGATGCTAACAATGATTCATCCACTAAAAACTCAACTCAAGAAAACGATGATATATTAAAGCTAGGTGGTAGTAGCGATAATGATCCAATGCAATTAAATACAGAGCCAATCAAAATCGGAAAACACACTGCTACCGATGCGATGGATCAAAATAGTTCTGGATCTGGAACTGAGAAAACATGGGATGGATTTAAAAAGTTTAACAATGTGCCTATTGATCATGATCTTGATGTTCCATCTCGCCCAGTTCTATCAAAAGAAGAAGAAACCAGGGAAAAATTCAAGATGCTAAGAAAGCTAGAAAGCATTGAAAAAAAAGGCGTCAAGCTATCGCGAAAATACAACATGGACTCTGATCTTAGAGAGATGGAGGGCGAATATGAAGTACATTTAGCGGAACGAGAGCGTGCTTCTAGTGCCAAATTCCAAGGAAGAATGCTAATGGCAGCAGTAACAGGATTAGAATTTTTAAACAACAGATTTGATCCATTTGATGTAAAACTAGATGGATGGGCTGAGCAAGTAAATGAGAATTTAGATGACTATGATGAGATATTTAGCGAACTGCATGCTAAATACAAATCAAAGGCAAAAATGGCACCTGAACTAAAGCTGTTATTCCAATTAGGCGGTTCTGCAATTATGGTTCATATGACAAACACAATGTTTAAGTCGGCCATGCCTGGCATGGATGATATCATGCGCCAAAATCCAGAGCTTATGCAGCAATTTACTCAAGCCGCAGCAGATAGCATGGGTCAGCAGCATCCTGGATTTGGTGGATTTATGAGCGGCCTTATGCAGGATCGTCCAACCATGAATGCTAATGTAGCTCCTGGCCCTCCACCTGAACCAGTATCAAAAGCGCAGTTGCGATCTCAGCGAAGCGGGCCAATGAATCCACGTGATATGTCAAAGTCAAGAGCATCGGGACTTAGTGGCGATGGCGAATCTTTAGAGTCTAGATTTGGACCCGCATCTTCATCTACTAGAGCTGAAATGAAAGGCCCTTCTGATGTAAGTGAGCTAATAGCTGGTCTTAAAAGTAAATCTATTAAGGTGCCTCCTAGTGGTAGCGGTGATACCAACAGCACAGTTAGCGTATCCGAAATAAAGCAAATGCAAACATCACCTGCTGCCCCAGTACGGACAAAGCGTCGTCAAAAAAGCGACCGTAATGTTATGAATCTTCAGTTGTAAATAAATACATTAAAGAAATCACTTAAACATGATTAATAAGCATTTTTATCACACACGAATGCTTATTAAACTAGATTGCAGAGAAAAAGACTTGATTAAAGCATGTAATAATCGTAAAGAAAACGATGCTAAAAATCTATATAGTGACATAAAAATAACATCAGAACAATTAACATTGGGCGATATTGCAATATGTAATAATTTAGGTGAATTGTTGATATTGATAGAAAGAAAAACATTGCGAGATCTTGCAGCAAGTATATCAGATGGCAGATATGCAGAGCAAGGATATAGACTGAACGCATGTGAGCTTCCGAATCATAATATTATTTACTTGATAGAAGGGTCTTTTCAAACATATGCTCCTAGACCAGGCGGGATCCCTCGAACAACTCTTGTAACCAGTCTGGCATCTATTTCTCAAATCAAAGGATTTTCATTATATAGAACAGGATCATTAGCAGAATCGGCAGAATGGTTATTGTGTCTTGCTAGAAAAATGAATCAAAATGCAGGTATAGAAAAAAATAATAATAATATCGATGCGCAAAATTACGTGATGGTTGCTAAAAAAGCCAAAACAAAATGTATTACAAGCGAAAACATAGGTCAGATCATGTTGATGCAAATACCAAGCGTTAGTCCGACTATTGCAAATGCAATTATACAAGAGGCAGGCTCATTAAAAAACATGATAGAGCAACTATCTAAAAATCCCAACACCTATGATGATCTAAAAATAACAACAGCTACCGGAAAATCTAGGAAAATATCGAAGACTGCTATTCAAAACATATTAAAATACATCATGAAGTGCAATTCATAATATATATATATAATTATTAACAATTGTGAAATATTTTTACACATTTATTGTATGGAAGACAATGAAAAAACATGCATAGCTGTGATAGCAGTAGGCATATTAATTATATATATGATATCTAAATATCTTAGTGATGTTAATAAAGCTAACCATGTTATCAGGGAAGGATTGGCAAATAAAGATGATAAAGAGGATGATGATAAGAAAGATGATGCTGATAAAGATAGCAGCCAAGAACCTGGAGAACTTGTTCGTACAAGTGGTGCTGCTGACTGCCCCAAGCCGAACAAGGTATGGCACGACTCTTTCAAAAAATTAAATACCGATAAAGAACTCTATAAAAAAGATCTTTGCAATGTTCATCAATATGCATATTGGAAGTTAATGAATTTACTTTCTGCGGTAAGTAAAGGGACCCCCTCGGATGACCCGTGCTCACCGGTTAATTCTGAAAATTACTCTACATGGGCACAGAATGTTCGCGATCTAACAGACATTATTGGTGCATGTGATAATGCAATTGATTATTTGAACAGCAAGGCGGCATTCACCGGATGTGGCGAAGGAACTCCTACGGCAATAGCTAAATCCTCAGGGTCCCATTTAGCTATGTAAATTTTGTTAGGATTACTCATCTCCACGATAGTAACCACCCTTTACCAGCATTTCAGTAAATTTTGGACCACCCCAATTTGCATCCATTGGATTTGGACTTAGAGGGGTTTCATAGTCGTGAAACATCTTATCTAATGGAGTGTCTAATCCAATATATTGATCTAGTGGATCATATGCTGGATAACTATGTTGATTATAGGGCGGATCATCACGACCCGCATCAAATAATTTGCTTTGCATAGCAGAATAATTTCCACCAATAATGTGATCTTGCAATCCGCCTTGCAAGTTAAAAGGAGAGGTTCTAGTCTTAAAAACAGGCGCTCCTTGTGCGTCATATGTTTGTTGCACAAATAACACAGGACATATGATCCCTTGGCTTTTTTGCCACTGCACAAAAATAGAGTAATCTTCCAAGCTATCAAATCGAATTGGATTTACACCAGGAACCTTTGTAACTCTCGAATTGTATAAATAAAACGCGTTTCCTTTTTGTATTAAAATGTTTGGACACCGAGTTGGAGGCAACTTGGTTTTAGGCTTGGAATCATCGAATGTTTCTATATTTGATGCGGTGTGTTTAGTATCATGAAGGCCATTTGGATTTAACATATAATATACGCCTAATAATACTACTATTAAGATGACAAAGCAGTTTAGCATATTTATAGTTTGGGTAGATAATATTCTATAGAATACAATATTATCTATTTATAATCTGATTATTTTATATAAATGACTAAATCAGTGGCTTACATCGGCGGTCGTCAATCTAAGAAGCTACACAATCTTTTAAAAAATGCAACCATTGGTATGCTATTTGTAGTGATTCGTCCGGGTTGCCCACATTGTGACAAGCTTAAAGAGGATGGCGTGTTTGAAACGATAGAAAATAAATTAGATCCAATAGATAATCAGCCTCAGGTCGTGATTGTGGATTCAGATGCAATTAGCGATCCAGATGATCCTGTTTCTGCGGAACCAGTATTTCAAAACATCGAGGGCGTTCCAACGTTTCGTTCGCGAAGCAAAAACGGAACGGTTAAAAATTACAATGGCCCTAGAAGCGCAGATGATCTAATAAAAACAGTTATCGAAGAAAATAATAAAGAGAATGATGAAGACGATGCCACGCTAGTTCTTGGTAATAATGTACCCCTTTCAATGACAGGCGGTCGCCGTCGTCGCAAACACAAACGCACAGTAAAACGCCGTCGCAAGCATACAGTTAAGCACCATCGCAAACATAAAAAACATACGCGTGGTAGAAAGCATCATCGCGTTCGTCGGCATGCGGCAACAAAACACCGAAGACATCATCGCCGGACTAGCAGAGCTGCTCGTACATATCGCCGTTATTAATCAACTTCTTCTACAACTGGTGCAGTGTTGGCATCAGCACCCGGCATACCATCAACACCCGGCATACCATCAGCGCCCGGCATACCACCAGCACCTGCTGATTTCATGAGTTCCTGCATTTTTTCTTGAAATTCAGTTGTTTTTTGATTGAGAACCTCTTTATCAGCATCAATATTATTATCAAGCCATTGCAATGCTTCATCACAAAGGCTAGTTATGCTAGATTTAGAAGCTTCGTCTGGTAGCTTGTCTATGTTAGTCTTTGAACTATACACCATATTTTCATAGGCATTTCTAGCTTCTACGGTTTCGCGAACTTTATCGTCTTCTTCTTTGTATGCCTCAGCATCTGCAACCATTTTTTCAATATCTTCACTACTTAAACGACTGCTATCGTTTGTGATAGTGATCTTATTTTCAGTGCCAGTTGATTTCTCAATCGCACTGACATTCAATATGCCGTTTGCATCTAAATCATACGTAATCTCAATTTGAGGCATTCCTCTAGGCATAGGTGGAATATTAGTAAGTTCAAAAGTGCCAAGCAAATTGCAGTCTTTTGTTTTTGCTCGCTCGCCCTCAAAAACCTTGATCAACACTGCGCTTTGATTATCAGCATATGTTGAGAATACTTGCGTTTTTTTTGTTGGGATGGTGGTATTTCGTTTTATCAAAGCAGTCATTACTCCACCAGAGGTTTCGATTCCCAGACTCAGCGGAGTAACATCAAGCAACAATAGTTCTGATGCTGCACCAGTTGCAGAACCAGCTAAAATAGAAGCCTGAACCGCGGCACCATATGCCACAGCTTCATCTGGATTAATGTTTTTACAAAGCTCTTTTCCATTAAAAAAATCTGACAACAAAGATTGAATCTTAGGGATTCGTGTAGATCCGCCTACAAGAACGATATCATTAATCTCAGATTTGCTAATCTTTGCATCTCGCAAAACCTTTTCAACAGGCTTCATTGTTTTTGAGAAAAGCTCATAACATATAGACTCAAACTTTGCCCGTGATAGCGTTGTAGAATAATCAACACCATCTACGAGTGAGTCAATCTCAATATAAGCGGTTGCTGAATTACTAAGCGTTCTTTTTGCACGCTCACAGGCTGTACGCAATCGACGCAATGCTTTTTTATTTTTACTAATATCTTTTCGTAGTCGCCTTTTGATTTCTGTTTGGCAGTGTTCTACAATGCAATTATCGAAATCTTCTCCTCCTAGATGCGTATCTCCAGCAGTTGCCTTAACCTCAAAAATTCCATCATCAAGTGTTAGCAGCGATACATCAAACGTGCCTCCGCCCAAATCAAAAATCAAGATGTTGTTTTCTCCTTTATTTTTTTGCAATCCATACGCAAGCGAAGCTGCAGTAGGTTCATTAATAATGCGGAGAATGTTAAGCCCTGCAATAGCACCCGCATCTTTTGTCGCTTGTCTTTGTGAGTCATTGAAATATGCAGGAACCGTCACTACGGCATCCTTAACTTCATGTCCCAAATAAGACTCTGCAATGCTCTTCATTTTTCCTAGAATCATGGATGATATCTCTTCTGCATGAAATTTCTTTTCACCATCTTTTGTTTTGCATTGAATTAAAGGTTTATCATCCGCACCGGAAACTACTGAATAAGACAAGTGCGGTAAATCATCTTGTACTGCAGTATCTGAAAACTTACGACCAATAAGCCGTTTTGCATCAAAAATAGTGTTTTCTGGGTTTGATCCAGCTTGATTTTTTGCAGCCTCACCTACTAAACGTTCTGTATCCGTAAAAGCAACATAAGAAGGCATCGTTCTATTACCTTGATCATTTGCTATAATTTCAACTCTGTCGTTTTGCCATACTCCTACACAACTATATGTTGTGCCAAGATCAATTCCGATTGCAGTTGTAGTTTTTGCCATGTTTGTATAATGGTCGAACCACTTATCATTTTAAATAGATTTACATAAGCAAATAAGCACCAGATCCTGCAATGATTAAACCTGCTATTTGCCGTAATCTTACAGGTTTTTTTTCATAAAAATAATCTCCTATTAATCCTAAAGCTAACCCAATCACAATATCTATTATCAATAGTTTTGAGGGCTCGTGCTTCTTAAGTATTAACGTTCCTATATATCCAGTCATAATCCCAAAAAATCCTAACCCAATAAGCATGCACCATTCTGTATATTTCATGTGCATGAATTTATTCACGCTAGCATGTATTGTTTTGTTTTTCATTGAAAGAATAAAGGGCAATAAAACACATATACCTATAATACCTTCTAATACCATTAATGAAAACGAGTCGTGCTTTGCCAATAGATCTTTTGTGAATCTTTTAGAATAAAGACCCACAAGTCCTATCAAAAAAAAATAAACGATAACAGCAATATTACTAGAAAATAGCTGACTGTTAAATATATTATTAAGCTTCATGCATTTCGTTAAGAATATATTTAATAATTAATCATGTTTTACTTGATCTGCATATATCCAATATTTTCGTAATGGATAAGTCAGTGTAATAAATGTTATAATATTGATAGCTATTCGAAGTCCAGTTATTATCCATTCTTTAGGCACTGATTTGACTTTGTTAGCATAGCGAATCGTCCTAGAAATTAAAAGCATAAATGCGCCCTGTGAAAATCCCATTGTGATTAATTTCCCCAATACGAACTTTATGTCAATAGAAGTTGTCATAGGGAGCCCGCCAGTAAATACATATTGTTGGCCTACATAATCGATAATTGCATCTGTTACTAATCCTACTGCATTTGCAGCATCGTCGCCTATCTTATCATCTAAATATGCAGAAAGCATAAGCTGACCAACAGTAGTTGCAACAACTCCTACCCCAGCAGATTCTATAAATTTCCGATGTTTTTCAATATAGCTATACAGCATAATATAACCCAAGTTTATTATGTAGGGGCACTTGTTTATCGAGAAATTAAACTGTCAAACGTGTTATCATTATTTTTAATGATATATTTTACTTCATCTGTAGCACCACCAAGATATGTTAAATCTAATCCCTGACAATCTTTATCTGTAATACAGCGATCTTTGTCATAACTAGATCTTTTATCAAGGCGGCGAATGGTTCCTACACGCGGCAGAATAGCTGGCTTTAAACAACATGCTGAAATCTTTTTGGGATTATACAGATTGCGCAAAGGGTTACATATGCCACAGCCTTTTTTAGCTTGATAGCCAAATGATGGATCATTGCTTATATCAATATTGTTTGTCATTTCCACATTTGCAACTGAATTAGAATTAATTTCAGCTGTAAAAGACTCTTGTCTGCTTGGAAAGATAGTCATTCCTGACCAGTTAATAACTATTTGAAACATAAATAGCATGATCACTATTATCATTATTATAGCCATAATTTCTGCACCGTCATACATTTCAACGTATATATATGTACTACGTGATAAAAACCAACCTAGCTAGTCTTAAAAAATTGAATTAGAGAAATTACAATGTGTGTAAATTAAACTAACCAGCAGACTAATTCAATGGAATTTCGTCTTTTAACATTCACTGCTCAGGATGTTGCGGTAGATTGTGATGAACCCGGGGATTTCATAGATGATAATGATACAGGAGATGCTTCCAAAGAATTATTAAAATCCTTCTCTGTTCAGATGTTTGGTATCAACAGTGCGGGCGAGACAGCATCGATCACAGTATCTGGATTCAAGCCATTCTTTTATGTAAAGGTTCCAGATTCATGGAAAAAGTCTGCTGGAGGCGATTTGGTTTCAGCATTGCGAATTGCAATAGGAGCATCTGGTAAGAAATCGGATATGCCTATATATTATGATTTTGTTCATAGAAAAACCTTGTATGGTTTTGATGGTGGCAAGCAGCATTCGTTTATTCAATTGAAATTTGAAAGTGAAGCAGATATGCGTGCTGCTAAAAACTGCTGGTATTCTAAATCGCCAAAGCGTGCTGATTCTGGGAATGAACTTCGTCTTATGAAAGAAGGGTTCATTGTTGATATGGAATCGACATACTTGTATGAAGCTCAGATCCCCCCGCTACTGCGGATGTTTCACATCAAAAAAATAAGCCCATCAGGATGGATCTCTATCAAGCGGTCTATTAAACAACCGCGGACACGTTCTACTACGTGTAAGTATGAATATCAGCTATCTGTGAATGATATTACAGCCCTCCCTGATAAAGAAGAGGCTGTTCCATATAAGATATGTAGTTTTGATATTGAAGCATCTAGCAGCCATGGAGATTTTCCATTAGCAAAAAAAGATTACAAAAAGCTTGCATCAAATATTGTTGATATTTGGACAGAGTATGGAGGACTAGACATAGATTCTGCAAATAAGATGCTTGCGGACATCATTCGTCAAGCGTTTGATATGGAAGTAGATACACAGCACGCGTGGCTAACTGATGTTGAATATGTGTATCCTATATCGTTATCAGGCATTGATATTGAAGAAAAAATTAACACTTGGCTATCGTCATTGATTCCAAAAACATCGGCTGTATTGCAAGATGAACCTGGTGTAGATGATGATATACACGACGGCATTGCAAACACAGGAGCTGCTGACAACATATCTGAAGGATCATTTCGTCAAACGTCTCTTGGTAGCAAATACCTTAGATATAAAGGCGGCGATCTTGTGTATGATGTTTTGAATGGATCAGATAGCTACGAAACAAAAGTTCTTGCTATCAAAACAAGCTTAGATAAGATCTTTCCAAGATTGAAGGGCGATGAAGTTACGTTTATTGGTTCAACTTTTATGTTGAATGGACAAGACAAGCCTTACTTAAATCACTGTATTGTAAATGGTAAATGCGCTTCTTTGCCAAATGTGGAGCTGCAATTTTGTAAAAATGAAAAAAACACGCTATTGGCCTGGGCTGATATAATCCAGCGTGAAGATCCTGATATCATTATTGGATACAACATCTTTGGTTTTGATTATAGTTTTATGTATGATAGATGCGTAGAGCTTGGTTGTGCGAAGAGATTCTTGATGTTATCGCGTAACAAGCCAGCGGGACGTTATGAAATTTGTACAAGTTACAACTGGAAAACGAAAAGAACTGGATTAAAAGAAAGCTCGATTGTTATTGCTAGCGGACAGCATGATTTAAGATATGCTGAGATTCCAGGCAGACTTCAGGTAGATCTTTATAACTATCTTAGACGTGATTATCAGCTAACACAATATAAGCTAGATTATGTTGCGGGCCATTTTATAGGCGATACAGTAAAAGCATTGCAACATAACACAGAAACTACACCCCACACTACTTGTATTGAGTCGCGAAATTTAGTTGGATTAGAAGAAAACGCATATATATGTTTTGAAGAGATTGCGCATTCTAGCGAGATGTATAAAGGCGGCAAAAAATTCAAGGTGACTAAGGTAGATCATGACGCAGGTTGTTTTAGTATAGAAGGCATTGAGCAGCCTAACATGTCAAAGCTTGTGCGATGGGGATTGGCAAAAGATGATGTTACTCCGCAAGACATCTTTCGAATGACGAATGGTGATGATGATTCCAGAGCTACTATTGCAAAATATTGTGTGCAGGATTGCAACTTAGTGCAGCAACTATTTCGCAAGATTGATGTTTTGACTGGATTTATTGAGATGGCATCTTTGTGTAGCGTTCCGTTGGAATTCTTGGTGATGCGAGGCCAAGGGATAAAACTAACAAGTTATATTGCGAAAAAATGCCAAGAAAAAGGCACTCTAATGCCAGTGATTCCAAAAGCGCCTTCAAATGAGGCGTATGAAGGAGCGATTGTATTAGCACCTAAATGTGGGCTGTATTTAGATACACCGGTAGCATGCGTTGATTATAGTTCGCTTTATCCGTCGTCTATGATAAGTGAAAACATTTCACATGATACTAAGGTATGGTCAAAAGAGTATGATTTATCGGGAAAGCTGATAAAAGAAACCGGTATTAAAAAAGATGGAAAATTTGTATATGACAATCTAGATACGTATAAATACGTAGATATTGAGTATGATACCTATCGATGGCGAAAAAAAGCTACTAGTTCTGCTATGGAAAAGATTGTTGTAGGTAAAAAAATTTGTAGATTTGCTCAGTTTCCCAAAAATTCCAAGGGAGAATCGCAATATGGGATTATGCCATCTGTATTAAAAGAGTTGCTTGCAGCTAGAAAAGCTACTAGAAAACAAATTGCAACTGTCACAGATCCATTTATGAAGAATGTATTAGACAAGCGTCAGTTAAGTATTAAACTAACTGCTAATTCTTTATATGGCGGAACTGGTGCAAAAACAAGCTCCTTTTATGAGCAAGATTGTGCAGCTAGTACAACTGCTGTGGGCCGGCGGCTATTAACATATGCAAAAACGCTACTTGAAAAATCATACGCTAACCGGGTAGTAGAAACCTGTGGCGAAAAAGTTATGACAAATGCGGAATATGTGTATGGGGACACAGATTCTGTGTTCTTCAAGTTTAATTTAAAAACATTGGATGGTGTTCCTATTGTAGGTAAAAAAGCATTGCGCATGACGATTGATTTAGCTAAGGGTGCAGGAAAACTCGCAACATCATTTCTGAAACCTCCACACGATCTTGAATATGAAAAAACATTCTTGCCGTGGTGCTTATTATCTAAAAAACGGTATGTAGGAATGCTATATGAGGATGATCCCGAAAAATGCAAAAGAAAGTCGATGGGTATTGTATTAAAACGGCGTGATAATGCGCCTATTGTAAAAGATGTTTATGGTGGCGTAATTGACGTGTTGATGAAAGATCAAAATGTTGCAAAAGCGATTGCATTTATGCGTGAATCTCTTGCGAAATTAGTTGCAGGCGAATATGGATTGGAAAAACTGATTATAACTAAATCACTAAGGTCGCATTACAAAAATCCGCGTCAAATCGCACACAAGGTTCTTGCCGATAGAATAGGGCGACGAGAACCAGGTAACAAACCTCGGCCAGGTGACCGTATTGCATTTGCTTATTTTAAGAATCCATCTAGAAAAGCTTTGCAGGGGGAAAAAATAGAAACACCTGCGTTTATTCAATCGCAAGGATTAAAACTAAATTATGAATTTTACATCACAAATCAGTTGATGAAGCCATTGCAGCAACTATTTGCGCTTGTTCTAGAAGATTTGCCTGGATTTAAACGTAGAAAAGGTCACACATTGCGAACCTGGAAAAAGCAGCTAGCAGCTTTAAAAGAACAATGTGATACAGAAATTCAATATATTAAAAAAGAAGAAGCTCTTAGAAATAAAGAAGTAAAAATATTATTGTTTGATGAATATATTAAACGGGCAGAAGGCCATCAAGATCTGCGTGCGTTCTTTTAACCCGTTTCAGATTTAAAATCTTACATTATTTTATATGTCAGAAAACCCTCATAACTGTTCAAGAAATAAATTATTGGCAATTGAATACTATAATGAATTTTCTACAAAGAAAAGACCTTTGAAAAAATACAAAAATAAATATATATATATACTTCAAACTAATTAATTGTTTTTTGTTCTAAACGAAATTAAATATGTTATATATATATGTATATATGAAATTTTTTAAGGAATTGAAAAATAATCCCCATTTAGATTTTCGTTATGGTAAAATTAATTTATCTAAAAATAATATACAATCACAATTAAAAATCCTATTATTTGAGACAGTAAATATATTTGATAAAATCGATATTCCTTGTATTATAATGCATGGTTCCTTAATTGGATGGTATTTTAATAAAAAAATGTTGCCTTGGGATGATGATATTGATATTGTAATTTTGGATGAGCATAGAGAAAAATTAAAAACATTGCATGGTTATCAAAATAAT
>NZDM01000062.1 GCA_002690085.1 Flavobacteriaceae bacterium
TCACGCTCTGTATTGTATTCTAATTGATCTGTCAAGATTGTCATTTATTTTTTATTTTAATGCGTTTGCAAAGTACAAAAAATTAAACAGAAACGAGTCTTAATATAGATGTATCACAAAGAAATTACATCTTTAACTTCTTTTCCTATTTGCAAATATTTTTCAATAACGGCTTCTGGATTTTTCATTTTAACATTAATAGAAACACTTGTATACTTGCCGTTTTTTGATATAGAACTCGTAATGACGGCTCCCATATTATCAAAAGAAATTTCAATTTTTGAAATTTTGACAGGATCTGATTTGATAATAAATTTAAATAAATATTTTGAGGGCCAAGAAGTTGTTTCATACAGTTGCGATTTGAGTTTGCTGTAAAATTCTTCAGAATTATTAGGTGATTGCATTTTACTTAATTAATACTACAAATATACATCAAGTCATATTTTTTATTTAACTTTTAAATCACGAATTTTACAAATACCATGACTTTAAGTTCAAAAACAAAAAAAATAGCGATTATTGGTGGTCCATCTTCTGGCAAAACTTCAATCATAAACCAATTGATGAACAAAGGCCATGTTTGTATGGAAGAAATTTCAAGAAAAATTACGTTGAAAGCACAAAATGAGGGGGTAGATCAATTATTTTTGAAAGACCCTATTTGGTTCAGCGAGCAAGTTTTGGGAGCAAGAAAAAAACAATTTATTGACGCAAATACTGCAAACAGTCCTTTTGTGTTTTTTGACAGAGGATTGCCTGATGTGATTGCCTATTTAGATTACATTGACTCTAATTACTCTGAAGAATTTATTAATAGTTGTAAAAAACACAAATACGATAAAGTTTTTATTTTAATGCCTTGGAAAGACATATACATTCAGGACAATGAGCGCTATGAAACTTTTGAACAAGCAACAGAAATTCACGAATACATAATAAAATGGTATACAAGCTTTAATTATAAATTAGTTGAGGTGCCGCAATCTACCCTACAGAATCGATTAGATTTCATTCTAAATAATATTTAACACAATGTTGCACCCGCTTCAAATTTTAGAGCAATACTGGGGCCATACTAGTTTTAGGCCAAATCAGCAAAAAATTATTGAAGGCGTTTTAAAAAATGAAGATTGCTTGGCCCTGTTGCCAACAGGGGGTGGAAAGTCAGTTTGTTTTCAAGTTCCAGCGCTAATCAAAGAAGGAATTTGCATTGTAGTTTCTCCACTTATTGCCCTAATGCAAGATCAAGTCGCAACGCTCAATCAAAAGGCTATAAAGGCCATGGCCTTAACCAATGTCAATCACTACAGTGAATTGGAGCGAATGTTGGATAATTGTGTTTTTGGAAATTATAAATTTTTATATATATCTCCTGAACGCTTAGAAAATAAATTGGTTCAAGCCAAGATTAAATCCATGAAGGTAAGCTTGATTGCGGTTGATGAGGCCCATTGCATCAGTGAGTGGGGCCACGACTTTCGGCCCGCTTATAGAAATATCAAAACACTGCGAACCTTGTGTCCACACACTGGTGTGATCGCATTGACGGCAACGGCAACAAAACACGTGATTAAGGACATCCCAGAACAGTTGGGGTTTTTGGAACCAAAAGTATTTAAAAGCTCTTTTTTTAGGTCTAATTTATCTTACCATTCGATGACTATTAAAGATCCTAAACACAAAACCATTTCCCTTTTAAAAAAGCTCAAAAGCAGTGCTATTGTGTATGTTCGGAGCCGGATTGAAACAGAGCAACTGGCAACGACTTTAGAACTTCAAGGAATCTCTAGTGGTTTCTACCATGGTGGCATGAGCTTTAAGAAAAAAGAAGTTATGTATTCAGATTGGATCAATAACAAATTTAGCGTCATGGTAGCGACCAATGCCTTTGGTATGGGCATTGATAAAAGTGATGTTGAAATGGTGATACACCTTACCATACCTGATAGCTTAGAAGCTTATTATCAAGAATCAGGAAGAGCAGGACGAAATGGAGAGAAAGCTTTTGCTTATTTGATAACAGGTCCAGATACTATGTTGAATATGAAGCCTTGGTTGGAAAATCTAATTCCAGATGTTCCCTTTTTAAAATTAATTTACAAGAAATTATGCACCTACTTTCAAATTGCTTATGGAGACTATAATACTAAAAGGCTAGGACTGCATTTTGATAAATTTTGCGAAATTTATAAGGTATCCAAGCGCAAAACCTTTAATGCGCTTAAAACTTTAGAAAGCCACGGAGTATTGGTCTTTGAGACGCTTCGAGAAAACAAATTGACCATTCAATTTTTGGTATCTAATAAAACACTCCAATCATTGGTTGAAAAGGATACTAGAGAATACAATGTTACCAAAGCTATACTCAGAACCTACGAAGGGGTCTTTGGCCAATCAACAGCTATTGATTTAGAAAAAATTACAACCAAAACAGGGCTTAAAATCTCAGCCATTTTGGAGGTTTTAGAGCGTATAAAATCTGTGAATGCTGTGGCATTTGAAAAGATTGAGACCGATGCGCAAATCACATTTATAGTCCCAAGAGAAGATGAAAAAACAATTCACAGAATTTCAAAATCGGTTTCAAATCAAAATAAAATAAAACTTAAAAAATTTCATGCAGTATTGAAATACCTGGAGAACAATTTAGTTTGTAAAAGTCTTCAACTCCTCACCTATTTCAATGAAAAGAAAGCGAAACCCTGCGGAATATGCAATGTCTGCACTATGAATAACTTAGTGAATAATAAATGCTCTCAAAAGGAAATCAAATGTGTGCTTCAAGCCCTTGAAAAAAAGCCATTGAGTTCCAAAGAATTGCTGGAAATTTGTACTTTAGAAGATGATAAAATAATTATAATATTGCAGTATTTAACGGAGAACCAAAAGATTAAACTCACAAATTCAAGTCAGTATCAAATTTTATGAAAGCCACTACAAATATTCGAATTGTTTTTATGGGAACACCTGACTTTGCAGTTCATATGCTGAAAGGGGTTATTAAAGGTGGGTATAATGTCGTAGGAGTCGTCACTGCTCCAGACCGACCTGCAGGACGTGGTCAAAAAATAAAGCAATCCGCAGTAAAAAATTATGCGCAAAAACAGGGCTTAAATATCTTACAACCAAACAATTTAAAATCCCCAGATTTTATAGCCCAACTCAGCGCACTAGAAGCCAATTTACAAGTAGTTGTGGCCTTTAGGATGCTTCCTAAAGTAGTTTGGGAGATGCCTACACTTGGCACCTTTAATTTACACGCATCGCTATTGCCGCAATATAGAGGAGCAGCACCCATCAACTGGGCCATTATAAATGGAGAAAATGAAACAGGCGTTACGACATTTTACATTGACGACAAAATTGATACTGGAGCCATTATTATGCAGTCTAAGGTTTCTATTTTGGATGACGATACAGCTGGCAGCTTACACGATAAACTCATGAAAAAGGGTCAGGAATTGATTTTAAAAACCATAAATCATATTGAGTACGGATCTGTTGCAACTAGCATTCAGAAAGATGAAAAAGAACTTAAAACAGCCCATAAACTTCACAAAAACAATTGTAAAATTGATTGGTCAAAAAGTGGTGTAGACATTCAAAATCTCGTCCGTGGCTTGAATCCTTATCCTGGTGCTTGGGCTTTGCTAAAAAATGGTTCAGATAAATTAAACATAAAAATTTATGAGGTTAAATATGAAAATAACCCGCATTCAAATAATATTGGAACTGTAATTACAAACAAGACCTCTATTGTAATTTGTGTTGAAAATGGATATATCCGTATAACTAACTTCAAATTTCCTGGGAAAAAACAAATGGATGTTAAAGAATTTTTAAATGGGTTCAAATTTGATACGAATGCAAAAATGATTTAGAAAAAAGAGCCATTTAAAAAAAATTAAAATTAAATCACTACTTTTAATTAATTAGACCTGAATTATGATCATTAAAAAAG
Organism: Flavobacteriaceae bacterium; assembly: GCA_002690085.1. Lineage (GTDB taxonomy): Bacteria > Bacteroidota > Bacteroidia > Flavobacteriales > Flavobacteriaceae > UBA3537. The sequence continues at coordinate 3,965 of NZDM01000062.1, forward strand.
GAAAATTATTAATTGCAGAACCTTCTATCATTGGAGATGTGTCTTTTAATCGATCAATTATACTTTTAACAGAACACAACAATGAAGGATCTATTGGATTTATCCTCAACAAACCCTTGGATTTTGAACTTGGGGATTTGATACCAGACGTTAAATCTAATTTTCCAATCTACAATGGGGGCCCAGTACAACAAGACAATTTATACTTTATTCATAAAGTCGCAGAGCTTGTTCCGGAAAGCATAGAAATTTCTAAAGGATTGTATTGGAGTGGTGATTTTGAAAAAGTTACCAGGCTGATCACAGATGAAAAAATCAATCAAACCGAAATCCGTTTCTTTTTGGGGTATTCAGGATGGGACATCAATCAACTCCAATCTGAGCTTAGTTCCAATACATGGATATTGTCTGAAAACATCCATAAAGACAACATTATTCAAGCAGTTGATACGGCTTTTTGGAAGAAAAAAATGTTAGCCCTTGGTGGCGAATACAGTCTTTGGTCTAATGCGCCTGAAGACCCCTCCTATAATTAGCCCAATCGCAGCTTCATATTGAGCTTGTTTTGAAATTTTTTGGCGGCTTCAGTAGTGTAAGTTTTTTTTCTAAATTTTGTCACGGGCTTGATTCCCTGAATGACATTGGTAATAAAGATTTCATCCGCCTTTTGCAACTCAAATGGAGCAATCGAAGTTTCAATCAAATCATAATTGTCAGATTTAGAAATCATTTCAATCAATTGATCTCTAATAATACCCTTTAAACAACCATCTGCCAATGGCGGTGTTTTGATGACATTTTCTGTGACAAGAAAAACATTTCCGTTAAGGGCCTCAATGATATTTTTGTTGGTATTTAGTAACAAACAGTTGTCATAGTTATTTTCTTTGGCAAATATACTGCCCACAACATTTATGGCTTTGTTATTGGTTTTTAAAGTAGATAATAAATTTGGGGCTATAAAATAATCCTTAAAAAGTTCTATTTCACAAGAATCGTTATGTGAATTGTATATGTCAGAATACAAGGGTGCTAAAGCAATAGTGAATTTGACGGCATTGGAAGTGGGTGTGTAATAACCTCCTGTAGCTCTAAAAACAGTTAACTTAACTCTGTAAGATTTTGCTTTTTCGGATTGTATATCGACTAAATCCATGATTTGAGACTCTAAAAAATCAGGAGTAAAGTGCATCGGAATCTCCATGCGAAGAATGCGCATTGAAGCCATAAGTCGGAAATAATGTGCTTCCCAAAAAAGAGGCTTGCTGTTAACTTTAATGGTTTCAAAAACTGCATCGCCATAGGCAAAACCCCTGTTGTCAACTGATAAATAGGCTTCGGAATCTTCTAAAATTGTCCCGTTGATGTTAATCATAAATGTTGAAAGAAAATGCTGTGAATATATGCCAAATTAAGCATTTTAGCGTGAGCCTAAAATTTGCTTTAAACTTGCGATTTGATTTTCCCATAACATTTTAGATTCCTCAACCTCATCGTCATCTGAAAAATCTGTTATTATGATGGAAACATCTTTTGTAATACTGTCTACCTGAATTCTAAGTTCAAAAAAGCAGTCGTCATCTTCATTTTCTAACCATCTAAATTTGATTCGCTCTGAATTTTTTTTAGTCAACAATTTAGCTTGCTCCTCAGAATCATCCCATATAAATGTAAACAACTCCCCTCTTGAATTTACATTATCCGCAAACCATTCTGAAAGGCCAGAAGGTGTTGAAATATAGTTGTAAAGCAACTGCGGAGAGGCTTGTATTGGAAATTCCAATTCGTATTTAACTTTGGTACTCATAGTTGTGGTAATTATTTTTCCAATATATACATTAATTTATTAGTTTTAAAAGAAAAAAAATATTTTTTACAAAGGATTTATTTTGAAAGCCCAGCAATTTGTTTCTATATTTGCAGCCATCATTTATGGCGTGGTAGCTCAGTTGGTTAGAGCGTCGGATTCATAACCCGGAGGTCGGGAGTTCAAATCTCCCCCACGCTACTTTTAAACCCTTGTAATTCAAGGGTTTTTTTAGTTATTAAACTGTGAAATTAGCGATTCTAAGTCCAGTGTTTTTTGACTGCCATCCAACATATTTTTTAGGGAAAAAGTATTGGAGTTCATTTCTTGATCTCCAACCAAAACTATATATGGAATATTGCGTTTATTGGCGTATGTGATTTGCTTTTTCAACTTAAGTGCATCAGGATAGAGCTCGGCAACAATACCATTGGATCTCAAAGATTGAATGGCTTTGCAAGAATAAAGACTTTCTTCAGGTCCAAAATTGGCAAATAATACTTGGGTTGTTTGGGTATTATTTTCTGGAAAAAGTCCCAATTTTTCCAAAACAAGTGCGATTCTGTCAAGGCCAAAACTAATACCTACTCCACTCACGCCTTTGAGTCCAAAAATACTGGTCAAATCATCGTAACGCCCACCACCGCCAATAGACCCTATGGCAACAGTGTCAGGCGCAGAGACCTCAAAAATAGCACCTGTATAGTAGTTTAGACCACGTGCGAGTGTAATATCTAATTTTAGAGTGGCTGTTTTGAGTCCCAAATCATTGATTTTGTCGGCTATGAATTCTAGCTCGGAAAGTCCTTCCCTACCAATCTCAGAGTTGCGCAACAAAGTATTTAAGGCTTTGAGTTGTGCCTTAAAATCGCCATCAATCTTAAAAAGGGGTGCTAACAAAGCGATACCATCGGGTGAAATACCTTTAGAAAGCATCTCTTCTTTTACTTTTACTGCGCCTATTTTATCCAGCTTATCCAAAGCCACAGTAAAATCTATGATCTTGTCTTGAGCTCCAATGCGTTCTGCAATAGCTGCTAAAATTTTTCTATTGTTAATTTTAATAGTTACCCCTTTTAATTTTAAGTCTGAGAAAACAGCATCATACAACTGTATAAATTCAACTTCTTGCCACATGGAATCCGAACCAACCGCATCGGCATCACATTGGAAAAATTCTTGGAAGCGCCCCTTTTGAGGACGATCGGCACGCCAAACAGGTTGAATTTGATAACGTTTAAAAGGAAAGGTAATGTCATTCTGATATTGTACAACATAACGTGCAAATGGTACGGTTAAATCGTAACGTAATGCTTTTTCAGAGAGTGAATTTGAAAAGCGTGCAAGTTCGTTGTTTTCTAAGGCGTTTAAATCCGCTTTTTTAACCTTTTCACCAGAGTTTAAAATTTTAAAAATCAAACGATCGCCTTCATCTCCGTATTTTCCCAAGAGGGTTTCCGACAACTCAAAGCTGGGTGTTTCGATAGGTGCAAAACCAAAGCGTTTGAAATTTGACTTTATGGTACTGAAAATGTAATCGCGATTGGCAATCTGTTGCGAGTTAAAGTCTCGCGTTCCTTTAGAAATGCGTGGTTTAGAAGCCATAACGCTTATTTATTGACAAATATCTGATTTTTTAAGATGCTAACCAATGAGTTGCTCAAAATACTTAAACAATTCACCCTTAGTTATCTGCGCACCCTTTTCTATCAATTCAAAAATCTGTATCTTTTTATCCTCTTTAATTTGCTTTTCAGCATCAAAAATTTCTACAGTATCAGACATCAAATTCTCACGCAGCCAAGAGAAGCCGGCTTTTGTAGTTAAATCTACAGTTTTAATATTGAGTTTTAGCCCAATCAAGGCGATAGCGTTTTCTTTAACATGAAATAAATACATGTGTTGGGGTGCAATATTTTCTAAAAATAAAACTTTATCCAAAACACCTTCCCATATCAAATCACTAAAAATATCCATCTCAGCTTCAACAACTTCTGGTTTCTGATACTTTAGCACTTCCCATTCTGCTGCAGTAATAGATTGTGAAGCCAAAAAATTAATAAATTCTTTGTGCAATTCTTCAAATTGTTCTTTGCTAAGTCGTCTGTACTTCATTTTTTTAAACTTAAAAAAAGGCCTGTCGATTAAACAGGCCTTTTAAACTATAAACTTGAGTTTGATTATTATGCTTTTTCAGCAATAATTTCAAAAGGCAACTCAACATTCACATCGCGATGCAATCGAATCTGAGCATTGTATTTCCCCAATCGTTTTACATTACCACCTTTAACAGTGATAAATTTTTTTTCAATGTTTTGACCTGCTTTTTCTAGTGCAGCCGCTACATCAATATTGTTAACCGATCCGAAGAGTTTGTCGCCACTGCCCACTTTGGCCGTGATTTTTAGTTCTAGCTCCTTGATGTTTTCAGCTACTTTTTGAGCATCTTCAATGATTTTCTTTTCTTTGAAGGCGCGTTGCTTTAAATTTTCAGCACGTACTTTTTTTGCTGAAGTTGTTGCTAACACTGCCTGACCACTAGGAATTAAAAAATTTCTACCATAA
>NZDM01000063.1 GCA_002690085.1 Flavobacteriaceae bacterium
AACGCCAGCTAGTGCAACAGAAGCGCCACCTAGTGCAACAGAAACGCCAGCTAGTTCTGAAGCGTCAGACTCCTCCAACTCAGAAAGCAACATATTTCATAGATATTTTTCAAAATCATATGATGAAGCCAGAGAAAAATTTGTTAGGTTGTGTAAGAATCATAAACTAGAAACATCTGAAATACAAATACCATGTGATTACGATGACAATCTAACAATTAACACAGGCATTTTATGGGGTAATAAAAAACAGGTATTTTTACACATAAGCGGAACACACGGCGTAGAAGCTTATGCCGGCAGCGCAATTCAAATATATTTGATTGAGCGAATGGTAGCAGATGGAATAATTAGCGAGTCTTATGACGGTCCAACAATCATATTTGTACATTGCTTGAATCCATATGGAATGAAATATGGGCGCAGATTTAATGAAGATAACATAGATCTTAATCGCAATTATTGTACCGAAGAAGAATTTAAACAATTAACAGGCGAGCCACCAACAGAAGTATATTCTGATATGAATAGTTGGTTAAATCCAGAGGAAGACCGTACAACATGTACGCTAACCATGAGCGAGAAGATTAAAATGGCGTATTTTATTGCAAGATTCGGAAAAAGTGATATAAAACAAAAGGTTGTTGGTGGGCAATACAAATTTCCAAAAGGAATATTTTTTGGTGGAACTAAAGTGGCTAACAGTCACAGACTATTAACTGAATTTTTGAAAAAAACAATGCCAGAGAATGTCGAAAAACTAGCAATATTAGATGTCCATACTGGAATAGGGCCAATGGGAATAGATACTCTATTATGCAATGGTCCAAAAGAATATACTCAATTGAGCGATGTCACAAATCATTACGATCATATACAGGTGCGTGACCCAGAAAAAAGCATATCTTACAAAATACATGGAAACACCATTAATTCTTACAAAAGAGAGCTAGCTGTGCCAAACACATTAGTTGCTGTGCAAGAATTTGGCACATATCCCGAAATAGATGTGGTGATCAAAATCCGCGGCGAATCCTCTGTTTATTTTTGGACTAAAAAAACACAGCCGGATATTGCTTCATTGTCTCAAAAACTTTTAGACCGCGAATGCAAACTACGTGATGTTTTCTGTATATATTCTCTTGGATGGCAAAATAGTGTTATAACACGTGGAGCAATTGTTTTTAATCAATTCAATACATGGCTAGGCAGTAAATATAAGTTGTAATCGAGATAAGCAAACAGCTTATCTGTGCATATCTTGCACACAGCACCATATTTGATACCATATTTGATACCATATTTGATATTTGCTAACAAAATTGATTAATATCTATTTCATGATATTAATCAATATTCTTTACGCATAATGCAATTAACGAAAGCCGCGCCTATTGCAAATCTAGAAAAACCATGCAAAAATAAGTATATATTAAACACATTTTTATGGACTTTGTTAAGCTCTTCTATATCTACCGCCATTATTCTTACAATGCATCATGCGCCTCATGTTATCTATGTAAAGCAACCGTGGGTAAAATGGATTATAGTTCTAAGCATCTTGCCGCCAATTTATGTAATGCACATTAGCAAATACATAATTGCAAGAAAGATATCTTATTTATGCTTTACACTTGCAATTAGCATGTTTGCAAGTCTTTCTATTATGCCAGTTCTAAACAACACTGTAATAATAACATCAATAACACTAACCGCTTGTTTATTATATATTTGCATGTACTGTAAATGGTGTGTAGTTTCAAGTTCTGATATCAGCTATATATTACCAGGAATTTTTAGTATAATCATAGAAATCTTTATTATAGCGTTATGCGCATTAGTTTATTCGTGTAATATCATTGATATGCTATTTGCTTCATTATTTATCACATTTTATATGATTATCAATACATGGTACATTGAACGGATATACAACACACGCCATTACTATGACGATATCTTTAAACATCCAGTATATTCTGCAAGCGCTATATATGCAGATATAATCTATCTATTTTCTTAGAGCAAACGCAAAAAAAAGCAAACGCAAAAAAGCATAGCAAACGCAAAAAAATCATAGCAAACGCAAAAAGCTAATTTTTATTTTTATTTTTTCTCATTTTTATTTTTATTTTTTTTCATTACTGTGCATCATCATCATCATCATCAGATGAATAGTCTCCCCATAAATTTGAAGCTTCTTTTGATTGAGGCTGAGGAGACGGAGTAAATACATTTTCACTAGTATTGCATGCACCCGCGCGCACCAGAGTCGGTTTTTGTAGAGTAAATTCCACAAGAGTCTCGGGATTAGCAGCGCTAGGCAACGCGGGATACTCTGTATCCTCCTCTGACGCAGAGGAATCTCCGTCAAGTGCAGAGAAGTTCCCTCCAATAGCCGCGCTTTGGTTAATGCTAACATCTTCACTAGTATCATCTGGTACAGGCACAGTGGTAATGGTCGCGCGCTGGCGTTTCTTACCACTGCTTCGTGAAACTGTAGTCCAGCTAGAATCATCATCTACAACACTAGCATCCGATACGGATTTCTCAACAGGCTTGCAATTCTTAGGATTTCCAGAATTGAGTGCTTGAGAAATAGCAGCATTCACAGTGTTTTGTGAATGCTTATGATGCCGATGACGTGGCTGACGTTGCGCATGCGAAGAACGCTCTGAATATTCAGAGTTATTCGAGGGCGGCGCACGAAACGGAACATAAGGTTGCACCGATCTCGGTGGCGGTGGAGCTGCCCGTGCCAGAATCTGTTGGATTCGACGCTCTGCAATCGCAATGCGGTCAGCAGACTCCTCTGGATCAGGCAAATTTGCTTGCACATTCAAGATCGTAAGCGGCTTATTTGGCGAATTTACATACTGAATTCGTACATCCAATTCGCGCTGCAGAGTGCGGATGGTGTTTCCGCCACGACCAATAACTGCACCCATCAAGGTAGAAGGTACAGAAATCTGCTTCCTCTGCAAGGTTGTCATCTTTGATCGCCCAGATGCCATCTTTGGCATGGGGGTCTTGGAAGAGTTCATCGTCTTGGAAGAGTTCATCGTCGTGGAAGAGTTCATTGTTGTTGAGTTGCTCATAGGTTAATATAACTTTTGCGCGGTGCTTTAAATCAATTTGAAAAAAAAGGGTTCAATTTTTTTTTTAAAATTGCTTTTTTTGTCACAAACTATTTTTATTATGTACAATCTAATCCCAATCGGAACGAAGCAGATCTTGTGCTACGAATACAGCATATAGCATAAACATGATATAACCAAGAACACGATGTGTTACCCATCCAGAAACATGGATCGCAGATACTACAGAAATAAGCATTCCAATAAGAATAGGCAAGGAAACAGTAAGATTATCAGCATGCACTTCAGATGATTCACCATAGAATATCGAGAAACAAAGCCAAGGCAAGGGCAACCCAACAAGAATATCAAATATATTGCTTCCAATCGAGGATGATATCGCCATATCTCCCTCTCCTTGACGCATAACAATAACGCTTGAAATCAAATCTGGCACACTCGTGCCAGCAGCCAGCACTGTAAGACCCATCACATTCACTGGTATGTTGCAATAACTGCCCACATTTTCCGCCCACAACACCATCCAATACGACATAACGCCAATCCAACAAATAGATACTGCAAAAGCAGCATATTTCCACTTATCGCCGCCCCGCTTGCGAACATCCGGGATTGTGTATTTAAATGCAAGCAATAATGGAATAGTCATAAACCATATAATTCTACTTTTAGTATCAGAAGGATACGAAATATCCACACCATTCACTTCTTCGGCCTCTACCTGCGCTCTCGCCACATTATTTTTCCACAGCAAACTATTTTTGTACCACGACAAGAACTCTTCATATGAAATAACGGCGTCGGTGGTTTGTGCAAGTTCCAAATCAACATCATCATATGTCACTGATTTTGCAGTATCCAATGACGGCGTATCGTCGGCTTGTCGAATGCTATCAGCAACAGGAGCCAGCTTACTCATAGTAGAGTGCTGTGCAGAATCCGCGCCAGGATTAAGCATTGCAAACACCTTGCCCAGATCTCTTACATGGATGAATTCTTTGTTATCGCTTATAAATTTAAATACGCGCTCTGCCTCCGCAAGAAGGCGTTCTTCACTTCCCATATACCATTTTGTAAATTCTTCTCGAGAGATCAAATTATTATTGTCTGTATCAATCATATCAAACGTATCATTGATTTGTTTTTCCGTGATCTCAACATTTTTTCCAGTGTGCAGTTTTTTAAGCGCTTGAGACATTTCATTGCGATCCAATGATCCACTGTTATCAGTGTCAATAGAATCAAATGTTTCATCTGCATTTCCACGAAACAGTGCTACTACACGAATGTTAATAGCCTCACAGAAATTATCACTGTCTAGCAAAAGTTTTACTACACCTAGGCGAAACGTGGCGATTGCGTGGGCGTGATCTGATGATGGATTGGCATTGTTAGGCTGAACACTTTTGCGCGAAGTTACCCATGCTTGTATCTCATCATTATGTTTCATGAAACACACATAGCCTGCATATTCTACGAGAAGTACGACAGCTTCCCACCACTCGATCACTTGTGGTGAAACTACTGCAAAGAATACAGTAAGAGTAGTAAGCGCAAGCGTGTAGAACAAACAATCACGAGCAAGAGGCCACGCAGTGAGTTTCAATGGCTTTTTTTGAAACATAATACACATGCCAATAACAAACAACACATTAAACACTGCACTGCCAACTACGGTGCTAAGTCCAACAACCGATCTTTGAAATGTACCGACGTATGCAGTAAATAGTTCTGGGGCTGATCCGCCTGCTGCCATCAATGTCGCTCCGGCTACGTTTGGTGCTAGCTTCCAATGATCTGCAATAAGCTCAAGAGAAGGCACAAAGTATTCATCACAAACAATCGCTAATCCAACAAACATCGTAATAATACCAATCATATTACCAACCGCTTGGAAACTGGTAATATCATTGTTCATAGACGAAGTCAGATTCATAGACGAAGTCAGGTCCATAGACGAAGTCAGGTTCATAGACGAAGTCAGGTTCATAGACGAAGTCAGATTCATAGTTTATACAGAATGTGCTTAGATCAGGGGGTGGATTACCAAAACTTATTAAACACAATTCAATTTTATGTTAGCAAATAAATAAACATTAATCCCGAATATAAATGCCACAATCCATGATATATAATATACATCTTGCTGTTTTTATAGTTATAGCCGCCCTGTATATAACAGTACAACGCAAATATCATGTAAAAAACAACATGCTGATCAATATTTGAGGCATTATTGTAAAAAACAATAGCTCCACCAGTGGAACTTACAATAACATCTGCTCTCATATACTGAAGAACAATATCTCTAGAAATTCCACAACAGCATTGCTTTCCATGAAATACTCCGCTGGTTAGCCCAACAAAAAACAAAATCGCAGAATCTATATTAAAATTGATCATAAACAGCGGATAAGCATAAACCAGATTTGTTGCAATAAAAATTGTCCGGGGAACTAAACCAATATTTTGAACATATCCAGTAGTTTTATCATAATAGCTTATAAGATCCCTAGCATTTTTAAAAACACTATGTTTTATACACGCGACAGTATTCATTAAAAAAATGGTAGCAATATTGTTTATATCTTCTTAAATAAAATTGAACATTTTTTTGTTTTATTAGTGATTAGCATACCTGCTTCCAGCAAACCATATTACAAACTCAACCAAGTCCCTCTATACAAGAAAGCCAGTGCCTAAGATGGATTGTACCCAATCCTTTGAAACCTTCACAAAGCAAGCCGGGTTGATGCTACAACCACACCAAGTTTCTGGTGTGCAATGGTGCTTAGAACACGAGCGGGATGGCATACTTCTAGGAAGCCAATTTCCGTACTCAACTGATCCAGAGCACAAGTATGCGTTGCCTCGAGTCCAGAGCAAAATACCTGGTTATGGATTCAAGTGCAACACGCTTCCTAATGTTGCAACTCAAAAGAAGCTTCGCACACAAACGCCAAAACCAGAAGCTGAATCAACTGAGACACAACCGAAGCGATATCACTGTGGCTTGATCGCGGATGAAATGGGGTTGGGGAAAACCATCCAGATGTTAGGAACGATATGGTGCAATCCAGTTTCCCGGACGGTGATCATCGTGCCCAGGGTTCTTCTTGAGCAATGGGAAAGCGCCATCAAAAAAATGACAAGCAATTTCAGCGTAATTGTGTATCATGGTGCTAACGTGCGAAAATACGATATAAATGATCTCACCGCAGCAGACATTGTTATTACAACGTATGGTATGATAGCAATTCGTGATCATCGTCCAGATTCTGTACTCCATCAGATTGAGTGGGATCGTCTCGTAGCAGATGAAGCGCATCATGTGCGGAATTTCAAAACTAGAGCATCTCAAGGCATGCGAAAGCTCAAGTCAAAGATCCGATGGCTCATGACCGGGACACCTATTCAAAATCAAAAAAAAGATTTGTATAGCCTTTGCGCAGCAATGGGTCTTCCAAGCGGCTACTACACCAAGCAAGAAAACCTCATGGATTTTGCTAAGAAATTTCTGTTGCGACGGACAAAATCCGAGATTGGTTTAAACATCCCCGAGCTAAATGACACTACAGTAGCTGTAGAATGGAATAGCAAAAAAGAAAAACAGCTCGCAGAGAGTATCCATAGTGAATTATCGTTCAGCGGAATCGAAAAAACAAACCATTGTGCTTCGTCTGGTGCTTCTACCTACTGCAGCGTATTGCCACACTTGATTCGCGCACGCCAGGTGTGCATCCTGCCATCTTTAACAAAGATTGCTTCTACAAGTGGAATGACAACTAGCAAACTAGATGCAGTCTGTGATCATCTGTTAAACCCACACACCCGTAGCAGACCAAAATTGGTGTTTTGTCACTTCCGTGGTGAAATAGATCAGATTGTAAATCGAACGAAATCCCGAGATAGCACTATCAATATTCGTACATTAGATGGCCGGGCGAAGCAATCAGAGCGAACACAGATTCTTAGCGAAACATATGATATCTTGGTGTTGCAAATCAATACTGGATGCGAAGGATTGAATCTTCAGAAATACAAAGATGTATATTTTGTGAGCCCGCACTGGAATCCAGCCGTAGAAGATCAGGCAGTTGCGCGCTGCCATCGAATGGGTCAAGAATCTAATGTAAATGTTTATAGATTTATAATGAGTGACTTTAGTCGTAAAACACCTACTAGCACACTAGATAACCACTCTAGTTTCTTGCAAACTCGAAAGCGCGAACTTGCAACAAACTTCAACCGCCTAGCGAGTACCATGTAAAAACTACAAAAACAAAAAACAAAAAACAAAAAACAAACAAAAATTAGCTTTTTTGCTTTTGCTACGCAACATTATTATGAAATAAATTCACTCCAATTAAATCTTGAAGAAGTTTTTCTTCACAAGTCAAAGATTTGGATGTTGAATTTTTTTTTTTGGATCTTGTACAACAACCGCAACGAAATATCCACTTGAAGACATCACGATTTTCTTGTTTGATTCGCTCTGCGTTTGCAATCTCTCTTTGAAACATCTGATCTATTGCAAGAAACGCTGTATTTAAAAACAATAGACAATAATACGAGAAAAAAAGAATTTACTATAACTAATTATAAGTATTAGGTAACTATGATTATAATTCACTACTATAATATTATAATATTTTTAAAAAAT
>NZDM01000064.1 GCA_002690085.1 Flavobacteriaceae bacterium
CTAAAACAGCGTCTTTAAGATACTCACCGCCCAATATAAATACATTTGTGCCTTTAAAAAAACGATTGACCCTGTAGTTGAATTGCGCCCCCCCTTGGAAAGTCGTTGTTTCTGAAATGCCGTAAGGCGGGCTGCTTAAATGGGTTTCTATTGCCGCCGGATCATCCGGGAAAATTCCGGTGTAATGGTCGCGGTTCGTTCGCTGCCCTGAGAGGTAACCGATTAGAGCGCTCTTATCCTCATTAAAATTGATTTTATAATCCAAACTTCCCATCCATACATCGTGGGTGCGGTCTTCCGCTTGTTGGTTCAAATGCGCGGTCTGGTCGACCATTTCTCCTCCGTAGCGGTATTCGTTTAAGTGACTGATACTGGCTTCTAATTTTTGATTTTCATTGGGCAAATAGAAAAGGCTGGCTCCATAAGCTGTATTTTCCAGCGCAGGAAGTTCAGAAAAATTATCCCCATTGGCATCGTAATATTCCCGTGTTCTTTTGTTGGCAAATAAGGCGATTCCTGTCGATTTGTCCTTTGAAACAAGTGTTGCATTTCCATTGAATATATTTTCATTGGCCGCCGATTTGATGCTTTGTTGAGCATAACTTATTTCTATATTATTGGATTTGGGGATTTTGGTGATTACATTTACGACCCCTCCAATGGCGCTAGAGCCATAGAGCGTTGAACCGCCGCCGCGAATGGTTTCTATCCTTTCAATCATATTGACGGGAATTTGTTCTAGGCCATACAGCCCGGTCAGTGGGCTAAAAATAGGCCTTCCATTGATAAGAATTTGAGAATAGCCGCCGGCCAAGCCGTTCATACGAAGCTGGGTGTAGTTGCACGTTTGACAGTTTGTTTCCACACGCAAACCGGGTTGAAACTTTAAACCCTCTGATAAATTACAAGCCTGTACATTGTCTAAAGCAGTGCTGCTTAAAATATTGACAATAACAGGGGTGTTGGTTTTGCGTTTAAAGGTGCGGGTTCCTGTGATGACCACTTCTTCTAAAAACGAATCTGCCTCCAATTGAAAATCGATATTTCTGTTTTGATTCGTGATTTGAATTTCTTTTTTTACGCTTATATAGCCTGTAAAAGAAACTTCAATGCTATAGACCCCAGCCCTTAAGCCTTCTAGTTTATAAGCGCCTTTTTCATCGGCAACTGTTCCTTTTTCAAGTCTTTTAATAAAAACGTTGGCAAAGGCCAAAGGGTTGTCTATGGATTGAATTTTTCCTTCAATGCTATACAACTGCCCGTGTAGAAAGGGAGCATTTAGCAGGCATAATAATAAGATGCGGTTAATGGGTCTCATTGGTGCAAAGATACTTCAATATTTAGATAAGACTAAAAATTTATTTACATTTGTATAAAATAGTAAAATGGCCACGCTTTCAGAAGAAAATTATTTAAAAGCAATTTTTCATTTGTCCAAGTACGACAAAACGGCGGTCAGCACCAATGCCATTGCCCAGAAAATGGAAACAAAGGCTTCTTCTGCGACCGACATGATTAAAAAACTGTTCGAAAAAGGGTTGATTGATTATCAGAAGTATAAGGGCGTAAAGCTTACCAAAAATGGCAGATTGGCTGCTGTATCTGTGATTAGAAAGCACCGCTTGTGGGAAGTGTTTTTGGTAAATAAACTTCGCTTTTCTTGGGATGAAGTACATGAGGTCGCCGAACAATTAGAGCACATAAAGTCTAAAAAACTAACCCGTGAATTAGATGCCTTTTTAGAGTTCCCCACAGAAGATCCGCATGGTGATCCCATTCCAGATGCCAACGGAAACATGCCTTCTTCTCAAAAACTGTTGCTGGCCAAAGTCAAGCAGTTGCAACGCTGTATTTGCGTTGGTGTCAAAGACTCAACGCCAAAATTTTTACAGTATTTAGACAAGCACAAAATTGCTTTGGGGACTGAAATAACGGTTCTTTCTAGAGAATCTTATGATGAATCCATGGCGGTAAAAATCAACAACATTCAACGGTCAATTTCCAAAGAAGTAGCCCATAATTTATTTGTAAAAATATCCTGAACATGCTCGAAATTATCATTCAATATTTTGAATCTATCAACCCCGTTTTAGCCGCTTTTTACGCCTCGCTTTTTACTTGGATTTTAACCGCCCTCGGGGCTTCGCTTGTCTTTTTTTTTAAAGGCATGAATCGGGGCTTGCTTGATGGCATGCTTGGCTTTACGGGAGGCGTGATGGTGGCCGCCAGCTTTTGGAGTTTATTAGCTCCAGGTATAGCAATGAGTCCCGGTGAAGGTTTTGTCAAGGTCCTGCCTTCTGCCATTGGATTTGGATTGGGCGCATTGTTTTTATACGGTTTGGATAAAATACTCCCGCATTTGCACATCAATTTTAAAGAGAGTGAAAAAGAAGGTATTAAGTCTCCCTGGCACAGGACAACTTTACTAGTGTCGGCCATTACCATGCATAACATCCCAGAAGGCCTTGCGGTAGGGGTGTTGTTTGGAGGTGTAGCGGCTGGAATTCCAGAAGCAACCATTGGAGGAGCAGTGGCTTTGGCCTTAGGTATTGGCATTCAGAACTTTCCAGAAGGGATTGCAGTTTCTATGCCACTAAGACGCCAAGGCGTTAGCCGTTTTAAGAGTTTTTGGTATGGCCAATTATCGGCTATTGTTGAGCCAGTAGCAGCCGTTTTTGGTGCTTTGGCAGTGACCTTTTTTACCCCCATTTTACCCTATGCATTGGCCTTTGCTGCAGGTGCAATGATTTTTGTGGTCGTGGAGGAGGTTATTCCAGAAACACAGCGTGATAAATATACGGACATAGCGACCCTGGGGTTTATAGTTGGGTTTATTGTCATGATGACCTTAGATGTGGCTTTGGGTTAGCACTTACAATCACCATCCTCACAATTTTTAGCGCTACTCCTTTTCCAAATTCTTTTCCTAAAAAGAAATAAAACAGCAGTTATAAAGGCTGCGAAAAGGACAATAGCTTCTAATATTGGGTTCATATGATTAGTTTAGAATTTGAAACGCGATCAAAGCAAAAATATACGCAATTATACTCATGCCCACAAGCTGTACCATTGGCCACTTCCAACTTTTAGTTTCCCTTTTTACTATAGCAAGGGTGCTCATGCACTGCATGGCAAAGGCATAAAAAAGCAACAGTGAAATTCCCGAGGCTAGCGTAAAGACTTTCCGACCATCACTGTACCGCTCATTGGCCATTTTTGTTTTGATGGTGTCAATACTTTCATCTTCTGAGGCACTTCCTACGCTATAAATTGTGGCTAGAGTTCCAACAAATACCTCTCTTGCGGCAAAAGAAGCGACCAATCCAATCCCTATTTTCCAATCATAGCCCAAGGGTCTAATAACGGGTTCTATCGTTTTACCAACAATGCCTATGTAGGAGTGTTCTAAACGGTAAGCAGCGATTTTATCGTCAAGCTCACCCTTTGGGATGTCAATGTTATTTTGGGTAATAATAATTTCAGCATTATTAAATTTTTCACCTGGCCCAAAGGACGCCATGACCCATAGTATAATAGAAATGGCCAAGATAATTTTTCCCGCTTCCAAAACAAAGGTTTTGGTTTTTTCAATTACAGTAATGAGCACATTTTTAATTAAAGGCAATTTGTAATTTGGCATTTCCACAACAAAAAAGGACTTGCGCTCTTTTTTCATAACGCGGTCTAATACATACGCTGAAAAAATGGCCATTCCAAAGCCAATAAGATAGAGCGACATTAAGGTTAATGCTTGGTAGCTTAATCCCAAAAAAGTGTCTTCTGGGATGATCAAAGCAATGATGATAAGGTAAACTGGCAGTCGCGCGGCACAGGTTGTAAAAGGTACGACCAAAATGGTGATCAATCTTTCTTTCCAATTTTCGATGTTTCGGGTGGCCATAACAGCAGGAATGGCACAGGCCGTCCCAGAAATTAATGGGACCACACTTTTCCCACTGATGCCAAAACGCCGCATGATGCGGTCCATTAAAAACACAACCCGGCTCATATAGCCACTTTCTTCAAGAATAGAAATAAACAGAAACAAAAAGGCAATTTGTGGAATGAATATCACCACCCCTCCAATTCCCGATACCACCCCTTCGGCGACCAACTCAGTTAGTTTGCCGCCATTGGGGAAACTGTTTTTGACCCACTCTGCCAAGCTGGCAAAGGTGGTGTCTATCAAATCCATTGGAAAGGTTGCCCAGTCATAAATCGCCTCAAAAATGGTCATTAATATCCCAAAGAAGATAAGGTAACCCCATATTTTATGTGTTAAAATTCGATCTAGTTTACTCCTGAGGTCTTTGGCTTTTGAACGGTCTATGACCTGACATATTTTGAGCACCCCATTGATAAATTGATACCGCTTTATGGCCTCTAGTTGTTGCAGGCGTTTGAGTTCTGAAATGGACTTGGTTCGAAACTGTGAAACATCCAGTTCTTTGCGCGCCAATTTACCAAAATTCACATCTTGGGCAATGACCAACCACAGTCTGTATACTTCTTGATTTGGAAAGGCTTTCTGCAAGCGTTCAAAATAATCAACATCTATACTTCTGGCATCCAGGCACTGTTTTTTTGGTAGAGTTTTATAACCTTCAATTAAGCTTTTTAATACTTGGAGCCCTGTGCCTTTTCTTGTACTGACCAAAGCGATTTTGGTGTTTAACAGTTTTTCAAGTTTAGGGATGTCTATTGTAATGCCTTTTCTGGCCATGACATCGCTCATATTGATTACCAAGATCGTTGGAATTTTTAAGTCTTTAATTTGGGTAAATAGGAGCAGATTTCGCTTTAGATTCTCGACATCAGCAACGACAACAGCCACATCTGGGAAGTCTTTATCTTTTTTGTTGAGTAACAATTCGATGACTACATTTTCATCAATAGAGGACGCGTTGAGGCTGTATGTCCCGGGTAAATCCAAGATATGTGCTTTGACGCCGCGGGATAATTTACAAACCCCCTCTTTTTTATCGACTGTAATGCCTGGATAATTCCCTACTTTTTGATTCAAGCCCGTTAGTGCATTGAACACCGAAGTTTTTCCGGTGTTTGGGTTCCCAATGAGCGCAACCTTGATTTGTTTACCCATCGATTCTATCAATTAAAATAAGCGCGGCGGTGTCCTTTCTAATGGCCAAAAAACTGTCGTTTACGTTTAAGTAAAGGGGGTCTGAAAAAGGCGCTAATTGTAAAAGCTTGACCTCGTTGCCAGGGAGGCACCCCATCTCCAAAAGTTTGAGTGGAATATCTTTTGAAGAGCTGTCGATTATGACCCCGCGCTCTCCTTTTTTTAAATCAGCTATTGTCAGCCCCATTCTTATTTAGATTCATTTTAAATCAAACAAAAGTAACAAAAGATCACTTATACATACTGGCTTTTAACACTTTTATATCATCTAAAAGTGTTTTTATCGCCTCCGGATCTGTGCCATCGTAAAATCCACGAATTTGTTTGTTGGCGTCTATGAGCATAAAATTTTCGGTATGAATCATGTCGTAAGGCCCGCCATCTCCAGATGTTTTTACGGCCAAATAGGAGGTTCTAGCCAGGTCGTAAATTTGCTTTTTATCGCCAGTAACCAAGTTCCATTTAGAGTCGATAATCCCTTTTCTTTTGGCATAACGCTGCAATTGTGCGACGCTGTCAATTTCTGGTGTAACAGAATGGGATAATAAAAGAATATCTGGATCTGAAAGCGTTTCTTGCTGAATTTCATACATGTGTTCAGTCATGATGGGACAAATGGTTTGGCATGTGGTAAAAAAGAAATCGGCGACATAGATTTTACCATCATAATCCGCCTGTGTAATACTCTCTCCGTTTTGATTCACAAGTGCAAAGTCGGCAATCTTATGGTATTTTTTTTGGTACTGAATGCTGCTATCGACCAATTCCGGATTCACTTGTGCCGGCTGGTAAATGGGCAGCACCCTTTCGGTCTTTAATATGTTGTAAAAAGCCGTTAGAATAAGTATGGAAAGCCCACCTATGGTCGCTATAAATATCCAGTATTTTTTGAGTGTCTTCAGCATACTTTTTAAATCCAAAGACAAAGGTACAATACAAAGCTTAAAAAGTGAATTAAAATTGAACTCAAATCTGTTTTTAATTGGTTTTGTTCCTATGTTGAAAACTGCTACATTTGTCATCCAAATTCAACACCCTTTATGGAATTGTTCATTAAAATATCTCAGTTTCTTTTAAGTCTTTCACTGCTTATTGTTTTGCATGAGCTCGGTCATTTTATTCCTGCCAAGCTGTTCAAGACACGGGTTGAAAAATTTTATCTCTTTTTTGATGTCAAGTATTCGCTGTTTAAGAAAAAAATAGGAGAGACTGTCTACGGTATTGGCTGGTTGCCTTTGGGCGGTTATGTCAAGATTGCAGGCATGATTGATGAAAGTATGGATACAGAGCAGATGGAGCAAGAACCCCAGTCCTGGGAGTTTAGATCCAAGCCCTCATGGCAACGGCTCATCATTATGTTGGGGGGGGTAACGGTCAACTTTGTCTTGGCGGCTTTGGTTTATATTTTTATAGCGTTTGCTTATGGTGATGCCGATGTAGACGCCAAAACGATACGCGGCGGTTATTTGATTTCCAACCCCGTACTTAAAAACCTCGGCCTTAAAACAGGGGATAACATTTTAGCTATCGATGGCTCCGAGATTGCCTACTACACGGAAATAAGAAAGAAAATTATCACTGCCAGAACGATGACCATTTCACGTAACGGCGATGTGCAAACACTGGAATTCCCAGTGGATTTTCTTGGGCAATTGAGTACCTCAAAATCTAGAGACTTTATAGATCTTAGAACACCTTTTATTTTTGATGTTGCTATGGAGGGTTCTATCAATTCTGATGTCGACTTACAGCCCGGCGACCTACTTATAGCCATTGATGGGGAACCCGCACAGTTTTCCGACCAGTCAACGCCTTTGCTGTTGGCTAGAAAAGCACAAACAGCAGTTTTAAGCGTATTGCGCAATGGTACTTTATTGGAGCGCAAAGTTCAAGTCAATGCGGCTGGTATGATAGAGTTCATTCGCAAAAACGCTTCAAAAGATCTTGAAGCCGCAGGCTTTCGAAAAATCATCAGAAGAGAGTATAGCCTAGGCCAAAGTATCGGCATTGGATTGCATAAATTTAATGAAACTGTTATTGGTTATTGGGCCCAACTCAAGTTGATTTTTTCGCCCAGTACTGGTGCTTATAAAGGTGTCGGCGGCTTTAAAGCAATTATGGATATTTTCCCAGATACGTGGAGCTGGTATGCTTTTTGGAACATTACCGCCTTTTTATCCATCATGCTCGGGGTTTTGAATTTACTGCCCATTCCGGCATTAGATGGCGGACATGTGGTGTTTTTATTGTATGAAATGGTGACTGGCCGTAAGCCTGGGGATAAGTTCATGGAATATGCCCAAACGGTAGGATTTCTCATCTTAATTGCCTTGGTTTTATTTGCCAATGGCAATGACATTTATAAGGCCATTTTTAGCTAATTATTTTAGGCTTTCTATTTGTGTAAACTAAAAAATGGCATATATTTGCGCTCGCGCTAGTGAAAAATTTTCCTCCTTAGCTCAGTTGGTTAGAGCATCTGACTGTTAATCAGAGGGTCCTTGGTTCGAGCCCAAGAGGAGGAGCAAAAG
>NZDM01000065.1 GCA_002690085.1 Flavobacteriaceae bacterium
ATCCATATCAATGCCAGGTGATATAAGCCAACCAATGTTAGAGGATTCTCCGGTAGCATAAGCACTAAACTCTGCATAACCATTACCCCCATAGACCTGTTCTGTCCACAATTCGGTTCCCGCCTCTGCATAATTGATCCAGCTTGCAATATTTAAATTTGTGTTGTCAGTAGCGGAATTAAATGACTCCTCAAAAACAGGATCACATCGGGCGTCATTAAAAATAACATCATCTGTTGAATTGAGCATCATAACTCTGTCATCGCCTCCATAACTTTTGGATATTAGACCCGTAATACTTCCTCTACCGTCTGTTGGTAATGGCTCTTGATTGAACGATGCAAAAGAACTTGTTTCAACAAAAAACTCAGCACCGTTTAGACAACTTACCAAAGGATGGAGCGTATCATAATCATCGTAAGGATCTACATAAGATTGTCCTTCCAAGCCCAATGGAAATTGCATGTCTTCAAAAGTCACCAACAACCCCATGTGAGAGTCATCAACATTAGACGCATTCACCACTAAAGGAACCATTGTTTCTGTAATTGCTGAACGCATAATATAGCTTTGAACTTGAGATGCATTGATGATGCCCACACGGCTTCCATCTGCAGAACCTCCAATGGTAATAACCTCAGAAGCGTTTTCTCCTACATATAAGCCTTTTAAGTTGATGTAAACCTCTCGTCCAATATTGAATTGGTTGTAGCTATCTACTTGATTTAAATAAATTCCAATACCTGCTGTTGGATTCTCAGGAGCATCCTGAATATAAAATTCTTTATAAAAATTTCCTGTAGCATCTGAAGAAGACACATAACCTTTGACTGCTATGTCGGATTCAATAAGGGTGACTTGACCGTTGTAAAGCCCCTTAACATATTCAACAGAAACCAATTGTACAGCGTTCTGATCAATGCTTTGCAGAAGTGCATTTAAGTTATCGTTCTCTTCAGACCCTACACTTGAGGGAACAGTAAAGTCATCATCTTGTACACAGGCAACCATTGCAAGACATACAAGTATACTCGAAGCAAATATTTTAAAGTTTATTGTTTTCATTGAATTAAAATTAAGGTTCATTTTTAGTTTTTTTAGAATCTGTAATTGAGGTTTAAGAAATAAGTTGGCCCACGTCCATACCAATACTTTGGCCCGAAAACACGCTTTGGATTTCCAGCATCCTCTTGAAGAGAACGGTAATTCGCACTGCGACCCTGTTCAAAACCTCCAGATTTAAATTTTTGATTAAAGATATTATTTAGGCTTACAAAAAGACTGATGTATTTATCGCCAATTTTCCAAGACTTACCGCCAATGGCATTGATGACCATATAGTCCTCAAATCGCTCTTGACGCAGTAATTCTCTGGCCAAGTCTGGTTCATAATCACTAAAGGGCAAGCCATCCGTATCTAAGAAAAAGTTTTGAGTTCTAGTCAAGGGAGAAACATCCACATAAGTGTTGGCAAAGAAATTGGCCGTGGTTCCAAACCACCAATAGTTGGGGTCTCTGTACTCAAAGCCAATGGAAGCCGCCTGTTGGGGCCCGGCAGCAATGCGGTAATCTTTTAAATTTGATTCTCCAAAATTAAGACCATCCACAAAATCACTTGAGGTTAATACCAAGTTGGGGTTGTTGTCATAAGTGAATTGTCCTACAGAAGCTACACCAGTCAATTTAATGGATGGTGTTATTTGAGCTTCCATCCCAAATTCTATCCCAATATGGGTCTTATCAATGCCTTGTAATATTTCTTGAACAAAGGCTGTTCCTTCGTCCACCCCGCTAATACCATCGGCAAAATAAAATGAAATTTCATTCGCATCTTGCATTTGGGTATAATAACCGGTCAATCTTGCTTTTACAGAAGATGATCTGAAAATATAATTGGCATCAAACGAGTTGATTTTTTCCTCAGTGATATCGATGCCTGTGATGTCTCCAACAATCGCGTGATTTTCGCGAGAGTTCGTAAAAGTATTTCTTATGGAAGGGGCTTTTGTTAAATACCCTGCATTGACATTAAATATGTGTTTTCCGGAAAATTTATAGGTAAATCCACCCTTGGCACCAACGCCTCCAAAAGAAAGTTTACGACCCTTGCCAAAAGAATTATCAGCATAGGTTTCTGTTTGGTAAAGTCCTTCGCGTTGGTATTCGGTTGCTGTGTAAGAACCCGCCAAAAAGAAATCGACCTTATTGTATTTAAATTGAGCCTGTGCAAAGCCGCTCAAAACATTGGCTTCGATATTAAAGTTGTAACGAAAGGTGTCCCCTTCCCCAACAACACGGTTTGGATTTTGCAAATCAAATTGAACCTGGTCAAAAGAATCTATGTTCAAGTAACCAGAGTTACTGCCCAGCATATCTACGATCTCTGCAAAATTATGAGACTTTAAACGCTTGTAATTAACCGCAGCATTTAAAGTCAAATTCTCAGACAAGGTCGATTCTAAGATGGTATTGGCAGTAAATTGTTGGTCGTCACTGCGATCCTCATATAACACATAAGCAGCATAATCACCATTAATATTGTTTGTTAAATTCGCATCGTAAATGCGGTTCCAATTAACTTGACCACCGTTGCGAAAAGACTGCTCAGATTGGTAGGCTCCGGCATAATCTGGTCCATCATCATCCGCTAAAAAATAACTTGGAAGCTGTTGGTAATAGGCCGGACTTGGATTGGCACCACCGGCATAATCCAAACGGCTGTTGCCCAATTCTCCAAACTGGTATGAAATATTTGTATTTAAGCTTGTTGATTCTGAAAAACCCCAGTAATGGTTTAGCATGATAACAGGCTCTGCAATTCGTCGAATTCTAGAATTTCGTTTTTCTCCATCGTGCCAACCCCAATATTCATTGTAGGTAGTACCTTTGAGATCAAAAACTTCTTGAGTGTTTGGAGAAGATTTTCCACGGCGGTTAGGAGTATAAAATCCAACGAGATTCAAACTGTGTTTGTCGTTTATTTTCTTTTCAACGGAAACAAAAAAGGAATTGGCATCATAAAAAGTTCCGTCCTGAAATCCTTCATCACCCCAACGTCTACCTAAGGTAAAAGCATAGGACCAGCCGCCATCCAACATGCCAGATGCATAACTAGCCATCAAGCGGTTGGTGTAACTTCTATTTGAAGAAGAATAGGTGATTCGACCTCCAGCTCTATAATTTGAAGCCCGTAAATTAATGTTTGTTAAGCCAAGTAATCCTCCAAAGTTATATGAAGATGGAGATAGCCCTACGCTAAGTTCTTGACTTCTGAGAACATCATTAATTCCTCCCCAGTTACTCCATTGTGGTCGTCCATCAAAAACTTTATTCATTTCAATTCCATTCATCAAAACAGTTCCATTATCTGTATTTAGTCCTCGCATCCTAAAGAAAGATTGGCTAAATTCGAAAGCAGCGGTTCTTTGAAATATATCCATTGAGGCCGACAAAAGACCTGAAATATTGTCAGCACCGCTTGAATCACTGTTAAGCTCATCGTCTGAAAGAGTTATTGTAAAAAGGTCGTCGTCAGAATCGTCAAATTCAATTATTAAATCTGGAAGATTGAGCTCGCTACCTTTGGAAACTACAATAGGATAGCGTGCATTTAAAAAGCCATCTTTACTAAGTACAAGTATCTGTTCTCCCAATGGTACATCCAAAAGAAAGGCAAATGTACCTTGTGGGTTCGTAAGTGTACTCAATTCAGTGCCTTCCAATTGAACCAATACCGCGTCAATGGGCTGGGAAGTCAGCATGTCATTGACAACGCCACGGATGGTAGTTTGCTGTGCAAAACTGTAGAGGCTTGCAAAACAGACAAACAAAAAGCTCAAAATTTGTTTTTTCATAAGTGATTAATTTTATTGAATAATATCTTTTAATATTTGAACAGATATCTCTAACAAATGTACGTTTCTTATTTTAAAATTAATACTTTTGATATATAAATTAATTGCCAAATTTAGTAACAACTTGAAGACATCATATAGCAAGCACCACAAAATAATAATTCTACTGATTTTATTCTTTTTCATTTCGAAAATTGAAGCTCAGAACAAACGCACCTTTAAGGTCCACACCATCGCATTTTACAATGTTGAAAACCTGTTTGACACCATCAACGATACGACAAAATTTGATGAACGCAGTCCAATGATGGAACTGAAAACAGCACGCCAAGAAATTTACAATAAGAAAGTGCAAAACATGGCCGATGTGATTTCAAAAATTGGGGCTAAGACTTCAAATAATAGCCCCGCCGTAATTGGAATCTGTGAGGTTGAAAACCGCGCTGTTATTGAAGACTTGACCAACGACCCTGCCTTAATTTCTAAGAACTATGGCATTGTACATTACGACTCCCCCGATGAGCGCGGAATTGATGTAGCGCTGATGTACCAAAAAGCATTGTTTCGTCCTTTGAGTTCAAGTGCCCACCAAACAAAACTCAGAGACAACAGCTCCGATGGACGCGACTATACAAGGGATGTACTGTTGGTTAGTGGTTATCTTGAAGAAGACTTGATTCACGTTCTTGTCAACCACTGGCCCTCAAGAAGTGGAGGTGAGGCCAGAAGCCGCTCCAAACGCGAGGCTGCCGCTGCCGTCAATAAAAGACTTGTAGATTCCTTACAAATGGAAGACCCCTATGCTAAAATATTTGTGATGGGAGACCTGAACGACAACCCAACCAATTCCAGTTTAAAGAAAGTTCTAAGGACTAAAGGCGATAAAAGAAAAGTTGGATTCAAAGAGCTTTTTAACCCTATGGAAAACTTTTTTAAAAAAGGATTGGGTTCCAATGCCTATAGAGATGCTTGGAGTTTATTTGACCAAATTATTGTGTCCAAACCATTACTTGAAGAAGACTATTCTTCCTTTCGATTTTATAAAGCCGGTATTTTTAATGCACAATTTCTAATCACCAAAAAAGGCCAATACAAAGGCTATCCATTCCGAAGTTTTTCATGGGGTGGTTTTACAGGTGGCTACAGTGACCACTTCCCAGTTTTTGTGCATGTCATAAAAGAAATCCAGTAAACATTTTCTGAAAACAAATTAGAAGGCATTGAAGCGCTAAATTTTATTTTAATACGGTTTTGAAAATAAAATAGAGCTAGATCCAAATGATTTATAGCTTCGTTAAATTCACTTTTTTGGGGCAATACTTTTTTAGGATCCTAATGTTTAATTTCATTTGAAAACTCAAAAATTAAAGTCAAAAATTCCACCATGCCTTCCACGGAATTCTAGATAGTATCAACACTAAAGCAAGGCTATAATGAATGGCAAGGGTTTTATATTTAGAATTAGAAAGTCGCTTCTTTTTATGTTTTGAGTAACCCCGAGTGATGAGCACAACCGCTAATATGTTTGTGACGGGGTGTTCTACCAAATACAAGCGATGCACCGGAATATTCATAACCTCTCCGATTCCTAAATCAAACCACAAAGAAAAACGACTGGATATGAAATATAACAAAAGTGCAATCAATAACTGGATGTGGGTGGCAATGAGCGTAAATAATGCCGACTGAAACATTTTAGGACTGTATTCTTTATTCATAACAGCACCTGAAATGGCTCTGTAAACCGCCAATAACAATACTGCTAAAACCAAATAAGCCCAATAGGAATGTACCGTTTTAATCATGCTTTTTATACTGATTGCTGCTGCAAAATTACGAGAATTTTAACAAAAAATAACTTGATTGTTTGGGAATACTAAACCGGCTATTATTGTTTTGGCCGAGCTATCGAATGTCTTTATAACGGGCAATAAGATTTGCTGTTGAAGCGTCGTGTGCCGCAGGGCTTTGTTCTGAAAATTCTTTGAGAATTTTACATGCCAATTGTTTCCCAAGCTCCACGCCAAATTGATCGTAACTAAAGATATTCCATACAATGCCCTGCACAAATATTTTATGCTCGTACATAGCGATAAGTTTACCCAAACTTTCAGGGGTTAACTGTTCTATAAAAAGGGTATTGGTCGGGCGGTTGCCTTCAAATATTTTGTAAGGAAAAATTTCTGAAGCGGTCCCTTCTTCAGCCACAAAAACCTCCTTTTTTCCAGTGAGTAAGGCTTCGGTCTGTGCGAAAAAATTAGACATGAGTTTGTCTTGATGGTCTTGATTACCGTGCAACGACTTTGAAAACCCTATGAAATCTGCTGGGACAAGTTTTGTGCCTTGATGAATCAATTGAAAAAAAGCATGCTGTGAATTGGTGCCAGGCTCACCCCAAATAAGGTTTCCGGTTTGGTATTTCACTTTATTCCCATTGCGATCAACACTTTTCCCATTACTCTCCATGATAGCTTGCTGTAAATAGGTCGTAAACTTATTTAAATAATGAGTATATGGAATGATCGCTTCGCTTTCAGCTTTAAAAAAATTATTATACCAAATACTGATCATGGCCAGCAAAGTAGGGATGTTTTGTTCAAAAGGAGCTTCCTTAAAATGAATATCCATTTTATGAGCACCCTTGAGCATGTCATCATAATGATCAAAACCAACAGCCAAACTGATGCTCAACCCGACGGCACTCCACAGAGAAAATCGACCGCCAACCCAATCCCACATTGGGAAAATGTTTTGAGGGTCAATCCCAAAGGCTTCCACTTTTTCAATGTTGGTAGAGACTGCCACAAACTGTTTCGCAATATCGGCTTGGGCTGCATTTTGTAAAAACCATTGCTTAATGGTCGTTGCATTGGAAAGGGTTTCTTGAGTGGTAAACGTCTTAGACACAATAACAAAAAGAGTAGTCTCAGGGTCTAGCTCTTTTAAAACTTCATTCACGTGATCGCCATCTACATTGCTTACAAAATGTACTTTCAAATGATTGCCATAATAGGAAAGGGCATCTACAACCATGGCAGGACCCAAATCTGAGCCGCCAATTCCAATGTTTACAACATCAGTAAAAGCTTTGTTTGTAAAGCCTTTTCTCTGGCCACTAATCACCGCATCTGAAAACTGGTGAATCTTATTTTTGACCTCATAAATCTCTGGAATAACATTAGTACCTTCAAATAAAACTTCGGATTCTTTTGGGGCCCGAAGTGCAGTATGCAGTACGGCTCTGTCTTCCGTTTTATTAATCTTTTCTCCCTCAAAATACTTAGAGATGGCATCGCTTAATTGAATTTCTTCTGCCAATCCTTTGAGTAATGATATGGTTTCGGCAGTAATTCTATTTTTAGAGTAATCAAGAAAAAAATCATTCCACTCAAGGCTCATTTCTGAGGCGCGCTTAAAGTTCTTTGAGAATAAAGAAGACATATGTACATCTTTGATAGTTTCAAAGTGGGCCTGCAACTTTTTCCAGGAAAGTGTTTGGGTAGGGTCAATGGATTTTAAGCTCATTATAAATTAAATAGGGTTAGTTAATTGAATCTAATTGTTGTTTCAATGGTGCAATATACTCAAGATAATCCGGTTTATACTTTTCCGAAAGCGCTTTTGCGTCTGGAAGTTTCTGTCGAAAGGGATCTACTTGACGTCCATTTTTCCAAAAACGGTAACAAACATGAGGGCCACTGGTGTTTCCGGTCATTCCTACTTTGCCTATCACATCGCCTTGCTTTACAAAATCCCCCACTTTAACAAGCCGTCTGCTCATGTGTAGGTATTGGGTTGAATAAGTGGCATTGTGACGAATCTTAACATAATTTCCATTACCGCCACGCCTCGCTGATTCCACGACAGTCCCATTTGCTGTTGCTAAAATGGGTGTTCCTACTGCGGCAGCAAAATCTGTTCCTTTATGCGCGCGGACTCTGTTGCCATAAAGTTTAATGCGACGATTTAAATTGTATCGAGAGGAAATACGGCTGAACTTTATCGGGCTTTTTAAAAATGCTTTTTGGAGGCTCTTACCGTTATCATCATAGTAATCAGTGCTATTTTTAGAATCTGGCGTAATATAATTAAAGGCATATATTGCTTCGCCTTTGTGTTTAAAATAGGCTGCTTCTATGGTTTCAATCCCCGCATAAATGCTGTCCTCTACGAAACGTTGCTTATAAATCACTTTAAAATTATCTCCTTTTTGAAGCCTAAAAAAATCAATGGTCCAGGCATAGATGTCATCCGACATATCGTAAATCAACTGAATGGGCAAACCTTGTGCATCCATGGTCTCAGAGAGCGAGTTTTCAATGAAGCCAGAAGCTTCTTTTTCAACGATTTTAACAGCTTTACGCGCTTTGTATGCCAAAATAGAATCACAAAATTCTACAACGAGATACTCAATTTTATTTTGTTCATAAATAAAAACCAAGGGAACATTGGAACTGTCTTTCGAAAAAAGTATTGTATAAGGCTTTCCTATTCTAAGCTGGCGAGTGTCAAAAACAGCTTTGGTTTTTTCCGCAATGTGATGGATTTTTGGATAAAAAAGCTGGTTATTCTCTAATATTTTTCCAAAACTATCTCCCTTCCTAACAGTGTCATAGACAACCTTATAATTATTGAAATTATAGCCAAATTTATTGTTTTCAAAAAGGACAGGCTGTGAGATTAAATCGGTTTCAAGGGGATCGGAAGAACAACTTTTTAGTATATAAAAAAAGATTACAATAGTAAAACTGTAAAGAAAGAATTTTAAATTAAAAAGTGCCGGGTTAATTTTCAACTTCATGGCCCCAAGTCTCTATTTCTGTAGCACTCCAAAGTTCTGGAAAAAATATTCTCTTTTGATATTTTGGATGCATGTATTTTTGCCAATTGCTACCCCCTGTGGCCGAACCATCTCCAGAAGAAGACAATATGTAATGTTTGGCGGCCTTGAAATGCCCCATGACCCAGGTGATATTGACAGTGTAATCGTAATGACGCATGGCCTTAACGAGCACTTTACTTCTTTGGTCTGACTCTGAAAGTTCTTTATAGCGAGACCAAAGATTTTTGGAATTATAAACCTTCATAAAAGTAATAAATTCTTCTTTATAACGTTTTTCAAAACTTGTAAGTAAGGGCGATTTTTTAGCTGTCTTATAATCTTTACCTGCAGCCTGCCAGTACAAATGTTCAAACGCATTTTCGAATGGGGTGTTTCGGTCGATGGTTTCTCTGAAACGAGTGTCTATAAGATTTATGAGCTCGGTGGATGCAAATTCAATTTTTCGATACTGTGCGCTTTGGAAGCCACTTCCTGGAGCAAGTGTGTGCCTGAATTGGTTGTACTGTTTGACATCCATTCCATCTTGCATTATAGTAAAAGAAGTAGTTAGCATGTCAAAATAGCGGCTAATACGCATCAACTTATCTGTCAAAAAATTCACTTTTAAAATAGCAACTTCAGCAAGTTGTTGGAGTTCCCATAAAATCATTTTAAAAATTAATTCATTGATTTGGTGGTACCCAATGAAGACCATCTCATCTGGAAAATTGGTGCGTTGAATTTGTAAATTAAGAAGGGCATCCGTATGTATATAGTCCCAATAATTCATGGGCTTGCTATGCAAGAGACCTTCCAAATACATGTTTTTATCTTGGCCTGAAGCGCTGTATTTTTCATCCAGTGCTTTGATAATGTCTTGAGTGGTTTTGTTTTTCATTGGTTGAATTTAAAGTTGAATTTCAAAAGGATATTTTAAACCTTTAAAAGCCACTAGATCAGATCTTAAAGAACCAACTCTCAAGTCTGCTTTAATTTTTATTGGAATTTTATTATTATCGGCACTCACCCAAAGGGTAACACTTTCTTCTTCATGAAAAACACGACCAGCCATTACATAAGGGCGGAATTTAAGACAATTGATGTTTCCAAATTTAGTATTGATAGTTTCTCTCCCTAAAAACTTAAGTTTAAATCCGAAAATTTCATTGTCAAAAAACATGTTTAATTTAACAGTATGGCCCACTTTAATGGTCTCCGTATCGTAGTGGTCTCTCAAATAATAATAGGCAGAAACCATGTCTTGAATATCAGAAGTTATGGAAACTGTTTTTTTAGTTTTGTGCCTTAAATCATTAACAAACGCTAAATTTTTTTCATAGTCAAACTCAATAACTCTGTTTTTGACATGCCCGCCTTCGTTGATATTTCTAATAAATTTATAAGGCCGCCCCGTGGCTTTGTCAAAATAACTTTCATAACGATCATTAACTTTAAAAAACCATTTAATGGCGCCGGTGGTCCACCCTTTTCCAACTACATGACAAACAGAACGGTTTTTGAAAGTGTCCTCTTTCACTTCCAGGGTTGCATTCCCTGCTTTGACCCAGCCACTGTAATTTAATTTGAATTTTAACCACTCCCCAAATTGAAACGAAGACTCAGACTGGGCATTGGATATACTCAAGTTGCAGAGTAAAATTAAGGATGCTAAAATTTGCTTCATAAGATTGCATATGCATTTGTAGCATTACAAATTTGCAATTATTATTCCAAAACTAAAAGCAAGTTTAAATCTATTTATAAATCAACTTATCAAA
>NZDM01000066.1 GCA_002690085.1 Flavobacteriaceae bacterium
CACAAAAAACATAAAGCAGCGCACCACAAAAAACGTAAATTAACCCGCCACAGAAAATATAATATGCGTTGATTATAAAAATAAAACTGTAATTAAATACTAAAATTGAATAAAATTAACTTTATACACATAAGTCACCCCCTGATTAAAGTTTCTACGTATATCATGAACAACAACTCTGTTATGGATTACTCTGCTTACATTGTTAAATATTCTGGAAGCAGTGATGCTCGAGCTCAACTAGAAACGCTAGGCCAAATTAGCAGAATTGAAACAATCGACCGCCCTTGTCACACGAGTGCGTTTGTGTTCTATAAAACACTTACACAGCGTGGTATAGAGGCCTTCCGTCAAATCACAGCATCAAACGGCGCTGCGTATGACATCCAGCTTTTAGATGGAAGTTATCTGAGGTTGCGTAAAAATCGTAATCCTGAATATCTAGCAGAAGAGCAGCGTACCGCATTTGCTCATACAATGAAATCGGTTAGTTTAGTGCTGCGGAACTCTGCACCATCGCTAACACACATACAACTAGATGTATCAGAAGACCTATTGACTAATCGTGATTTAAGCAAGATCGATGAGTGGTACGCATTGCAAGTATAAAAGAAAAGAGAAAACAAAAGTGTCAAAAAAAAAAAAAGAATTGAATGAAAACTTTTTATAATCTTATAAAAACATAAGCGGTGAAAAAGAGAAAAGAAAGAAAAAAGAAAAGAATCATGGAAATCGCAATCCAAAAATTAGCAGAACGTTACAATTTTGACGCAAAAGAAGCGATGCATTATCTGCAGTCAGGAAGCCGTCGGCCAAGGATACCGTTGCCATTTTGCGGAGAGATCATGGCCGAATGGTGCCATGGAGTGCGGCTGAATCATGGACTCTACAGCCAATGCACAATGACACAAGCGAAGGGAAGCGTGTATTGCAAAACATGCCTTGGACAATGCGAACGAAACAGCACCAATGAACCAACCTACGGTACAATAGAAGCCAGAGCAAAAGCGGGCGACTCATACCAAGACCCAAAAGGAAAAAAAATAGTAAATTACGAAAAAGTGCTGAAAAAATTAAACATAACAAAAGAAGAAGCGAATCGTGCAGCAGAAGAACTAGGATGGACAATACCAGAAAGCGTTTATGAAATCAAAGAACGCAAAAAAGGAAGGCCAGCAAAAAACAAAACACCAAGCGAACCTAAAAAAAAGAGAGGACGGGGACGGCCGCGCAAAACAACAGTAGCCGCAGCAGTCGTATTAGAAGAAACCGACAACCTGATTGAATCATTAGTTAAAGCAGCTCAAACGGAACCAACATCCGAACACAAGGCGGAACCACAAGCGGAACAAGAGCCTGAACCAACTTCCGAACTCAAGCCTGAACAAGAGCCTGAACAAGAACAAGAACAAGAGCCGAAACAAGAGCCGGAACAAGAGCCTGAACCACAAGCGGAACAAGAGCCTGAACAAGAGCCTGAACCACAACCCACACAAGAGCCTGAACAAGAGGCGGAACCAAATGAAGATGAAGAATTAGATGAAGAGGAACTAGAAGTAGAAGAATATATATATGATGGAAAAACATATTTGCTAAGTGATGATGGAACATTGTATGATGCAGAGAGCCAAGAAGAGGTAGGCATGTTGAATGAAGGAGTAGTAACATTGTATTAAATAGTGTATGGGGTAGAGTAGAATAGAGTAGAGTAGTTTTTTTTTGCTAGTGGTTTTAAATAACTAAAGAAGAAGAAATAAAAAAAAACATAAAGAAAAAGAGTGATAAGATAGTAGTGTAGAGTGAAAGAGCAGCTGTTCCCGAGCGGTCAAAGGGGCGGGTCTTAAGATCCCGTGCGAAAGCTTCGTGGGTTCGAATCCCACCAGCTGCATAAGGGTTGGTTTTCCTAAGAAATAAACCGAGGAGGATCTATGGTGTAATGGAAGCACAGCAAAAAAGCAGGATATGGTTCAAATCCATATGGATCCAAAGGTGGGAAGAAAAAGCCTCGTTGGCGTAGTGGATAGCGCGTTCGCCTTCTAAGCGAAAGATCGCGGGTTCGACCCCCGCACGAGGTAAAGAAAGGTTCTATAGTGTAATGGCAAACACATATGCCTTTGAAGCATGTAATCTGGGTTCAATTCCCAGTAGAACCAAAAGAGCTCCATTAGCTCAGTTGGTTAGAGCACCCGTCTTATGAGCGGGAGGTCGGCGGTTCGAACCCGTCATGGAGCATAAAGAAGCGATAAATGATAGGCGTATTATGATTTATAGGCTAAATGAATGTGAAGTTAAAAAACTTAATATAATGAAAAAAATGATTATATTAAATAATAACTGGAATCTGATTATCTCACTCATTTCTGAGTTACTATCATTTCTGAGTTAATAAAAAGGCAGATCAAACAGTATGATACACAAAAAGCAAGATGAGATAGTAGGAAATTAAGATGAATCCGATGATTCCGATGAATCATGAATAGAAGGCTGATCAAGCTGCATAGCATCAATTGTTTGCATAATATCACGGCGAACTCTATCATGTGAATATGGAAGCACAACACCATGTGTGGAATGATGTTCTTGTATTCTAGCTAGCTCTCTTTGTTTAGCCTTCCAAGCAACATTATGTAAAATCCTATTATATAATAACTCCTCTCCTCTATCAAGAATAGTATCTATATTATTAGGATGATTGGCAGGAAGCTGTAGTAATCTTTTTAATCTGCGTGCAACTAAGCGTTCATGTTTCTCCGCAATATCATGTTTTTCTTTATCGGCAATAGTCTCATATAAACGAGGATTGATAAGCTGCCATGGTTCATGCGGAATGCCTTGTCTTGTAATATTACCCAAATAACGATTATGAGTATTATCTTTAAACATAGGATTTTCACTCGGGTAATACAGAGAATCTCTATGTTTTCGAAGCATATCCTTTTCGTCATGATGTTTCCACCAACCCATAACTAGTTTTTGAACGCGTTTTTTTTGTTTGGCATTAAGAGCGCCAGCCCTATCGCTATGTTTATGGTAGCGACGTTTAGTGTTGCGTTTATGTTGGCGGCGTTTATGTTTAGTGCGCTTATATAGACGTTTGCAACGAGTTTTAGTCATGGGTGTATAATATAAAAAGAAAGTTATAAAATTGATGAAGAGAGAGGAAAATACAAGAAATCCACCCATAGAAAACGATGAATTTAAATGAAACAGCAGTATTAACCGAGAATAAAAATGACAATGTGCTAGTAGCAATAATCTATTGTAGTGCAGTATTAACACTATGCATGCTAGGAATCTGTTGTTATTGTAAATGCCCACAATCCAAAGTTCATAAGATTGTACCTAGACCACAAAGAATATAAGATACCCGAGAGAGACAAAAAACAATCACAATCACAACACAAACATTCAATTTACATATACCCTTCTTCCTTCAAACTATCCTCTAATGTATCATACCACCCCATAACACTAGCAATGACATCCTTACTATAACCAAACTTTTCCATCAAACTACATATAAATGCAGCCTTTTCCTTTTTCTCATTCACCACATCTTCATATATTTCTTTCATAACATCCGGGGTCAAATACTTTTTCAACCACTTTTCTCTAGCACCAAATATCCCCTTTCTTTTACCAATATCACCTTCATCAATACTAACCAAACTGCCATCCGCATCCATCAATATATTTCTCAAATTAAAATCCGTAACTCTAAAAATCCCACGAAACAAGGCAATCTTGCCAATCTCAAATGCAACCTCTTTTTTTTCAAGCAACTTTTTCTTATTTCCGCTCTCCGAAACATTTTTCCCATCCCCAATTTTTCTCATCAAACAAAACACCACCTTATCCTCACCATCCTCAATCATCACCTTTTTCCAATTTCCAATCCAACTGCTAACTTTCTTATCAATCTTCTCAATCTTAAAATTGGACTTAACCCTCTCCATACCAATTTCATTCAACCCAAATTTTTTTTTACAAGCATCCACCAGCTCATAATCTTTATTATACTCAAAACTCTTTCTACTTTCCTTCCAAATCTTACCACCATACTCAAAACACATCACCTTATTCCCACACGTTTTCTCCATGCAGATCCGCATGTCTTTTTCTTCAATCATGCTGCCATCCACAAATCTCATCTCTTCAACATCAGCCGGCATCACGCCAGCCGACTTTTTCTTAACCACCAACTTCAACTTTCCCACCTTCTTTTTTTTCTCAGCCGCCTTTTTACTCTTGGACCGAGGCCGCTTGCCATTATCTACAACACCATACTTGGCCGGATTCATCTTTAAATCCGCATACAACTTTCTCCAAGCATCATTATAATACTCTTTATCCTCTCCAACGACAAGAGCCCCAGTCGAAGCAAACTCCGCCTTTTTCTTACCCATCTGCCTACCAGCACTACAATGCATATCAATCGCATAATCATCAATCTCCAAAAACTCTCTATCTTTAAACAAGGCCTGGACAGCTTCATCACTAACTTCAACATCCCAGTCTTCTTCAAAATCTAATTTTTCTTTATTCAGCATGATGGAAATCGCACTAGACATCCATATATGCTGCTCATGCCGAGTCTTTACAAAGAACTGCTCCAACTTCAGCTCCAAGCACCTCCGCATCTTCTTATTCTCACCACACTCCTTAAACAAGAACTCCCAGACTGCATACACACAATCTTTCCTACGGAACCTTGCCTTACCCTTAACGTCACTATGGAACAACGCCAGTGCCCAGTAGTAACACGACATATCCTTACTCCGAAACGCAGTGATAAACTTCACCAGGTGATCCCGAGCATCTTTCCAAGACTCCGCAGTCTTTTCTTCAATACTCAAAATCGCATTCACCTCAAGTTGCACACCAGGGACAGCAGGCAGCGGCTCTTCCTCACCCAAGCCAGGTACTTTTACTACCTTAAATACCCCAGCACCACGCTGCCAGTATGAATATATATCACTATTCAGCCGAAGCATCCTAGCGCCAAGCATGGTCTCACACACTTTCACCAGCAACGCGACGTTGTCCCGTCCAGTTTCTTCAAACTCCTTCATCCATTCCATACACTTCATATACTTTCCAACCTCGGCGAAAAGCATCTCTTCATCCATCATAACAATAAGCCGGTTCAGCATATTAGTTACGATCCCTCTAGCAGCCTTTTGCTCAGCATCTGTTTTTGCCATCGCCTTAAACAAATATATCTCACTCAAGCACCAAAGCATCTTATCTTTTTCTCTCCGCCTCAAGTACTTCTGCAAAGCACTCTTCAAGATATCCAGCTTGTAGCCAGAGTGGCTGATGCTACTAAAGCACGTACGCCATTTCATTTTTCCACAGTCAGTCATCTTTATATCACAAGAGGACCAACTACACATCTAATGTAAGGTTTTGCCATGAAATATGTTTTCAATTTTGCTCATTTTTTTGTTATTTTAGATTACGCTATCTTGGTTATATACACATGTCGTCTTGGGCTATGCCTTTCATAATGCACAACTACATGAGAATACTTATATCTGCTGTTATTAGACGCACACCAAATCTTAGTTAATAGATCATGTTCAAAACAATTATTGATTTCTTTTAAACATGGAGCAAACTTATTTTGCCAATCAGCTTTATTGCCTGATACATACCGTCTAATATGTAACCACACATCTATCGGAAACTCCATGATGTATTGATTGTTGAATATGGTAACAAATATGATTCCAAAAACTCAATTTTAATACTTATGATTTACAATAAAAAAAGCAAGCGTGTGGTGAATACATTATTTTTGTAATTTACGTAGCAGTAAGCAGTTGAAGATGCCCATTGTCATTCATGTCCCAATATGTCATGTCCCCAGCATCCCAAACACGATCCATAGTTATATATAACACATAGGAAGGAGTAACTACACAAGATCGTGACATAGAAGGATAATATACCGCATTATGATGATAAATAAAACCATTTTTAAAAACAGTTTCAATTGATTCAATTCGAGAAATATGATTCTTCCACCAAACATCGTGCTTTATTTCTAATCCACGCTTTCCACGTCGAGGATGACCACGGCGATGGCGTTTGCCGCCGATGCGACTACATCTTGTTATATTTGGAGATATGTAATTGTTAGGATTCAATTGGTAAATACATGCATCAAACTGTTTTTTCCAGTAAGCTTTGTATGGAATCTGATAGCATTTGATGAGGCGCCATATATCTATCGGAAACTCCATTTCGTTGTTATAGTTGCTTTGTTAATTATACAAGTTAGTCACAGAGAGTCAATTTTATTATGCTGTTTTTAGAATAGTTTTTATAACTCATATCTTGTTATCTCACTCATTTCTGAGTTAGGCTAATATATGGAAAAATTATACTATAAAGGGGTGCAATAAAAAATGCACATAGATGTAATGAAATAAAAAGCAAGATGATCGAGTGCAGCGAAAAAACAGCTAATTTTTATTTTGTTTTTACCAATCTTGTATTTTTCCTCTCTATCATGCTTATTCAAACTTCAAACAAGAAGAACTTTAAATCACTCTTTTGCCACTTCTCTTGGAGCGGCGACCATTCCCACACCTAGAATCGGTCTTCAGGATGTGTTTAACAAGTGGAGAAGTGGAAGGAAGGTTCTTTTTAACAAACCAAGCTTTCTTAGCTTGAATCTCGCGGCGGGTATGCTTGCGGTCGTGTTGTTTTTTTCTAATAGGGGTCGTGTGTTGCGTGGATGTGCGATTTTCCAAGTGGGAGAATTCGTGACGGTCGGAGATGGGGATGTACCAACAGAAATGGACAGAATGCATCGCCATGAGTTCTGTGCGTAGCGAACTAAGCTTCGCTGGTTCAGCACAGCAGGTTTCTCGAAGTCTATCCAGCTCTTGAATGCGGTCACACAGGTCGTCTCTCATTTGTTTTTCAGCGGGGGTCCAGGCGCGGGAGCACATCAGGCAGTGGTTCGAGCTCGGTCAGCAGTGCAAGTGTGCAAGGGTGCAAGTTAAAAAAATAAAAATTAATAATCAATTTTAATTTTTAAATTGTTACAATAAACCAAGTTTAACTACTTGCCCGTAATATACATAACTAATGATATATATCATAACCCATATCTTATTATCTCACTCATTTCTGAGTTAGGCCAAATACGTGGGGTTTGCTAGATTTGAGGGTATTATTGTATAAGAGTGCCTAGGGGATTACTAGGGGGTAGGTGGCAGAGTGCATATAAATCCTATATTCTATCTCCATCTACCTAGACGTCATAGAGATCTTCTTGAATCTATTGCAGGTATTAGGTGGGAATGGCGACAACGAGAATTAGGCCCCTAAAGAGAATTATAAACAAACCATAGCCATGTCTTAATCTCTGAAGACCTCGGGGGCGATTAAACACGGCGACGTGTCATGTACGGCGATCTTTTACGTCTCTGTCTCGTCCTGGACGGGCGCCTATGCCGCTGCGGGCGCCTATGCCGCTGCGAGTGCCTATGCCGCTGCGGGCGCCTATGCCGCTGCGGGCGCCTTCTCCGTCTTTTACTCCTTCCACCGCTTCTGGAACGGCGTCTCTTGTGGCTTCTGAACGCAGAACTTGACGGACCGGCCTGAATCAGGGAGGGAGGTATCTCTAGAGTAGGGAACGCCGAATTGAACTCATTCTTTGCATCACATAACGCATCTACAAGATCCTTTTCGCGATTCGTAGGATGCTTGTATGTATGGAGATGCTCTGGATTCTTTCTGAAACACTCGTGGCCGTACCGGCATGCGGTACCTGGCCCGGGGACCCCGCAAATATCTCGTCTCGCCCACTCCCACGCCCTCTCCAATTTGCCGTCCACTTCGTTTGTCACTTCCTTAACTATCCCCGCGACAAACGACCCCGTGATCCCTGCATCCTCCAACATCTGAAGTATTGCAATGGCCTTCGTGAGCCACTCTTTATTCTCGTCCATTACCGACAAAGTGCATCGGCTTATGACTTCCTGCGCAAAGTGGGA
The DNA here is from genome assembly GCA_002690085.1 of Flavobacteriaceae bacterium. Lineage (GTDB taxonomy): Bacteria > Bacteroidota > Bacteroidia > Flavobacteriales > Flavobacteriaceae > UBA3537. Next base: position 8,013 of record NZDM01000066.1, read on the forward strand.
CAGCCAATTAAAGTAAGGACCGGCTGGGTCAAAAAGGGTGGGACCATCGCCTATCCGGCGAAAGTGCCGCCGTTCGTTATTGCACCTAATCCATGTAGAAAACGGCTCCGTGGAAAGTCGCTTATACGCGTTTTCCATCTTTATCGCTTCGACCGCAGCGTCTGGGGACAGCATCTCTCCAGCCTCCACAGCCTCTTCTAACAATTGTTCTACACCATCCGTGCTGGGCACTTCATCGAGGCTTTTGAACAATATGGTAGTTGCTTCGTCAGCACGTATCTGTTCGTCTGAGGGCCTGGCCGTCCCGGTTGAGTGCCGTCTTGATACATAGGGTATGTGTTTGGGGTCGTCAAGGTACTGCTTTATGAAAAGGAGTAGGTCAGAGTTACTAAGGATAATCAGTTTTTCCCCAGGGCGGAACATCATATCGGGTTGAGCAGGACATTCTGGCCAACAAGGATCCTTTTCAGAGTCAAGGCCCAGACTGGTAGTTAGATATGACATATATATATATATATATGATATACGGAGATTATGTGTGACGATGCTGTGAGGAAATATACATTGCGCCCGATTGTAATCCGGTTCATCCCGCAATGCAATTAACTAACTTCAAAAAAAAAATCCAGTATATATAGATATGCCTCGCAAAACACGAAAACGACTAACTTCAAAAAAAGCAAAAACTAAAGCAAAAACTACAGCAAAAATATATAAAAACAAATACGCTTCTCAGAAAGTATTTAAGCAAATATATAAAAAAAGCAAGGCGTTAGAGAATTGTAAAGCAAAACACTGTAACAAACTTATGCAAAAAAGAGAGCAATATCAAAAAAAAATATATGAAGCCGTTGGATGGAACAAACAAATGACAAAACGCGACCCATCAAAACGCAATCCCAAACTACTAAGAAAATACGAAAGATTACAAAGACAAAATGACAAAGATCTAGAAGAGTGTGTAAAGCAATTTTGTAATGCCGAAGACAAAGCTTTGAAACAAATCTATAATAACTCAGTTGCAAATTTAAAATAACATATAAAAACCAAAACATAATAAGTATCAATGATGCTTAGTACGTTTGCGAAAAACACCGCGATAGGATTCGCATTACCCACGATATATGATAAGTTTTTTGATGCATACATTAAAAATAAAACATTAAAACAACAACTCAAGCTCAACCTTTTTTCTATACAAAATTCTTTGTTCTTAGGCATCATGTCAATGCTTTATTTGCAAAACAAAATTAATCAAACCCAATTTTACAACGCATTTGGCTATTCAAACGGCAATATAATACTATACTTTCTAACAAAACTTAACAAAAAAGAGTACGATATGATATTTCACCACATTATGATGCAAACAACCATCATTAGCACACAGCTACTAGGCAATAACTATATCCCAAAATTAGATTGGCTAATGGCCAGAATTTATTTGTGTGAATTCACTTCTGTGTTTTTATACACATACATGACCTTATACAAAATTAACTATAAAAACAAAGCAATGCTTAGTTTTCTGAAATACGGCATAGCAACAAGCTATTTTTTCCTTAGAATCTATAATTTCACGTTTGTTCAGTATTATTTATACACGCACAACATCAAGAGCTGTTTTTATTTAATGCTACCTTTTACAGGATTAAACTATCTTTGGTTCTACAAAATCCTTAAACGCTCTAAAAGAAAAAGTTAAAGCCATGCAAACGTATAATACCAAAATGGCATTCAGCATCGAAACATTTATTGCATACAATAGCATGTGTATGTATTATTTCTTGATCGAAGAATCAACCGCGTATTACAATCATAACAAGTCATATTTTACAAAACAATCGGTTTCGCAAAACATTAACAACATAAGAAAATACTACAATCTTAGCCTATCGCTGTTTTCTTGGATTATATTTTTTGCCACTCTCTATGAAAACAAAAACAATCTTACAGCTTACGACCTAACATGCAGACACCAAAACAACAGCTGGATCAACGTTATGCTATATTTAAAATACATAGAATGGTGCGACACCATATTCTTGATTCTTAAAAACAAAAAAATCTCAACACTGCACTACTATCATCACATGATAGTCCCATTTTTCATGTTTATCCACACCGGAGAAAACACAGCAGGCCAAACATATGTGATGCTAAGCAACAGCTTTGCACACGGTCTCATGTATTTGTATTATGCATATCCGACCCCCCTTAAAAAATACGCAAAAACAATCACGTTTGTTCAAACCACACAGCATCTAGGTGCGCTAGCATTAATTACAAACCAGCTTTATAACTTTAATAATCCAGCCTGTCTTTATCAAAAAAACGTAATCATGTTTAGTTTGCTAGCGTATGCTTTCTTTTTTTATCAGTTTTCAAAGATTTTACTTGTGTAATAACCGCTTTGCTTTATTAGCGATTCTAGAGTAATATCTTGTAGATTTTGGTTTTTTTGCCCGACTTCTGCAAGCACTTCTAGGATTTCTACACGAACGCGCCCTAACATATGCACCCCAAACTCCGCGTCTATCATGCTTGCATGTTCCGCGTCTGCAAATTGGAAAACTCAAGTTTTTCCCTAAGAAGCAATGTTTCTTGCATTTTTTAAACATCTCTCTCCGCTGTTTCATCGTGTTTGGTTTATGCTTATGCCATCCTTTCCATGGAACACTTTTCTGTTTTTTCCGAGTTTTCATTTGACGCGTATATTAAAATACAAATATATTAAAATCAAACTCGCATCAATCATAATAAGATCATAATAAGATCATAATAAAACCAATACTATATATTAATACTATATATCAATGCAATTTAATAACAACACCTAATTCTAACACATAGCAGTAATTTTAAACACATGATATTCTTAAAATCAAGATTTTGGTTTTTAATGAGTTTTTCCAGCATAGGACTATTGCTATCAACCAGCGACCCTTTTGAAAAAGATGATCACTATATTTCTAGTTATTTAAACAACATAACATTTGTAAAACTTTATATTGGCTCTGCCGTATCTATTATGTGCTGGTTTATCGCAACATTTTTAATTAAAAATGCGGATTCATCACTGAAACCTTGGTTTAATGTAAGCGGTATATTTTTATTTTTAACGTGTATAATAACGATAAACACATCTTTAGTTATACATTATGTAGCATCTTTTTTAGCATTCACAAGCATGGTATATGCAATTCGTTTAGAACATATATTCAAAAAGACAAGTACAGGCACAAGTACAGGCACAAGTACAGGCACAAGTACAGGCACAAGTACAGGCACAAGTACAGGCACCGCATC
>NZDM01000067.1 GCA_002690085.1 Flavobacteriaceae bacterium
GAAAGTGTAGGTTGTTGTTATGGTATTGTCCATTGAAGCCGGACTCCATGTCCCATTGATACCATTAGTTGAAGTTGTGGGCAATGAGGGTATTGTTTCCCCCACACAAAAAGGGCCAATTTGTGTAAAATCAGTGTTTTCATTTGGAATTACAGTAGCTGTTACCGGTGTTCTTAAGCCTGTTTCACAACCCCCATTGGAAGCTAAAACCCATAAAGTAGTAGTTGAAGTCAGTGTTGAAGTGTACGAATTTCCCGTAAACAACAGTGTTCCCCCGTTTTGACTGTCATACCATAAAACATCAGTTGTATTTGAGGTCGCTTGAAGCGTAATTGTTTCATTTTCACAAGTTGTTGCGGGGGTTGTAGATAAAATCTCTGGAGGGCTAAAGCTTGTACTTGCAGAGATATTTAACTCAGGATCTCCTGGCATTCCACCATATTCCACAACAAATCCCGTAGCGGTGTATTGAGGAGGTTGACTAGAGGTATTATTGGGAAGGTCATTCCAAGAACCAGGAGGTCCAACGGATTGATCCGTTATGTGTGCGTAATCTTCATTTCCCCCAGAATCATTAGGCTCGCCTGAGTTCCAATTTGAGTATTGGCCTGTTGGTGCAGTGCCGTTTTCATTTCCATTCCAGAAAACAGTACCTGCTTCAGGTCCAGTCACCCATTTCCACACCCCTTCTGTTTGGGCATCGCTTCCTCCAATCCAACCAGTTCCCGGCGACAGCTCACCGCAAATTTGAGCTTCATCAGGATTTGTAATAGTTGCTAAATAACCTTGCAACCCATAGTATTCCATGCCTTCCGCTAAAGCCTCAGCAGCAGTCCAAGGGATGGTTTGAGATGGTATAAATTCATAATAATGTCCATTTAAAAAATTGGCTTCCCCAACGGTTAATGAAAAGGTTTTCGGCCCCACGTTTATATTGTTACTAAAAAAAACAACATCATTAACAGCATTGATGATGTCATCGTAATCAATGCTGGCACCACTTGCAGGGATTAATGAAAGTTTAGCTTCTGTAGGATTCCAACTGCTGTTTATATTTGAATGACTACCTGTTAGAATCAATTGATCTTGCCCCAGGACATAGCCTGTCGATATTTGAATATAAAACCCAGTTGCTGTGCTGCTATCAAGATCTACAATATCAAAGTCAGTGACAATATTTTGTTGGGTTTGTGGGCAATATATTTGATCGCCAACTGCAGTCACATCAGGTGGCTCGGATTGTGAAAATAACGCCCCACCACGAAATATTAAGAACAGGGTTGTTAAAAAAGTTTGGGTACTTAAAAATCTTTTCAAAGTCACAAAAGGTTAGGTAAATAAAAAACTAAAACAAGCTATATTTAATTTTTTTGTTCAATTTCAAAATTAAACTATATCCATTAATTTACGATTTAATTGACCCATACATTTGATATACAAAAAAATAAAAATTAAATATGGTTTTTGGTTCTATGTTTTTTTTGAAGCTTATAGTTTATTTAACCAATTTTTTGTTGCAACCTCTTGATTGATGATTTTTGAGAGTTCCTTTTTTTCAACTCTTATTTGTTCCATTGTATCTCTGTAGCGAAGTGTTACGGTATTGTCTTCAAGGGTTTGATGGTCTACAGTAACACAAAAAGGGGTTCCGATGGCGTCCTGACGGCGGTATCGTCTACCCACCGCATCCTTTTCGTCATAGATGACGTTAAAATCCCATTGTAAATCTTTTAATATGGTTTGAGCAATTTCAGGAAGTCCGTCTTTTTTAACAAGTGGTAATACAGCTGCTTTGTAAGGTGCCAATACAGACGGGATTTTTAAAACGGTTCTGCTCGAATTATTTTCGAGAGCTTCTTCTTGAAGACTGTTTGAAAATACAGCCAAGAACATCCGGTCTAAACCGATAGAGGTTTCTAAAACATAGGGTGTGTAGTTTTTATTTTCTTCAGAATCAAAAAATTGTAATTTTTTACCCGCATATTTTTCGTGTTGACTCAAATCGAAATCGGTTCTGGAGTGAATGCCTTCAAGTTCTTTAAAGCCAAAAGGAAATTTGAACTCAATATCTGCTGCGGCATCAGCGTAGTGTGCCAGTTTTTCATGGTTGTGAAAACGGTAATTACTTTCGCCCATACCCAAAGACAAGTGCCATTTTAATCGTGCTTGCTTCCAGTGATCGTACCACATGGATTGGGTTCCTGGTTTGATGAAAAATTGCATTTCCATTTGTTCAAACTCTCGCATTCTGAAAATAAACTGCCTTGCTACAATTTCATTTCTAAAAGCCTTCCCCGTTTGTGCAATTCCAAATGGAATTTTCATACGCCCTGTTTTTTGAACATTTAAAAAGTTCACGAAAATGCCTTGTGCCGTTTCTGGACGTAAGTATAAATCCATGGCGCTCTCAGCTGAAGCGCCAAGCTTGGTTCCAAACATTAAATTAAACTGTTTTACATCGGTCCAATTACGACTGCCACTTACGGGGTCTACAATTTCTAATTCTTCAATTAAAGTTTTTACATCAGCAAAATCTTCATCCCCTAAAGATTTTCCTAGACGCTTTAGTGTAGCATCAATTTTTTCACGGTAACCAAGTACACGCCCATTGGTAGCCAAAAACTCAGCTTCATCAAAAGAATTCCCAAAACGTTTTTTCGCTTTTTTAACTTCTTTTTCAATTTTCTGCTCAATTTTCGCGCAATAATTCTCAACAAGAACATCCGCCCTGTACCGCTTTTTGGAATCTTTGTTATCAATCAGTGGATCGTTAAAAGCATCAACATGACCGGATGCTTTCCACGTGGTTGGGTGCATAAAAATTGCGGCATCTAAACCCACTATGTTGGTGTTCATTTGAACCATGGCTTTCCACCAATAGTCTCTAATATTTTTCTTTAATTCTACGCCGTTTTGACCATAGTCATAGACGGCACTTAGCCCGTCATAAACTTCACTGCTTTGAAAGACAAAGCCGTATTCTTTGGCATGGGATATAACTTTCTTAAAATGATCTTGCGGATTATTCATTTTACAAAAATAGAAAACCCCTTTAAATTAACAGAAAAGATGACAAGAAATATGAATATTTTTTTAAATTACAACGATATCCTTTCCCAAATGCTAAAACTCCTAACCTACTTATTTTTCCCGAATATATGCCCAAGGTTGCGCTAATATTTTAATCGACAATGAGTTGGTTATTTGCGTAGCATGTCGTCTTCATTTTCAGAATTTAAATAAAGGCAAACCAAAATCTATAAGTTTAGCTACCATTGGAATTACTGACACACTGTTTCATTAAAATTAAAATATGTTGTTTCTTTGTAAGCATTAAAGGGTGTTATGCGCAAAACAATTCTTTACAGAACAGTTGTGATTTTTTTTGTGTTTCTTTTTTTTCAGTGTGCCAACCGTGGAACGGCCAGTGGAGGAGAGAAAGATATTACACCTCCAGTTATTGTTAGTGAAATGCCCGAAAACTTTTCAACCAATTTTAGCGGTAATGAAATTAAAATATATTTTGATGAGTACATCAAGCTGAAAAATATCCAGAAACAGTTGATAGTATCTCCACCCATGGATCCTCCAGCAGAAATAACACCCATGGGGTCAGCTAGCAAACACATAACCATTAAAATTCATGATACCTTACAACCCAATACGACTTATGCCTTTAATTTTGGCAGTAGTATTGAAGACAATAATGAAGGAAATGTATTTCCGTTTTACAGGTATGTCTTTTCCACGGGGGCAACCATAGATTCTTTGTCCGTATCCGGAAGTGTTTCTGATGCTTTAGAGCGTGAGACACCAGATTTTGTTTCCGTGCTTTTACACGAAGTAGATTCTACTTACACGGATTCTATAATTTTCAAACAAAAGCCTAAGTATATTGGTGTTTCAGACAGTTTATCACAATTCTCAATCGAGAATTTAAAAGCTGGAGAATATCTTTTGACGGCCTTAAAAGAAGAGAATACAAATTACACCTACCAACCCAAAAAAGACAAGTTTGCATACCGAAGCGCATTTATCACAGTTCCATCAGATACATCATATATATTAAAGCTTTTTGAGCAAGCCCCAGACTTTAAGTTTGTTAGGGCAAGAGAAATGGCTCAGGGTCGTATTGGTTTTGGCTACGAGGGTAATCCATTGCCAATGCGAATAAAAAGGATTTCACCTATGGCCGATTCAATTGCTTTTACAACCTCTAAGGAACCTGAAAAAGACACCTTGAACTATTGGGTACGCCCAAGAAAGTTAGATGTTGATTCTTTGTTATTTGAAGTTGCCTACTACGCACAAAAGGACACTGTTAATGTTAGAATTAAATCTTCAGAAAAAGATTCTTTAAGTTTCAAAGCCGCTTCTTCAACTTTAAAATTAAACACTTATTTCAAGTTAAACTCGAGTATTCCAATTGCTAATTTTGACTCCTCTAAAATCACTATCATGGACAAGGATTCCTTGTTTCTTGATAGTGAATTAGCAATGGATTCCCTCAAAAATACCCAGGCTAATTTAAAGTTTAATTTAAGTGAGGGGAATCGTTATAAAATCACTTTTTTACCAGGGGCATTTACCGATTTTTACGGTGCTAAAAATGACACTTTAAATTTCACTGCCTCAACTAAATTAATTTCTTCTTACGGAAATTTGAGACTTGTTTTAAAAAATGCTACGTATCCTGTTGTTGTTCAGATTGTTTCTACCACTGGAGATGTAGAAGCAGAGCAATTTATTGAAGCATCACACCCCATAGATTTTATTCATTTAAAACCAGGTAAATATTTTTTGAGAGCAGTTTTTGATACCAATAAAAATGGCCGTTATGACGCGGGTAATTTTCTTTTAAAAACACAACCAGAGCGGGTGAGTTATGCCAAAGAGGTTTTGGAAGTTCGTGCGGGCTGGGATGCTATTGAAGAATTTGTATTGGAAGATTAGCCTTTAAGGCTAGATTTAATCAATTCACGATTCATTCTAGCAATATTCTCCAAAGAGATGCCTTTAGGGCACTCTACTTCGCAAGCCCCTGTATTGGTGCAATTTCCGAAGCCCTCTAAGTCCATTTGTGCCACCATATTTTGAACGCGATCTGGTGCTTCGACCTGGCCCTGAGGAAGCAAGGCATATTGAGAGACTTTTGCGCCTACAAACAACATGGCTGATGAATTTTTACATGTCGCAACACAGGCGCCACAGCCAATACAAGTGGCTGCGTCCATGGCTTCATCTGCCGCGTGTTTAGAAATCGGAATCGCATTTCCGTCTTGTGTATTTCCTGACGTATTTATTGAAATAAACCCCCCGGCGTGTTGTATGCGGTCAAATGCAGAACGATCGACCACCAAATCCTTGATGACTGGAAATGCTTTGGCCCTAAAAGGTTCAATAAAAATAGTGTCCCCATCTTTAAATTTACGCATGTGCAACTGACACGTTGTTACACGACGGTCGGGACCATGAGCCTCCCCATTGATGTACAATGAACAAGACCCACAAATACCTTCACGGCAATCGTGATCAAACGCCACAGGCTCCTCCCCTAATTCAATAAGTTGAATATTTAATACGTCTAGCATTTCTAAAAAGGACATATCTGGAGAAATATCGCTAATAGGGTATTTAACGATCTTTCCTTTTTGGCGAGCATTTTTTTGACGCCATATTTTTAATATCAAATTCATAACAATACTTATTTGTAGGACCGTTCTTTTACTTCAATATCTTCATAGTTCAATGCTTCCTTGTGTAATTTGGCATCTTTGGGAGCGCCTTTGTATTCCCATGCCGATACAAATTGGAATTCTTTTCGTCTTTTTGCTTCCCCTTCTTTTGTTTGGTGCTCTTCTCTAAAGTGGCCACCAGCAGATTCTTCTCGAGCCAGTGCGTCTTTGGCAAATAATTCACCAAGCTCTAAAAAGTCGGCAACACGTCCTGCTTTAGCTAATTCCTCATTAAATTCATCTGCACTTCCAGGAACACGAACCTCCTTGTAAAAGGATTCTCTTAATGCTGATATTTCTTCAATAGCTTCTTTTAAATCTTTTTCATTTCGCGCCATGCCACATTTATTCCACATGATTTTACCAAGTTTTTTATGGAAATAATCTACAGGCTTGGTTCCTTTGTTATTAATAAAGGCTTTGATTTGTTGCCGCACATTTGCTTCGGCTTCTTCAAACTCAATAGTATCTGTAGGAATTGGCCCGGTTCGGATATCGTCGGCGAGATAATCTCCAATGGTATAAGGCAAAACGAAATAGCCATCCGCAAGACCTTGCATCAAAGCAGAGGCTCCTAAACGATTTGCTCCGTGGTCTGAGAAATTAGCCTCTCCAATGGCATATAGGCCAGGGACGGTTGTTTGTAAATTATAATCAACCCAAATACCTCCCATAGTGTAATGAACTGCCGGATAAATCATCATGGGTGTTTCATAGGGATTTTCATCAACAATTTTTTCATACATCTGGAATAAATTGCCGTATTTCCCTTTAACAACTTCTTTTCCTAAGGATTGCACAAGGCTTTCATCTTTTTCATCAAGGCCTTTGATGTAAACTTGTTCTTTTCCATAACGATCAATTGCAGCAGCGAAATCAAGATATACAGCTTCTCCTGTGGCGTTGACCCCAAATCCAGCATCACAACGTTCTTTAGCGGCTCTGGACGCCACGTCTCTTGGGACTAGGTTTCCAAAGGCGGGGTAACGCCTTTCTAAGAAATAGTCGCGATCCTCTTCAGCAATGGCAGTTGGCTTTAGGGTTTTATTTTGAATTGCTTTAGCATCTTCTAATTTTTTTGGCACCCAAATACGCCCATCATTTCTTAGGGATTCGGACATGAGGGTCAGTTTAGATTGGTGGTCTCCCGAAACTGGTATACAAGTGGGATGAATTTGTGTGTAACATGGATTTGCAAAGAAAGCACCTCGTTTATGCGCTTTCCAAGCAGCAGTTACGTTACTGCCCATTGCATTGGTGGAAAGATAAAATACGTTTCCGTATCCTCCTGTTCCCAAAACCACAGCATGAGCAGAGTGGCGTTCAATCTCTCCAGTTATTAAATTCCGAGTGATAATGCCACGGGCCTTTCCATCAACAATGACAACGTCCAACATTTCGTGACGGTTGTACATTTTAATCTTACCGCGTCCAATTTGTCGGTTCATTGCCGAATAAGCGCCTAATAATAATTGTTGTCCGGTTTGTCCTTTAGCATAAAAAGTACGTGACACCAAAACCCCTCCAAAAGATCGATTGTCTAACAAGCCTCCGTAATCTCTCGCAAAAGGAACGCCTTGAGCAACGCATTGGTCAATAATATTAGTGGAAACTTCCGCCAGTCTATAAACATTGGCTTCACGTGAACGATAATCTCCGCCTTTTACAGTGTCATAGAAAAGCCTGTAAGTGGAGTCACCATCTCCTTGGTAATTTTTAGCCGCATTGATACCACCTTGTGCTGCAATGGAATGTGCGCGTCTTGGGGAATCCTGAAAGCAAAAAGCTTTTACATTGTATCCGAGCTCTGCGAGAGTCGCAGCGGCAGATCCGCCTGCCAGACCTGTTCCAACAACAATGACATCGATCAGTCTTTTGTTGGCAGGATTGACAAGGTTGATTTTATTTTTATGATTGGTCCATTTTAAGGCGATGGGTCCCTCAGGGATTCCAGATTTTAAGTTGACAGAAAACGATTTGGGTTGTACTTTTTTTAGAATTTCGTCAATATCAAAATTTTTAACTTTGGCAGCAAGTATCTTATTTTTTCTTTTGTGATTGGGGTCGGTTTCTTTAATGGGCTTTCTAGCAATGGATTTATGCCAGTTTGAATCCCAATCTTGTAGCTTACATTTAACACCTGTACTTTTTTTAATAATCTTGGCTTTATTTGTTTTTGTGCATTTGTAGTAAAATCTAATGCAAACCATAAGCTCGTCGCTAGATAAATAGCTGTTTTTAGGCTTTCTATAATTTAATGAATATGTTATTTTTTTAGTCTTCATTTATATTACAGTAAAATTAATGATATATTAAAAATAAACAAAAATTTGTAACACATTTTGTAACACATAAAAGACTAGTGGGCTATGTGATGGAAAATGGCTACAAAAATAAAGCCTAAAGGGATTGACAGTGCATATATTTTGCCAAAACTCTTTAGACCTTTGGTGTATTTATTATTTGCCCCAACTGATTGAAATGCAGAATTAAATCCGTGTAGTAAGTGTAGTGATAAAAACACAAAACCTACGCAATACAAGACCACACGCCAGAGCGGTATGAATTTATGTTGTAATTCTTCAAAGTATCTGAAATCACTACCATCAC
>NZDM01000068.1 GCA_002690085.1 Flavobacteriaceae bacterium
AACAAGAATACCACCTGTTTGTGCCATCGCTTCAACAATGAGTACCCCTGGCATGACAGGAACACCAGGAAAGTGACCTTGAAAAAAAGATTCATTCATCGTTACATTTTTAGATCCGATTACGTGATTGGGAGACAATTCAAAAACTTTATCAAGCATTAGAAATGGTGGGCGGTGGGGTAACATGTCCATAATGGCATTAACATCCATAACAGGTGTTTGATTTAAATCAACCGCTGGCATATTGTTGCGGCGTTCTGTTTTGATGATTTTCGCCATTTTTTTAGCAAATTGTGTATTGACAAAGTGCCCTGGTTTGTTGGCAATGACTTTGCCTTGAAGACGAATGCCTATTAGCGCTAAATCACCTATAACATCTAATAGTTTATGTCGCGCGGCTTCATTTGGATAATGTAAGGTAAGGTTGTCTAAAATACCGTTGGGCTGCACAGAAATTGAATCTTTATTGAAAGCTTCTTTTAGTTTCTCCATAGTTTCTTTAGACAAAGGCTTATCTACATACACAATGGCGTTGTTTAAGTCCCCTCCTTTGATTAAACCTTCTTCCAAGAGCATTTCTAGTTCATGTAAGAAACTAAAGGTTCTAGAGTTGGAAATTTGAGATTTGAAATTTGATAATTTTGATAAGGTCGCATTTTGGGTTCCCAAAACCTTGGTGCCAAAGTCTACCATGGTCGTCACTTGGTATTTATCAGATGGTATAATCGTAATGTCACTTCCGGTCTCATCATCAACATAAGAAATGACATCTTTTACGACAAAAACGTCTCTGAAAACATCCAATTTTTTGATTCCAACAGACTCTAAGGCTTCAACAAAAAACTTAGATGAACCATCCATAATGGGCGGTTCTGCGTTATTGAGTTCAATTGTGACATTGTCAATTTCTAGGCCTACCAAGGCGGCTAAAACATGTTCACAGGTTTGAATACTTACGCCGTTTTTCTCAAGACAAGTACCCCGTTGTGTACTGGTTACTAAATTTGCATCAGCTTTAATCATAGGTGAGCCTTCAAGATCTTTACGTATAAAAACATAACCAGAATTCGCAACTGCTGGCAAAAATTTAATTTCAACGTCTTTACCCGTATGAAGTCCAACACCTTTCAGGGATGTTTCTTTTGAAATCGTAGTTTGTTTAGCTTGGGTTTTTGTTATCATTTTTTATTGTTTTTTTCAAGCACACTGATAGAGTTGGCGAGTTTTGGTAGGTTTTTAAAATGAACATAGGATTTGTAATAGTCGCTAAAACCAAATGCAGGAGTACCTTGCAGAGACTCATTATTTTTAACATTTTTGGTAATTCCAGATTGCCCTTGAATTTTTACATTATCACCAATATTTATGTGACCAGCAATGCCAACTTGTCCTCCAATTTGACAATTCTTACCAATTTTTGTAGAACCCGCAATCCCTGTTTGAGCAGCGATTACTGTATTTTCACCAACTTGAACGTTGTGAGCAATTTGAATTTGATTGTCTAATTTTACTCCTTTGTGTACAATTGTAGACCCCATCGTTGCACGGTCAATGGTGGAACTGGCTCCAATGTCAACACAATCGTGAATGACTACATTACCAATTTGAGGCACTTTTTTGTAAACCCCCTTATCGTTTGGTGAATATCCAAACCCATCTGCACCAATAACTACGTTAGCTTCAATATTGCATTGATCCCCGATACTACAGTCAGAATAAATTTTTACTCCTGAGTAAAGCGTTGTTCCATGACCAATTTTAACATTATCTCCAATATAACAATTTGGATAGATTTTTACATTATCCCCAATTTCAACATTGTTTCCAATATATGAAAATGCACCAATGTAAACATCCGCCCCATAAGATACAGAAGTCGATATTTGAACAGGGGATTCAATACCGCTTTTGGTTGATTTAACAGAATTGTAATGCTCTAAAAGTGTAGAGAACGCAGTGTAGGCATTGGGAACTTTAATCAAAGTTGTATTGATTTCCTTTTCGGGAATAAAATCATCGTTTACTATTGTGATAGAGGCATCTGTTGAGTATATGAAAGGGGTGTATTTTGTGTTTGAAAGAAAAGTAAGAGACCCTGGAGACCCTTCTTCAATCTTAGAAAGTTTAAAGACTTCAGCATTCTCATCCCCAACAACGGTCCCATTGAGTAATTCTGCTATTTGGCTGGCTGTTAATTTCATACCATTGCAAAAGTATAAAAAATTATCATAGCATCACTTTGGGAGAGCAGATATAGTACTGTGTAACTTTTTTTGTCAACCCCTTGACATTTAATAATTCAGAGCTTTGATTTAGATTTGAAGTTTTTCCATTTTTGTGAAGAATTGAAATGGGATGTTTTTCAGAATCATAGCCTATATTTGAAATGACCCCATCAAATACAAAAAATGGTATTTCGGTGTCGTCTAAATTTAAATGTATTTTGAATTTTTTTTTGATTTTTTCTAGAGCTGATTTGATGTCGTGCTTTGAATAGAATTCAATCTTAAGCAACTGTCGATCTAAAAGTCTTTTAGAAAGGTTGCTTAAAACAAAATCTGGATGATTTTTCCACGATTTCAAAGCAGAAACAAGATCATTATCATCTAATTCAGAAAAGTTTTCCAATATGGCTTTTGTAAGTTTTGAAGGATAGATTTCAGTTTTTAAGAAAAAATCAAGTTCGGGACTTACAAACAAGGGTGAATTTGATTGAGAAAGCATTTTGGCACGTTTTAAAACATTGATGATCATGTTTTCTGCTACAACGCCTGTTTTATGCAGATATACTTGCCAATACATCAAACGGCGAGCTGAGAGAAACTTCTCTATTGAATAAATTCCTTTTTCTTCAATAACCAATTCATCCGAGACAACATTCATCATTGAAATCAAACGCTCACTGTTGATATTACCTTCAGAAACACCTGTGTAAAAACTATCGCGCTTTAGGTAATCAGAACGGTCCATGTCCAATTGGCCAGAAATCAATTGACCAAAAAACGGTCGCTTATAGTCCCCTTTAAACATGGTGATGGCTAAGGATAATTGCCCATTAAATTCATCATTTAAAATTTCCATAAAACGCAATGAAATAAACTCATGGCTAACACCTTCTAACAAACTGTGTTCAATGGCATGACTAAATGGACCATGGCCAATATCGTGTAAAAGTATGGCGACATACAAGGCATTTTCCTCCTCTTTTGAAATAAGCGTCCCTTTAAATTTTAAAATTCTAACAGCTTTTTGCATCAAATGCAAACTTCCTAATGCATGATGAAACCGCGTATGGTGAGCGCCGGGATAAACAAGATACGATAGCCCCATCTGAGTTATTCTTCTGAGTCTTTGAAAATAAGGGTGGGCAATCAAGTCAAAAATTAAAGTGCTGGGGATTGTAATAAATCCATAAATTGGATCGTTAAATATTTTGAGCTTGTTTTTGGTATTCAAAGGAATTAAATTTTATTTTAGACGCTAAATGGAGAATCAAAGTTATATTGATCGTAAAATTAATAAAAATCAGTGTATATAATTTTTAAACAGATGTATTTATGAGAGAAATCAATATTTTGTGGGTGGATGATGAGATTTCATTTTTAAAACCTCACATTATATTTCTTGAGAAAAAAAACTACAAGATACGCCCTTGTCAAAGTGGTTCTGAAGCCCTTGAAATATTTAAGTCTAAAGATTTTGACATTGTTTTCTTGGACGAGAACATGCCAGGTTTATCGGGCCTAGAAACCTTGGCTGGACTGAAGGAGTTAAAATCCAACATTCCTGTTGTGATGATTACCAAAAGTGAGGAGGAATACATAATGGAAGAAGCGATTGGAAGTAAAATCGCAGATTATCTTATCAAGCCCGTTAACCCTAATCAAATTCTTCTCAGCCTTAAAAAAAACTTAGACCACAGCCGTTTGGTCGCTGAAAAAATATCTTCAAATTACCTTCAAGAGTTTCGAAAAATAGCCATGGAAATGAACGATGTTAATTCCATTGAAGCATGGGCTGATTTGTATAAAAAAATAATTTATTGGGAGTTAGAATTAGAAAATTCTCAGGATGTAACAATGTTTGAAATATTAGAGGCGCAAAAAACAGAAGCAAACGCACAATTTTCTAGATTTATTGATAAAAATTATCCTCAATGGTTTCAGAATAAAAATGCCCCTGTTTTATCCCACACACTTTTTAAAAGCAAAATCGTGCCGGAAGTTGGAATAGACCATCCCACTTTATTGGTTGTTATTGATAATTTGAGGTTTGACCAGTGGAAAACAATTGAGTCAACCGTCAATTCACACTATAAAGTGAAAGAGGAAATGCTTTACTACAGCATATTACCGACTGCAACGCAATATGCTCGAAATGCCATTTTTTCTGGTCTTACTCCAAAGGAAATGGAAACACATTACCCAAAATACTGGAAAAATGATACCGACGAAGGTGGTAAAAACCTTTACGAGGATAAGTTTTTAGAGACACAACTAAAACGTTTGGGGCTTTCAAATTTAAATCACGAATACATAAAAATTACAAATTTGAAAGCTGGAAAAAAATTAGCTGAAAATTTCAAAAGTAAAGCCAACAATGATTTAACAGTTCTTGTATACAATTTCGTTGACATGCTCTCCCATTCTAAAACAGAAATGGAGGTCATTAAAGAATTAGCCTCGGACGATCGCGGCTATCGATCGCTTACATATAGCTGGTTCAAAAACTCTCCATTATTAGATATTATAAAGCAAGCACAACAACTTAAATTTAAACTTATTATTACCACAGATCATGGCACAATAAATGTTAAAAACCCTTCAAAAGTTATTGGAGACAAAAATACCAGCCTAAATTTGCGCTATAAAACAGGTCGCAGCCTAAGCTTTGATGGTAAAGACGTATTTGCAGCCAAAGATCCAAGCAGTATTGGGCTGCCCTCTATATCGATTAATAGTACCTTTATTTTCGCAAAAAATAACTTATTTTTTGCCTATCCAAACAATTACAATCACTATGTTAGTTACTACAAAAATTCTTATCAACACGGTGGTATTTCATTGGAAGAGGTCTTGATTCCATTTGTTGTTTTAAATCCAAGATAAATTGCGATGAGCGTCAAATATTCTTTAGGAGACATTGATAAAGTAGCACGAAAATTATTGGAAGAATCCAAAACAAAAATCATTCTTTTTAAAGGAGAAATGGGCAGTGGAAAAACAACCCTAATTTCTGCCATGGTGAAAATTTTAGGAGGAGTTTCAAAAACATCCAGTCCTACATTTTCAATTGTGAATGAATACAAAGTGAAATCAGAAATTGTATACCATTTTGATTTATATAGAATAAAAAATTACACTGAAGCATTGGATATTGGAATTGAAGACTATTTTTACTCTGGAAATTGGAATTTTATCGAGTGGCCTGATAAAATTAAACATTTACTTCCTGATAAGACAACTGCAGTCAAGCTTACAATTTTGTCTGACCAAGAGCGTGAATTAGAATGGGTTTAAACGCAGCTCGGATAAATTAAGTTGAAAAAATAATTGTAATTTGCAATAACAATACAACCAAGCATGCAAAAATTAAAATCTCCTTTTTCAAAAGCACAACTATTGCCAAAAGAGGAACGCCTAGAGATTTCAAGCGACAGCACATCTTTATTCATCGGTATCCCTAAAGAACGATCTTTTCAAGAAAAGCGTATTTGTTTAACGCCAGATGCTGTTTCTGCGCTCACTAATAATGGTCATCGGGTATTGATCGAAAGCGGAGCTGGAAATAATGCTGCTTTTGAAGACAAAGAATACAGTGAAGCCGGAGCTGAAATTACGAGTGATACTGCCAAGGTGTTTTCATCACCAATCATTTTAAAAGTTGAACCACCTACCCTTGATGAAATTGAAATGATTAAACCCAATGCGGTTTTAATTTCTGCGCTTCAACTGAAGATGCAAAAGGAAGCTTATTTTCAATCCCTTGCAAAGAAAAAAATTACTGCCCTTGGATTTGAATTTATAAAAGACAATGATGGAACGTTTCCTGCAGTCAGACAGATAAGCGAAATTGCAGGTGCAGCCTCAATTTTAATCGCCTCAGAAATCATGTCCATCACTAATGAAGGCAATGGTTTAATGCTTGGAAACATCAGTGGGGTTCCACCAACAGAGGTGGTTATTATTGGGGCTGGTATTGTTGGTGAATATGCTGCCAAGTCTGCAATTGGCCTTGGTGCTAATGTGCGAGTTTTTGACAATTCCATTACTAAATTAAGAACACTACAAGCCAATATTGGAAGACGTGTCTATACTTCAACAATGCAACCCAAGAATTTGATGAAGGCGCTAATGCGCTGCGATGTGGCAATAGGAGCTTCAAAAGGAAAAAACAGAGCTCCTATTTTAGTCAATGAAGCTATGGTAGAGCTTATGAAACATGGGGCTATAATTGTCGATGTGAGCATTGATATGGGCGGTTGTTTTGAAACTAGCGAACTCACAACTCACGACAAACCGACTTTTGAAAAACACGGCGTGATACACTATTGTGTGCCTAACATTCCTGCACGCTACTCAAGAACATCATCGGTCTCTTTGAGTAATATTTTCACGCCCTACCTGCTGCAAATATCAGAGGCTGGTGGTCTTGAAAATGCTATTCGCCAGGATCATGGGTTGAAGAACGGGCTCTATTTATACCATGGTGTCATCACCAATAAGTCTATTTCCAATTGGTTCAATTTGGATTCTAGCGATTTGAATCTTTTAATTTTCTAATGCCATATGAAATTTAAACATCGACTTGGATTTTTCCTTGGCGGATTTTCAATCGGACTTGTTTTTCTTACTTTTTTTCTCAAGCAAAAAAAAACAAAGTTTGCCTATGGACCCAATGACAGAGTTCTTAAAAATATTAACCATAAATCCATTCAATTTTCTGAAAATGTCAGAAGCACTATAGAGATATTTCAAATCGACACGCTAGCTATTTATGACGTTTTAAATAATGGCAATGTTAATTTCAACGAAAGTAATACGCGATTGGATAGCTGTAAGCTATATACAATTCAAAGCGATGATTTGAAATTAAAAGTAGAGAACTGTGATAAAGCGGCTGTGGTTATTAGTCTTAAATCTATAGACTAAATATTTCTGCGCTTTTTCTCCTTTTTTATCAATTCCAATTCACGGTTAGTTTGTCCCGCTACAGAGGTGTTTTCTTCTGCCCTTCGAATCAAATATGGCATGACATCTTTTACAGGGCCAAAAGGTAAATACTTGGCAACATTATATCCGTATTTTGCCAAATTGAAGCTGATGTGATCGCTCATTCCATAGAGCTGCCCAAACCATACTCTAGGATCATTCTTTTTGATATTTAGATTGGATAAAGTCTTTAACGCTAATAATGTACTATTTTCGTTATGGGTGCCAAGAAAAAGACTGATGTCAGGGAGATGTTTTAGAATAAACTTTAGACAATTATCAAAGTTTATGTCCGTATCTGCTTTGGTTTTGCAAATTGGAGATTTGATGTTTTTGAATTCGGCACGCTTGCGTTCTTTTTCCATATAGGCGCCTCGAACTAATTTAA
>NZDM01000069.1 GCA_002690085.1 Flavobacteriaceae bacterium
GCCAAAAAATTGAAAAGTATTTTAGTGTGTGAGAGTATGGTATCTGAAAAGAAAATTGCAAGCATCAAGTTTACGAACATGTCCTCTATTATGAAGATCAACGGAACGTCACTGTCGGCTCTGTCTGAAGCACTGCGTGCTTATATGCCAGAAGTAGTGTCGAAGCTGGCGACCGAGTATAATTTCGACCAGGAAGCTGGTTTGAAAGTGTTGGGCGAGTTGAGCGTCCAAAAGGAAGGTAAGAGTCGGGGGGTGAAGGCGAAACGTGTTGTGCCAAAGATCCTTCTACCATTCTGCGGAGTGGTTCAAGAAGACTGGTGCAAGGCAGTTCGCTACAATCGCGGCCTGTTCACCCAATGCACTAACGCATGCAAGGGTGAGAAGTTCTGCAAGACCTGCGTGAAGTCGGTGAATGAAGCAGGTGTTCCTACCTACGGACTCATCGAAGAGCGTGGCAATGAAGGGTGGACATGCCCTAAAGGTAAGACGCCTGTGAACTACGGTAACATCATGGCCAAGATCGATGTCACCAAGGAGCAGGCAATCGCTGAAGCCGAAAAGCTCGGATGGACCATCCCTGAAGAGCAATTCGAGGTGGTGAAGACTCGCAAGGGTCGTCCTGCTAAGAAGGCTAAGGAAGCTGATGAGAAGCCTAAGAAGCGTGGTCGCCCTAAGAAAACCAAGCCAGTTGTTGAGGCAGCAGGCACAGGTGATGACCTCATCGCTCAGCTTGTCCAGCAGGCTCAGCAGCAAAATGAGGTAGTGGCGGCTCAGGAAACTGAGGACGAGGAGTCAGTTGATGGCTCTGAACCAACTCAGTCTCCTACTGATGAAGAGTCCACTGAAGATGAGGTGGAAAAGCAGCCTAAGAAGAAAGTGGTTCGCAAGAAAAAGACCGCTGAGGAAAAGGAAGCCGAGAAGCAGGCTAAGGCTGAAGCTAAGGCTAAGCTAGCTGCTGAGAAGAAGGCTGCTAAGGAAGCTGAGAAGGAAGCGGCAAAGTTGGCTAAGGCTGAAGCTAAGGCTAAGCTAGCAGCTGAGAAGAAGGCTGCTAAGGAAGCCGAGAAGTTGGCTAAGGCTGAGGCTAAGAAGGCTGAGAAGTTGGCCAAGGCTGAGGCTAAGAAGGCCGATAAAAAGGCAGATGTTGCCGAAAAAGAGTCGCCTAAGACCTTGACACCAACTGAAGAGGTGGTTGAGGAAATGGGCGAGCTTCAAATCGAATCTCCAACTGCTCTGGATGAGGAAGAGGAGGACGACGCGGTTGAGGTTGTGAAGTTCACTCACGAGGGTGTTGAGTACTTGCGTGATGGAGATGGCACGGTGTACGACATGGAAACTCAGGAAGAGATTGGTGAGTGGGATGAGGAGTCTAAGGTACTGACCCTCAACTAAGTACATAAAAACAAATAAAAAATAAAAAAGGCATTAGCCACAAAAACAAATAAAAAATAAAAACTATAAAAAAAATAAAAACGAAAACCTAAAAGTTTTCTATTACCGGTATCTCGTTATCCTACCGATATCTGAGTTAGGTATAATAGACTATTTTTAGTACCGGTATCTCGTTATCCTACCGATATCTGAGTTAGTAAAAATTGAAGTACTTTTTTTAATTGAACAGTATCACCATTCAAACCAATAAACGTTACAAACGCAATTATAAAGTACGGAGTTCAACACTACAATATGGAGATTCAACAGTATAACATGGAGCCTTTCAACGGTTACTTGAGTCGCAACAAGATGGACACTAAAGATCATCAACTTGAAGGAGTTCAATGGTGTCTTCGCATCGAAAAAGAAGGTGAAGAAATGGGTGGCTCTCGTGTCAAGTCCGGTCTCCTCGCCGATGAGATGGGTCTAGGCAAGACAATTCAGATGATAGGGTTGATTCTATGCAACTTCAAGCCCCATACACTCATTGTATTGCCTCGTGCTTTACTTGAGCAATGGGAGGGTGTCATCTGTCGAACACTGGGTCACGTACCACTAGTATACCATGGTCGGGTAGCTAAGACTACCACAGAGGAGGAGCTGAACACAGCACCTATTGTACTGACCACCTATGGAATGCTGGCAGGATTAGTGGAAAAGCCAGTGAAGGGAAGACCGTTGAAATATGGTCCGTTGCACAGTGTAAGATGGAACCGTATCATCTTTGATGAAGCCCACCATCTGCGTAACCGTAATACCAGAAACCATAAGGCAGCTTGTCATGTGAGAGCCAGTCATAAATGGTTGGTAACTGGGACACCTATTCAAAACAGTGTAACGGACTTCTATGGTCTGTGTGCTGTATTGGGTATGTCTCAGCCCTTCTATGTGAAAAAGGACAACATGGTAAAGATTGCAAGCCGTCTAATCTTGAAGCGTTCTAAAGCGGATGTGGGCATTAATTTGCCACCACTGAAACGTAGGGTTATAACGGTACCCTGGGCAAGTGAGGCTGAAAAGCAGATGGCAGAGGATATCCACGTGCATCTACAGTTTAGCCGACTAGGTGCTGGTCGTGCAGACAACCTGTTCAGTGGTCTTCAGATTCATCACTTTGCAATGCTACAGCGTGCTCGTCAGAGTTGCATTGATATGGAGTTGATGAAAAAGAACATTGAAAAACTGATGGCTCTTGAGATTATTCCAGAAGACTTCCCAATTGATGAGGCCATGGGTTATCACAGTAAGATCGACAAGGTGATAGACATTATTAAAGAGAGAGCGGATAATGGACGCTCTAAGTTGGTGTTCTGTCATTACCATATGGAGATTGATAAAGTGATGACGTCACTAGCTGAGCTGGGTCTAAAGGTAGGGAAGTTTGATGGCCGAGTGTCTCAATCGGAGCGTGAGGAGATCTTGGAGCGTGGTGATCTAGACGCTCTGGTCTTGCAGATCAAGACTGGCTGTGAGGGTCTTAATCTTCAACATTTCAAGGAGGTCTACTTTGTTACACCTCACTGGAATCCTGCGGTTGAGGATCAGGCGGTTGCACGGTGTCATCGTATTGGACAGGATAGCCCAGTGGATGTCTTCAGTTTCAAGATGGAGCCATTTGATGAAAACAGGATGACTCGCACTATGGATCTGTACGTAAAGGAGGTTCAGCGTGTCAAGAGGAACGAGATGACCTTGATCGATGGTGAGAAAGAAGGTGATGGTGCAGAGTTGCCAGACAAATGTTCGATATGTTTGTGTGCTCAGCATCAACATACTCATCAAAAGTTGGAGTGTGGTCACTGCTTTCATAGGGATTGCATAAATAGGTGGTTTCAGCGATCTGCTCTTTGCCCACTATGCAGACAATAATTAAAAAACTATAAAAATCAAAAAATAAAAAAAATAAAAAAGATGGCGATAAGTCATCATTTTTATTGTATTTTCTCTCTACGAACTACTTAGAAAAGTGAACTAAGAGTGATAAAGCTGCAGCAGCAAAGCAAAACATAGCACCAACAGGATCAAGGACCGGATGTTTAATTCTGCCAGTCCACTCAAAGTATTCTCCCATCATCCATAGGAAGCCACCAATAAATGCAAGTATAACACTAATGCTAGTGATAGCATTAGGGCGTGTGTTGAATAGTTTAATTGCAGTTTTGGTATATTCACGAGCAGGACGAAACGTAATCATGAGAAACATTGCTAGAATAGCCCCAGTAGCATAACCATGTTCCCAGGAATCATGTTTGTAAGCCATTTGGTGAATGAATGCAGTTAAAACTAATATAGATAAGACAGTGATAAGTGAAAGTAACATATACATTATGTTGACATTTTCTCTCTTTTATGCCAAGGTCTAGGTGAATAAAGTCCTGGTATGGAATGTTTTCTTGAAGTTAAGTTAATACCATGCATAGATTGATCAAGTTTGTTATTATTGTAGACAGTAGAATGTTCAATTTCTCTGATTTCATCATTAATGGTAGTGGTTTTAGATGTAGAATAAACGCAACCCATACTACTATTATGTAAGAAAAAATATGACGATTTATAGTAATAATTATTATTACCGGTATCTCATTATCCTACCGATATCTGAGTTAGGTATAAAAGCCCGATTATAGGGTATAATAGTGTAATTTCAAATACTTATTGGGATTATAGTATACAATGCTGGATTCGCGGGTATAACTTTATTTTGGATTACTAATAAGATTACTTATATCCAGAGGTATGTATGATAGTTGGGCAAGCATATCTTCTAAATCCTGCTCTGGCGTTTTTGCATCTTTTTCTTGTTGTTTTTTAATTCGTTTTTGTCGTTTGGCTTCAAGCCATTGATTATATTCATCTTGTTCTGCTTTTCTCTCCTCATCAAAAGTTTTTATAGAGAGAATATTACCGTTTAATCTATCGTATGTGACAGTCATTTCTGGTCTAGGTTTTTCACAACCATCTCCATCAAAGAATGAGATATGACGCTTCCGTTTTTTGGGAGGTGTTATAACTAGGGTAGGATTAGGAGTGATTGTTAATGCTGCCATTTGTTTGTCAAGTTTTTCGTCTGGGTTCTGCATACTTATAATAGTGTTATAAGTAAATCAATTTATTGGATGTAAGAAATTAGACTTTGATTCTTACACGTTATTCTAAAAAATAAAATTGAAATACTTATTTTGTGTTAAGTAATAAGCGTCTTGGGCCACACGGTGTTGGTTCAGGATGTCCCATAATCATAGTGCGGTTGATAGGGAGATGACACTATTAGTCCAGTCTAACCAGCTGGAACGTGTAACGTACTATAACCTCCCTGCTGGGGAGAGTAGTACTAGGCTCTTCAAAAAAAACGTGGAATATCGGTGTGGCTGCTGCCGCCACTGAAATATGGGTGGTACCCTGAGAAGAGTAGATGAAAAGGCAAGCTGTGCAGAGTATAGTACGAAGGCTTACATCGTAAGAGGCAACACCGCAGGTTATGTGCTAGGTAGTTGTATGATGCCCCTTCTATAGACTATATTTTTATTACCGATATCTCGTTATCCTACCGATATCTGAGTTACGTATAATAGCGTATTTTTACTATATAGTGGACTTTTGGTACATTACATAGTATTCTAATTAGTTAGCGAGTTATCGGTAGCAATTCGCCAGTATAATATTTATTCTAGTTTAATATTCAAATTGTCTAAGTAATATTTTAAAACTAAATGTTCAATCTCTTTTTCCTTTTTTATATCTCCAAAGTTCGAATCCATAAATAGATTTGCATTTTTTATAATTTGCACACATTTATCTTGATTTTTTTCAGCCCATTGGTACTTTTCAATTAAATCAGAATAATCTTTTTCAACCGGAACATAATGCACCCATGGTTCAAGCTTAGTTTCCATTAACCATGATTCATATTTAGGCTGGCTCATAAAAACAAGTGAATCACTTGCTAATTTCCAATTAATATCACTAGCTTTGTCATTGCCATCAATAGATAAAACATATTTATTTTTAAGCATCTCTTGTGGAGTGGTTTTTTTTCTTTTACAATAATCGGGATTTTCTAATTTAAATCCCTGACATACATATTGGTAAGCAATATCACACACATTATTATTATAATACTTTGATACAGCTATATGCCGTTGCGGTTCCTTCTCCCACCCAGTTGTAGAACCTCTCCAGTGAATAATAGATTTTTTATTTTTAAAATTATCGTAATTTCGTATTTTTCGGACAGAATCAACAAAACCCCAATGCCGGTTATAATTAAACCTCATTAATACTCTTGTTCCCGGTTGTTCTATTAAACGTACCTTACATAGAAACGGTAAATCATCGCACTTCTTAGTATTGTCTCCCCACAATAATGAAAAATATTTATTACTATAATTGGATTTAAATACTGACCAATCATTTTGTCCCTTCCAATATTCAGGTATATGTGGTTTATAGTTACTTAAAAGATGATCACTAACGCTCAAAACATGTATCGTGTCATTCGCAATATCCGAATTATCTGCTGTGCTTAGCACCTGAGCTTTTGGCACAGTTTTAGTTAAAGCTTTAAAACCATTTGTATATAGGCGTACACGTTCATTTATATTAATATTTTCCCAGCTATTCATCATATTATTATTATAATAATCTATTTATTAGCATTTAACTTACTGACGGCATTCATTAAACTACAGTTATCATAATCATAAGAAAAATAATGGAGGCTCTTTTACTCTTGAACAACAACAACAAAAATAATCTATTTCTACTGGTCTTGCTTCGACAGCCGGTGTTCCTATTACAACCTCCATTGCCGGTACAGCATGTTCTAAAGAGCGCAATTCTGGTGTTGACATATAACGTCTCATATGTACGATATTTCTCTCTTCGTTAGTATTAACAACTGATGAAACATTATTATTAGTTAAAAGGTTAGATGTCATATAAACAACATATTAGATTAATTTTATCTAACTTCATTCTTACATTCTTAATTAACTACGGTATAATCCCTATCATTTTGAGTTCCAGTATAAAATAAGATTACCACAATCACTGTTATGATTATGATATCGGCTATTAACATCTTATATCTTTCTTATATTTTGTAAATAGATTCTTAATCATTTTTTGATATCAATTACTTTGTTATTTTATAAAATGTAAGTAAAACATGTTATAAAACAATACGATAATAATATATAATGAAAGTATTTTTAACCTTTTCTGGTACATCTCCTGATAACCATTTGCGCAAAGATTTTCATGATTCAGTCAAAAGAATATGCAATCAAGCTCTTAACACCCGATTATTCAATAAAATTATTGGCTTAACAGATATTGATTTAAGAGAAGATCCATATTTTTCAAAGGAACATATCAAATGGTGTGATGAAAATAAGCGTGGATTCGGATATTGGCTTTGGAAATCATATGTAATTAAAAAAACAATGGACACATTAAAAGATGGAGATATTTTAATGTATATTGATTCAGGATGTGAAATAGGAGGACCGCGAGCTAGTCATATACCATACTATTTAGATGCTGTTAAACAGGAGAAAATAATAGCTTCTGATACCGGATGTGTAGAAAAAGACTGGTGTAAACGTGACTTACTAATTAAGTTAGACGCAGATACACCTTACATTACAGATTCTAATCAAGTACAAGCAGGATTGCAATGTATTTTAGTGTGTGATTTCACAAGAGCATTTATAAATAAATGGTTTCAATTATGTTGTATACGTGAAAATATAAATGATGCGCCATCAATTGAAGATAATTACGGGACATTCAGGGAGCATAGACATGATCAAGCAATTTATAGTTTATTATGGAAAAAAGCTAGAATCCCTAGACGATTATCAATGGAAGGTTGTATCTATGCTGCAAGAAACAGAACTGGAAAAAGTGTTCTACCTAAACAACCTATGAAAATGAATCTACAGACCAGATAAAATAACTGCAATTTTACCAATTACAGCATCAACAAATAACATAACTTGAGAATTAGTTGTATAATTTATACGCGTTCCAGTAATAAGTTGCTCGTAAATATCATTAATAAATGATACCTTATGTTTGTTAAGATATGCATAAAACTTTTTTACACTAGATTTTGGAAAAGGCTTATCATCCTTAGCAGATTCTTTTACATTAGAAAAGTAAACCGCCATTATAGCTGTCCATAAACCACATAGACCCATTGGATTCCAAGAACTAGGAGGCGAGATCGAAGTGATTAATCCTAATTCTTGTCTCTGATAAGACGCACTTAAAAAATAACCAGAAGTGTTTGCCCATTTTTGACCATTAGGATCAAATAAGTAAAAAGAAACATTACCTTTTGGAGAAGTTCTTTTTTCAACAATAACTCCGTGACTTTCATTTCCTCTTTCACGAATGGTAATCATGTAATACCCATCTTTAAACTTACGACGGCGAGTTTCATTAAAGTCTAATATAGCTATAGATTCGACACCTCTTATTTCATGTACCCGATCTAATACATTGGGAAGTCTTTCTTCCAGGTTTTTAATCTTGAGTTGACATGTCATTGACTTACTCATTATTATATAATATGTATATGAATATTTATATGCATATTGTATATTGCTATACCCAAATTAAATCTTCCAGACTTGATTTTGAAACTAAAATAGTTTTTGAATATTGACCATACGATGTACCCGTAATAGATATTAAATTATTGATTGTATCAAAAGTAACATTACTTATTTTATTAAAGTTAGCTTGTTGAAATTGTAAAACGCAGCTTTTCTTTAAAGTTTTCATATCTTTGCCAAGAACAATCCAATAGTAATTATGTTGAATACAAACCTCTTGTTTTTCTTCTACCGGTATGATTCGTCTTACTGTTCTTCTTGCTAAAAACCAAAAATGATCATCTATTTCTATACCATGAGAAGCCCAGTCTGTATGATCACAACCACTGTTTTTAAAAATAACTTTTTTATTGACAACCGGATTTGCGCTTGATAATGTAAATCTTGCAATTGTTATGTTTGGATGCCAATTAGTTACGCAATAATATTCATTGTCAACTTTAAAAATACTTAAATCCCTTTCTTTAATCGGTACCCATGTCTTAGTATTTTGAATATTAAACTTGGAAGGGATATATACTGTGTATTGAGTAGAACGTCCAATATTTGCATTAAAAGTTAATAATCCTTCACTAGAAGTTTTTGGGTCCATAAACCCCGAAATAATATCAGTGTTGCTGAATGGTGGAAGTGGCAAATCTGTTGTAAGGTTTGTTCGAGCATCATACATTTTAATAGTAGAAGCATGATGAGAATTGTCAACAAGTGTATAATTTTTTACCTTCAAATCATTCAAAGATGATTCAACAATAAAAAGACCATTTGTTAAATTACAAACGCTAAGAACATTTTTCATGTTACCTATAAAACTTCCATTAGAAATATGCTGGGGTTTAACCATTTTAGGTTTAAATACATTACCTTTACTCCACAAAGTAGAATAATGATTGCTATTATGATCAATATGGTTTTTACTATAGTTATAATTAGAATAGTGTCTATAATAGTCTATAAGTTTTACAATTGGCACTCCGTTAAATAAAACATGGATCCATTCTTGTTCTGGTCCAACAGAGATTTTGTGCAATTTCATTCCACATGGAATAACATTATTACTATTCGCTATATTTCCTATTAAACCTGGACCAGTTATGCTAAGCGGATTAATTCCATAAAATGAATGAAATACATTATCAACAATGGTATCTATAGCTTGTTTTAAAACAGTGTGGCCTGGCTCAGCAGCCATAACAGCTTGCCATAATCCTGGAGCAGGTTTATTATGAGAATAATAATCTTCATCATAATACGTTTCTAATCGGGAAAATTGACAAGGACCCATTTGTAAATCTTCAACTCGTAGAAACTTTTCTTTTCTAAGTAAATCCAGTTCATAACACAAAAGCTTTATATCGAGGTATATTCCTCCTTCCTTATAAAGCACACAGTATCTCCATAAATCTGCTTTGTATGCAGAAGGATTTAAACTATCATATGCCCAGAGTACTTTTGTTTCAAAATTATTTTTTATATAATTCCTGCAATCATCATCATTAAATAAATGAAATGTTATATGTTTATTTAAATCTTTCATTGCTTTAAATTGTTCTAACCATACAAAATGCATGTCTTTCGTATGCCAAGTCTGATAAACATGTGGTGGGACAATATTTTCTTTTTTCCTGTAAGCTTCTAAGCTAGCTTTTTGATCCATC
This sequence comes from Flavobacteriaceae bacterium, assembly GCA_002690085.1. Classification (GTDB taxonomy): domain Bacteria; phylum Bacteroidota; class Bacteroidia; order Flavobacteriales; family Flavobacteriaceae; genus UBA3537. Next base: position 9,710 of record NZDM01000069.1, read on the forward strand.
TGATATAATCAAAATAATCAAAATAATATACACATTTTTGCGCAACTAATGGTTTGATTTTGTTTTTTTAGACTTTTTTCTATTTCGCTTGGTGCCTTTTTTCTTAAGTTTTCTACCACGCGTCTTTTTAGCGCGATGTCGTATTTTTTTGGTTCTTCTTTGTTTACCTGCACCAACACTAATCATAGTTGGCAATGTTTGAGAAAATTGTTCAGCAGGATATTGTAACATTTCTTGAGCCCGAGTTGCATTTTGTTCAAGTGAAGTTGGCATTTGATAAAATTGACTAAATGCTAGTGCATATTTAACTAGGTTTTCTAGTATAATTTTATTGTATTCTTCAGCTTCTTTTTGACTTTGTATTTGTTGTTGACGAGCAAGTTCAATCTGATTTTGCTCTTGGGCATGTTGGATACTTTCCGCAACCAATAAGTTTGCCTCCTCTACAGCTTTATCAATTCTTTCACCAGTAATTATTGGATTATCATACCCATAATATGAATTAGGTACACTGGCAATACCAAAACACAATTTAGAGACGTTAATAGTACTTAGATCTCTATTAATAATTGCATTAGCTGCATTTTCTAAATCATTCATTACATCTTCGATAAATTGTTCTTCACTCGTAAAACGAGGATATTCATAATCTAAAGAATCAGATTCATCAATAACATCCTCGGCCATAATATCCTCTGCCATAATGTCCTCTGCCATACCAGCATCATCCATATCAATAAGGCCATCATCATCATCTTCACTGACTGATTTAGCCCATATTTTAAATCTACCCATTGAAGCCCATCTTGCCACAGGATTTTTATTAAATAATATATCTGCCAATTGTGACTTCATAAATGTAGAGGAAGCATATGGAATTGTTATTCCTGGTGCAGGATTATATAAAACAATTTGTTTATTAACACATTCTGCTACATAGGGATATTCCAATAACCCTTGAAAATTAATAACTGGTCCAAATAAAGTTTCGGTTTCAGGAATATCTCTTCTAACATTTGATACGTACATATTATCATATGCATTCTCGAAAATCTGTACAACAGAAGGTCCCCAGATATCACCAATAATTGTCATAAACACTAATGCGGTGGCCATCGTTGTAGGATCTTGAGGTAATGTATTCGCCAATTTTTGTGCCAACTCTTCTAAAGAATTATTGGTAACAAGCTGCAAAACTTGTTCTTGCATATCAGGTTCCAAGTCGGGTAAATAATAATAAGCGATGTTATCTTGGGTAAGTTTGAAATAATTAGTCAGTTTCGTGATAATCGGCGATTCGAAATATAGTTGTAAGGTATTGATAACTCGAGTGGGTGGACCATAAACTAATCTATTAGCTGTAGCATCAACAAGACAGCCTTTTAAAAATGCAGCGCGGGCGAGATTAAATGCAGATTCAATTTCAAGTGGAAAAGTTTCAAGAACATTCACGTAATTATCAACAGTAACATCTTGATCTAAATCAATCTGTATAGTTGCATTTCGACAGTAACCAATTACAGTAGATATAATCGTATCAAAATAAGATTTAAGTGCTTCTTGTTCGCGAGTATCAACAACATCAATATTTCTCATATCGGTTGGTCCACCTAGTCCCCCTTTTTGTTTGCCGCCAACTGATCCAACCTGTCTAACCCGGGGTAATCCTATTCTACTATAAAAAATAGGTAGTAATTGTCTCCAAAGTGTGTTTGCAGCAACGCTAGATACTTGAATAAACAAGTTTACTGATTCTTTAATGTCTTTGTGTTTTTCAATTAGATCCTCGAGCTCATTACCTCTTCTACCTAAAGAAGGAGGTACCTGGATAGAAATTAACAATGCATTTTTAGCGATAACTGAAAGGTCAATATCATCATAATTAGTAGCTCTATCAGCAGATTTTTTATAACTAGCATTACCTCTAGTATTTTTGAAAAAATCGTTTCCAGTTTTAAGTAAGTTTACTACTCGGTTGTAAGCATCAGCAATTTGTCTAACCGAAGTAACGACATCTTTTTGCATCGCTTCTTTATTACCATATTGCTCCATTACAATATCTAATGTATTAACTGCTTCTTTCATCTCAGTTATAATCACACTATTAAGATATCCCTGTTTAGATCCAACGATAGTTATCCACTCATAAACATAATGAAAAACATCGCCACAAACAAAACCTGGATTAAGTTTATCATAATCAATAATTACTTGTGGATCAGCATTACATATAAGAATATCAATTTGTTCATCGGAAATGTCACCTTCATCCTTAGTTAAATTAGATATCTCTTCAGAAGAAAATCCAATATCTATTAACACATTAATAAAGTTTGGCAATAAGGCTGAATATTCATCAGTATATTCATTCCAAACACTAAAAACATCTTTATATTTTTCAATAAATTGCGGTAATTGATCATTTTGTTTTGCAAGCGGGAAATCATTAATGGCTTCAATTGCGCTTGCCGTAATCATTGGAAGCTGATCACCTATCTTACGCGTGAGATCTTCATTCTTTTCAAGAATCAAACTTCTGGTGCTTGCAGAATTACAGACACTAGCTAAACACAAAGTAGCAAAGATATCTGTAAATGCAGTATACTCAGCAGGAATAGGATCTTCGCCCGGTACTAATGGTGGAGGATCACCAACTTTACCTCTGTATAACTCAACAGCATGTTTAGTTTGATCACTCAAAATATTGAGACGTTCAAATATTTTGTGAGGCCCAGCTTTACTAGTAAAATGTAAAATAGGCAGAACTTGTTTTGCCATATCAACAATATTTATAGATTCTGCCATATTAGGATCTGAAAGATCGGGTGATCTAAATAGCTGCAGTTTCCATCCTGTGGCTCCCCCAGGTCCTTCGTTGTGCCAAACACCGTTAAGACCATCTAATCTAGCTTTGGTAGAACAAAGATAATCTCCCGTGCACATCATTGCAGTGCCTACTTCTGTGGGACAAGTATTCATACTTGCAGAAACACTTTTAATTTGCTCCCAGTCGCCACATTTTTTAACATCCATAGCCAATCTCTCTACAAACAAACAAATATGTCCGGTCGTTAGGCCTGCTTGTTGTAAAAACTCCATCATTTCACCAATTTGCGTAGTAATATTCATAATTGATCCAAGCGATGGCTCAGGATTTGCAGCTTTAAAAGCTGCAATCATTCCAGGTGTATTAGTTGGATTTTGATAATATGATCTTCTAATTGTACCAATTATTTCTCCAAGGTAAGGTACTGATGGTCCAGATGAGGGTCCATCACTTGAAAATGGAACTTGCCATTCCGCAATGACCGGTTGAGCTTGTGGATCAGGTTTAAATGCAATTTTAAATCCAAAAGTAAATACATTATATGTATCGGCTACATAATCAATTGGTTTACCTTCTTCGTCATTAGACCTAATAAAATAAAATTGAGTGAAAACTCTTTTATCAGGTGAAAAATTAGCTGTATGAACATTAGCAGTAGTAATAAACGTTTGTCTGTCTGTGAATGGAAAACAGAATGCGTTTCTAGCACTTCCCTTTTTACCTAATTGATGCATACAAGTTCCAGCGCTATCAGCAAGAACCATTGGATTAATTTCGCTGGCTAATTGATCTAAGCAATCAAATAGTTCCTTTATAGAACCAGCATTAGCATCAAAAACAAAAACACCTTTTTTTATAGTATTTCTACCAGGATAAAGGTATTTAATTATAAAATCACAAATAATTCTTTGATTTCTTTCATTGTACATATCCCATTCTTGATATCTAGTATCCTCAGGATCCCATTCAATTACTAGTGAACCAAAATTACTAGCAGGTGCCATAAGTAATTGATCTGCACCGACAGGATAATCAGGTATATTTATACCTTTTGCTTGCAACTCTTGCAAATCTTGAACTTTTGTTTGTGCATTTCTAAAACCTGTATATGGAAGCCATCCAAATGGTCGTTCACCAGGCTTACCTGCAGCTTCCCATTCAAAATAAGAGTTTAATATGTGTTGAAATGAAGTTGTCTGATATTCATCTGGAAAAACAACGTTGGAGTAATGACGTTCATATGTGGAATACGCCCCGCCTCCTGTACTAGTTACTTCACCTCCAGTAATTTGTGATAAACCATAATTCATATAGTTACGACTAGTTTCTTCATCTACATAATCTGATGGATTATTAGCATCAACTAACATATCACCTAGAGCAATCCGACAGAATGGTAAATCATCAGCTGAAGGTCTACCAGGTTGTCCCAAATCATGTACTGCGTCTGCTTTTGCTATGTTTGCTTGTGCCATTTGCTGTGGAGTAGCCATATTTATAGTTTGTTGATATTTTAAAGTTAAAAATCGATATAAAATACTTGTTTATGAGATTGTATAATGAAAGAATTAAAAGCTCAGTTAGTTTTTGGATGGATAGACTTTAATTGGGGTCTAATTCATCCTGATCACAGACATTATGGTCTTCATAAGAGACGTTTAATTATAGGAACAACACATACAAAGGATAATGTTCCTCAAAATATAGTTTATGGGGTACCAGTAAAAATTGATGGGAATCGCTTATTAGTAGATGCTCTAACAAAAAGAGATATTACTGAATTAGCGGAAAGATGGAGTGAATCAACAGGAAGAGATTATATTGCACCTGATTATTATACAATTATTACTGGTGATTTGGATTGGTCAGATACAAGTGAATATTATCTATAAAAATGAGACAACATATATCGTAAGAATTGTTTGTAAACAGATATGGCACAGCTAACATTAACACAGATGGGATTTATAACAAAATCTAGCAATGATTATCTAGACTTTGTTATAAACTTTGATACTATGACTGCAAGTTTTACAAACTTAGCACCAAGTAAGAATCATATATTAGTGAGTAGCATAAAGATGAGCAAAAGCACAAAAAAATCATGGAGAATATGGAAAATAGGCGATGAGGGCGAGCCTTGGAGTCCAGAAATACGTAATCTCAAGAGAGCACATAGTGTACCTGTATTGAAAAGCAATTTGCAGAAGGCAGTTCGAAAACAAAACAGGGAGGAAGCGGTGAGAACAGCACTAGAAATGCTTGCACTAGATAGAATGGAATTGTTTCGTAGATTACCAATAATATCAGTTGAAGACACCAGTTTAATTGAAAAAACGAGTGTAATTGTTTGGTTAATGATGGCAGGAGAAAGAGGACCTATGCTGAGAAAAATCGCTGAGTTTGTAGCAAGATATGTAATTAGTTTATGTGATTGTCCAACTTACTTTCCTAATCAATTTATGGAAAATAGTCAAAGTCATTCTGAGTTAATAAAAACAGATTATGGAGGTGATATTGCTAGTCTAAGAATAAGAGAGTCTTATGGCGGTATGAAGGGGGATATGTCAATGTTATCTAATGCAGTAGCCTATTATAGTGATACCCCTGCAAATGTTTACTCATTAGTAAATAGTAGTTTTGAGTTACCCAATATATTAGATTTTGATCACATTGTATTGCCTGAAGCAATAGACTTTCATCCATGTTCCTGGATTCTTAAGAAATTAACTGAAAAAACAGCACTAGACAACGGATCACTTAGAACTATAATATGGATTGGTGATTCTGCAGCAAATGTAAGAAAACAATGGACAATAGATAAACAAAAAGCAATGAGAAAGGACGAGGATTACATAAAGGTTTCATATCATCTGAAGATGATAAGAAGCAATATTGAAAAAAGTAGATACAAGAGTTAGCAATTATAAGAATTAGCGTCTTCTTGTCCGACGCGTATTTTTCTTTTTACCACGCCTAGACTTTTTATGAGCAGTTTTTCTTTTTGGTTTTCTTTTCGGCTTTCTTTTCTTTTTGGTAGCTGATTTCTTAGTTAATCTTTTATTACGGTATCGTCTTGTTTTGCGTCTACGACCACCCCCTTTTTCTTCAGTTTCAGGAATAGTATAAAGCTGAGATTCTTTCGCTATTCTCTCTGCATTTCTAACAGATTGCACTCCAGATAATCCGATTGCATTACGACCGTGTGTTCTTTGAACATCAGTCCAGCCAGTTTGGCGCGCCTTATAAGTATCATCAATTAATCCAGGACCTGCCATAGTTCCTGCTAAACGAGGAGAACGTCTATCAGGCTCCGAAGGCGGACCTAGAGATAAAGGACGACTATCATCAAAATCTTCTTCAAAGATTGGAAGACGATCGGTTAGTTTTAAACCCTGTCTAACAGAATTAGCCAAAGCTATTACGTACCTAGGATGGAGTAATCCTTTATAAAGTTCTTGCAATTTTTCAATATCCCCATCAGCACATAGAAGTCGGATTTTAGATGCCGACATACTACCGTCAGCAATAGCTTCAGCTGCTGCAATAGCTGGCTCAGCGTCTTCATCTCCTATATCTTCGGCTTGTTGGGAGTTTCTAGCCGTGTTAATACGTTCTAACTTAACACATTTTACTTTTGCACCTTCATCATTTTCTGTATCAGAGTCTTGACAAAACTTGCTTCTTCTGGCCATTTCAGATGGATCTTCATCTACCCCCATAAAGAAAAATACCTTATCATATTTTTTTGGTTTAGAAAGCATGAGGGCACACTTGATTGCAGAAGCAGGACCAAATGAAGCACACCAGCTTTCACTACCAATTGTTTGGCATACAATCCAATTATTGAGTATAGATTTTGAAACCATAATATCATTATTTTCACTCAAAGATAATTCATTACCAAGCATTTCAACAACATATCTTTTTTTTTGTTCAGGTTCAAGTGGATTTTCAAGTTGTTTATCTTTTACATAAAATGTACCCTGTTTCATTTCTTCAATTGTGGTTTTTTCTTTAACGATTCTCTCAACATTATTGTACATTAAAGCTTTTGCTCCTGAGAGATAAGAAATACGCTTTTTATTTGTGGAATTAGTAAGAAATAACCTAGGTGCAATGCTAGCATCTTTTGCAAGCCTATCTAATGAGAGTTCTGAACTATCAATCTCTAATACTTCAAGACATTTCTCTCTTAGAGCTTTTAGAAATGGAACGCAAAGCCCTCTTATATGACCAGGTGTAGGAGGATTCATGCGTCCAACCAAGAACATAACATATTCTTTTTCATAAGACATAACTATATTTAGAAGTGATTTTAAAATATGATGTAACCTATTTTAGTAACAAGTATATCGGTATGTAAATAGACCTAAAGATAACCCTAATTAGATTAGTGTAAAAAATTGAAATCAAATATTCTTTTATAAAGATACATTGGGGACTTGGGCGTTGTTTACAGGTGTCGAACGTATCCCATGCCCTGGCAGCCTATTGTCGATCCTGTTAATGTACGGGAGGGCCTTCAAGCCCAAATAGGCCAAACCTGTCGCCCTGAGTAAGGCGTAAAAGTGCTCATCTGTCCTCGTGGCGCAATGGATAGCGCGTTCGACTTCTAATCGAAAGGTTGTGGGTTCGAATCCCACCGGGGACTGCATTTTTCATTTTTTCATTTGGGCTCCGTTGGTGTAGTTGGTTATCACCGTGGACTCTGAATCCACTGACCCCGGTTCGAATCCGGGACGGAGCTCTATGTGCTCTCTTAGTGTAGTGGTTATCACAGTGGACTTTGAATCCACTGACCCCGGTTCAAATCCGGGAGAGAGCTTGTGATGATTTCACATCATTTTTTTTATGTTGTGAAATAAGTATTTTATAATTTAAAGTTTTTTTATTCCTTCGTAGCAACAATCACATATCCAGTCCCATTTTCCATTTGTCCAACTCATACATCCATAATGATCATTATCGCCACATTTTACACATATTCTCTCTAGGTAACAGGCAATATTGTTAGAAAGATGAGGAAAGAAGTGATCATAGGTAAGCCCATTAGCATCATAATCAAACTCAAATGTCCATGGTATAATATCTTGCCATTTTGACAGAAAGAACATCATTGGTAGACAGTATATTTCATCTTTACCAGAGAGATTGAAATCTTCATTAGCTTGATCATAATAGTAGGTTGTTAAAGAATCATAATCTTTTGCGTATTGACTAAACTCATCATAAATAAGTTTGGATAATGTATCGACTTTGGTAAGACATTCAGAGAGATTTTTGATATTTGACATGGTTAATGAACATCACATAACTAACAAATTAGTTTTCAATTTTTAAGACCTGCAGTTAATTACAAGTGTATAAATCTCGATTAAAAATATTACACTATTCACATAAAAAAAGCCTTTCGGCAATTTTTTTATTATTTATTTTTTGTTTAAATATCATCAATATCAATGACATCTTCCCACTGTGCGACACTACCACCTGTTTTGTTTGTGCTATCACCCACAGCTAGAGTTTCTTCCAGAGACTTTACGAGGGTTTCATTCACCTCATTCCCCTCTTCAAAGTCAAACCCTATCTCGCCTTCTTCTTCAAGCTTACTAGAAGTATCAGGATCAGCTGCTGCAAGTGCCGCCCAATTGCCAGATGCATTGCTTTTCAACTTCTTTTTTTCATCTTCGCGATAGACACAAAGCAAATCACATTTTTCTTGTTTATCTCCAGTCCTTGCCTCCCACTCTCGAAGTCCAACTAGGACCCAGACACCAGGACCAATGAAATTATCTCGCTTACCCCTCCCTCTAAACTTGTTGCGAATGATACACAAACGCTTGTGTCCATCCTCGCATATAACTTCACAGTTTGCACCGCCATACAATTTCATGACAGCTGCATATATCTCACCTTCTTCAACTTTCTCGCGTACAGCACGAGATGAAGTTGGATTTAGATGCTTACGTGCACCCTTTTTACTTTTGTTGCCTCCGTGATTCTTGACCATGTTTGCTAGTTGTATTAGATGAGTATAACTAACTAACTATATTCTACTTCAATTTTTTAAGAAATGATTAAAAATGCAAAACTTAAATAAAATTAATCACCTTCTCCACCATATAATTTCATTTGATATATAATTAAAAATAGAAAAGGTTTTCACCAATTCATTTTTATATTTTTTTTTGATTTTTTTTGATTTTTATTTGTTTTTTTTTATTTTACCAATCCTCATCCTCCTCCTCCATCATGTCAGCCCAAGACATGCCCTTGTATCGCTCATACTCTTGCTGCCATACGGGAATGGCATCTTCGGCCCCGGAATCTGACTCACGATCTGACTCAGAGTCATCCCAAGCACAGCGAGTACGCACCGGCGTCTGTACAGGGACATCTTGCTTGGTAGTTGCAGCAGGCTTTGCAGCCATAGCAGCCCAGCCTGTCAACTGTGAAGTGGTAGTTTCCACTGTAGACTTGGTAAGTGATGGATACTCAACCTTACCTGGATCCTCATCCTCTTCGTCTGAAGATGATGGGCGCAGTGCTGCAAACAGATTGGACCGTTTCATGTCTTGGTCTAGTTGATCAATGGTCTTTTTTGGCTCACGCCTACGGCGATGAGGGGCTAGACCTTTGGCAGAACAGAATCCATCTTGATCTGGAGCAAAGCGTGCCTGACGTTGAGCCTGCTGGTACTCACGTCTCTTGGCTTCTTTTGCCTTGATCTCAGGGCACTCTTTAGGAGTGTGACCTTTCTTGTGGCAGTAGCGACACTCTTGGTTGAGAAGAAGTGGACAAACCACCTTACCTCCTGGTCCCTTCTTGTCCTTGACAAAGTGTGAGGTATACTCACTCTTGGGGCGGCCTGCATCATGACAGACCTTGCAATAGGCCGTAGCCTTCCTAGCACCTCGGTGCTGGTTATAACGGGTATTACCTGCGCGGTAGTTGTTGGGAGCGATCATTGCTGCGGCAGACATTGTTGTTTTGCTTGTTGAAACTTTAAAGATTTGCTGTTTAGTTGAGATGCATCATTAAGTAATCTAAAAAAGGATTTCAATTTTTTGGATTACAGTCATTTAATAGTGAATACATCAAAAAGTATTCTTTCTTTTGGCTGCTATGATGAAAATATTTTTGAAAAAAATAAGCTATATTAAGTTTATTGCGATGAAGATTTCATTGCTGAGGAAGAAGAAAGCTCCCGAGGAGGGCTTAGTAACTGTAGTCGCTAAGAGTTTAAACAATAACTCGAAAGCGGTAAACAAAACAATGTCTGGTGTAAAAGCTGTAGTATCAACATCAACTTTAGATGTGGCTTCATCTATTGCATCTGCTGTACCACCATTAATTCAATCGACTTTAGCAGATCCTGCTAAGTTTATTGGTATACAAATATCCTATTATATTGACTACATCCTCGTGTCATTTGTAACTGCATTTAGTGTATCTTATTTCTTCAATTCTTCCCCCTCTGCATGATAAACATATTTATAAAATTGATTTCGATTAGTTTAATATCTTCGAAATCAATAATCCATACTAATAACATGCCAGTAGTAACGCGTAGCGCTTATAATGTACGTAGAAATGCGATGAATAATATGAGAATAGTTTCAGAAAATTGTAGATTAGAACAAATGTGTGCAATTTGTCATGACGGAATACATGGATCAGATGTGTTTCATTTGCCATGTGGACATACCTTTCATAAAACTTGTTTAATAAATCAATTGCGCCATGGAAGAGAGTGGGCAACCAAATGTGCAGTTTGTCGAGCTGAACATAGGGAAGCTTTATTAGAAAATAACGAAACTAGTCAATATGTTCAACCAACTAATCAAAGTGATTTGGATGTAGTATTTACAATGATGGTTCCAATAGGTGGTGGGCGTTCCGGCGAAGGAGGAGAGCAACCCCCATTTTGGGGTATATGGGCATCAAATGAAGGCGATGAAAATCAACCTATTAATCCTGCGTTATTGTTTAGTTTGATAAATAATCAGATGGAACAAGCACAAGATGAGCCAGGTATTGAGCCAGAGGCTAGTGAAGCTAGCTCTATAGCTGAACCTATGGTAAATGAGAATGTTTTAAATATGGATGAAGAAAGTGATATGGGTGAAATTGATTATGGAGATGAAGAAGATGAGTTTGATGATGATAGTGAGGGTTACAACTTTGCACCTCAGACTTGGACTGGACCATACTACCATATGGAATATCCTGCACAATTAATGATGAGTGAAGATTCAGAATCTACAGATAATTCCCAAAGTGAAACAGAATCCAACACTTTTGCAATTTAAAGACCTTTAATTATACCATTTTTTACAACAATTAATACGGTTTAAAGTTATATATCTAGGACATATGTGTAACAAGCACGGTTGCCCGAGAGGTCTAAGGGGGCAGACTTAAGATCTGCTATCTTCGGATGCGTGGGTTCGAACCCCACACCGTGCATTCACCTTATGCTCCTGTAGCTCAGTTGGTCAGAGCGCAAGTCTTATGAGCTTGCGGTCGCGGGATCGAGACCCGCCGGGAGTATAATAATCCTTCATTTTTCGATGACAATATTATTATCATCATCGAAATATATATAATGGGATATGGATATGGTGTATGGTTAGTTTTACCAGTTAAAGGTGTAAAAACTCACATTCCACATGCAACAATAGCTTGCAATATGAGTAAAGAGGATGCATTTAAGCTTTATAAGGAGTACATAGAACTCAATGGAAAAAATGTTAGATGTACAATAGACCTATCTCATAATGAGATATTAGGCCCTGATTATTATGAAAAACGTGACGATAATAATTTAGGGTGGTGTTGGGCTTATGATGTAGAAATAGAAGGCGTAACACCAAGTAATTTAAAAAATCTTGATTTACCAAAATCGCATCATGTTACTATGCAATATGAATATGAAAAAGAAGATTTATGTCCAGTTAAAAAAGAAATTGTTTATTCCTTAGTTGGGAAGATTGAGGTAGCTAATATTACATCAGATATACCAAATGAATGGCACATTATTACGGAATAAGCTCAATAATATAAACTTTTAGATTTTCTCTTGGACATTTTAAGAAACTTATAAATCGTTCGCAAAGATTAGGAGGATTTGATAGCCATGATACTTCGTAGGAGGAATATAAATTATTTAAAGCAGATACACGCCATACTTTCCAATAAGCACAATGAACACTATCTTTAAATATAGAATCAATTGAGTCTTCGGTGCAAGAATCAATGAGTTGCATTGAATCATCAAGATAGGCATCTACAATTTCACAGGCAACCATAAGTGTATTACCTGTGTCTGACACATGACATGAATGAAATGAGGATAGTGTATTTTCTAACCAAATAATCAGTTCTCTTACATTTGCAACTGCAAAACCGAGTTGTCTTGATCTTACTAGTTCTGGTGGTCGATTAGGCAAGCCGGTTTTAGGACATATATTTTCCGGTAGCATTGACGGTCTTGCCATTAAAACAGTTCTTTCTGGGTAATCCATTTTTGTATGTATCATATAATACTTATATAGGTAATCAATTCAATTTTACAAAAAAATTGAAAAAGTTTTTCACAAAGTTGTAGAGGACATCTAACAACATAAACTTTACCATCAATCATGGAATGCCCAATCTGTCAAGAAAAAATTGGAGTCGCTAAGGTAACTCTAGAATGTGGACACGTTCATTGCGTAAACTGCTTCTCCAAGTGGTGTCGCAAATCCAGCAAATGCCCGCTTTGTCGAGCTGAGTTCACAGATGAAGAAGCACCAAAAAATGAGAAAATATCGATGTGTCCTGAAATACTCGACTCCTTGATCCGCTGTCATTCCTCAGAAAGAACGGCTGCAGCACAGCACGGATACTCTACAGTTGCACCTTTGGCCAAATGGTGGTCTCGGGATAATGAAAACAAAGCTAAAGCTGAGTTGGACAAACTGTTTGAGAATCATGCGCGTGTTATAGCTGAAAGTATCACTACTTGGTATGAAAGCTAAAACACTGCTCTATAACCAAAATTGAAAAGGGAAACCTTTTCTCTCTATATAATAAGAAGCCTATGGTTAAAAATATTCTTGCTTACATAGGTTCATTTGGTCCTATGATTCTTTTTTGCGTTATGTTGGTATCTATTTTTTCGCGAGGACTAGATACTGCAGGTATAATCTTATTACTTGCATGGAAACCAGTTGGAATGGCATTAAACTCAATACTAAAATGGATGATAAACGAGCCCAGACCCAAAGGAAGTATTCATTTAAATAAAATAGAAGAGTATCTTGATCAAGGAACAAATGGAATGCCATCAGGACACGCACAATTTGTAGGTTCAGAAGTCGCATTGGCTTTTTGCCTGAGTCTCCCAACTTGGTTAAAAATATATTCAGTCGCTCAATCTAGTATAACCATATGGCAGCGTTACGCTTATAAAAAACACACAAGTTTACAATTATTCGCTGGATTTTTTGTTGGTTGTGTTTATTCGGCATGCTTTTGTATGTTTTTAAAACCTCATTTTATTAAAAGTTGAAACAGGCTTAAAGCCAAACTACTAATCAGTGTGTAGCAGAAAGCTACAATGGAATCATACAGCTAATCTAACTTATAAAGCCCTTTTAATGCTAACTAAGATTCCAGGGATGTACCATCTAATAACCGCGACTTTTATCACTAAGATAATAGTAGATTCAAGCAGCTATTTTAAAATCAAAAATAAACCTTTTATGTTTAAACGATTACGAATCTAGGCGGTTATTATTTGGTGGTAGGAAACGTACAGCAAAAACCTCTTACTAATAAAAAATATTAACTAGTTTCCTGTGGTGGGTTTGTTATGTTTTAGCTTTTCTGAATGTAGAAAGCAATATATATACAAATTATAAAAACAAAAATTGCACGCGCGAATATTTGTTTTTAATTCTTAGTTTTTCAAATACTTATTTTGCTTTATAAACTAGATAAATGCAATGTATTAATACAATTATAATGCACTTATTTAAACTATATGGTAAATGTAGTTCAACACAAAGAGCAATTCTAAGATCAGTTAAATCTTTTTGTGAAAAAGAACTTGTTCCAAGAGTAAGATCTGATTACAAAAACGAACACACTGATAAAACAATTTTTAAAAAAATGGGAGATATGGGTATTTTGGGTCCCACTATAAAAGAATATGGATGCTTAGGTGAATCATACATGACTTATGGTCTTATTGCCAAGGAAATAGAATCAATTGATAGTGGCTACAGATCAATGTATAGTGTTCAGTCTTCTCTTGTAATGAATCCAATTTCAAGATACGGATCACTGGATGTAAAAGAAAAATACTTGGAACATTTAAAAAATGGAGACTACGTTGGATGTTTCGGACTCACTGAGCCAAATGCAGGTTCGGACCCATCCTCAATGACCACAGTCGCTCATGAAACTGATACTCATTATATACTAAATGGAACAAAGACATGGATTAGTAATGCACCTATTGCTGATGTTATGATTGTATGGGCAAAAATGAATGATGTCATACATGGATTTGTATTGGATAGAGAGATGAAAGGTATTTCAACACCAAAAATAGATGGCAAATTATCATTGAGGACATCTGTAACAGGCATGATTTATTTGGATGATGTTTCTGTACCTAAGACACATAAATTGTCTGTTATTGGTATGAAAGGCCCATTTTCATGTTTAAATAGTGCTAGATTAGGGATATCTTTTGGTGTATTAGGTGCTGCAGAAGCATGTATTCAAAAAACCTTGTCATATGCGGGTGATCGAGTTATATTTGGAGAGCCTCTATTAAAAAAACAGTTATTTCAAATGAAAATGGCAAATATGGTATCTGAATACAATCTTGCGTTGCTAGCTGCAATGCATGTCGCAGAACATGCTGACAATGATACTCTCCATCCAGAAATGATTTCTCTAGTAAAACGTAACTCATGTGAAAAATCTCTCTATATTGCTAGGACTTGTCGTGATATATTAGGAGGCAATGGAATATCAGAAGAATATGATATTTTTCGTCATCTATGCAATCTAGAAACTGTATCTACTTATGAGGGAACTCATGATATTCATTCGCTTATTCTTGGTGCTCATATATGCAAAGAAAAGGCATTTTAAGTGACAAAACAAAAATTGGACAATTGTGTCCTTTTTTTGTTTTTTTTATTTTTTATTTTTTATGTTTTTTTTTGGTTTGTGTGAGTGTACTTACCTTAGTTGAGAGGCCACTGGGTTGGAGCCTTTGCTCCGAAGAGATCCCTTGGCGTGACTCCGTGTGTGCGAGGCATGCTAGATCGAGTTCGCATCAGAGCAGGAGGCGCGATGGACTCAACTTGCTGAGAGCCGGGAGAAGAGACATCCCAGTCAGCTTCGTTGACGGAACGCTCCAATCCAGATGGAGGCGGTGGAAGTTGCCCAGGAGCTGCAAGATGAAGAGGACCTTCCTGGCTGAGAGCCGGGTAGTTTTGCCAAGTCATCTCAGGAGCAACCATGCTAGGCTGACGAGCCATATGCTCAAGAGGCAAAGGCTGACTCATCTGAGACAGGTAATTACCAAACCCATTTGCTGCTGTAACAGCGAGGGTTGGCTCAGAGATGTGAGGAGGCAAGTTCTTCATGCTACGAAGGTAGCCAACTGCCTGCTCAAGCATGCCAATCTGCTTTGCCTGCTCGTAGATGGTCTTGTGAAGAGTAGCCTCATCCTTAGTGAGAGGAGTCTTGTTCTCATTCACAATCCAGTACCACTTCTCGTGGAACTGGAGCTTTGCCTTGGTGCCGTCAGTCCTGATCTGCTCTTGAAGATCATGTGCCGCAGACGTGTCGTACCACTGGGAGAAGTGGACGAATGCGATGTAGTAGTCGAAGCCTTGAGGTGTCTGCTTCTTGAGGAGGTCAACGCGGTCAACTTCGCCAATCTTCTGGTACTTGAACTGCTTGCCGATGAAGTCTGCCGCGTTGGTCTCGTACTCTGCCGCATGTCGGTTGCCACGAGGAAGAGAGCGAGTATCCACGCGAGGGATATAGAGGGACATGTTCATGTCCATGGTGTAGGGAGAGGTTGCGTTAGATGCCATTGTCGTTTGCGAGTTTGTCGTTTGAATGCTTGAAGCTGAGTGTTGTTTGGGTGATGAATACTACATTAGCAAAAAAAAGCATTTCAATTTTTTGAGATTCTCCAAGAAATGCCGTACTTACATCTAAAAGTATTTTGCTTGTTTCTTATTTGCAATCATACCACCACCAAATCCAATTAATACATACAATATGTTATATATTATTAAACTCACTACAAATCCAGTAATAAATGTGTAAAACATTTTTCTAGGTGCAGTTTTAAATGGATTAGAATCAAATCTTGATGCAATGTTATGTATAATTTGAAATATACCTGATTTGTCTTCATTTAAATCTCTTCTTACCTCAACAATTATAGTTGCCACTAACGCAGCAACAAAAGCATTAATAAGGAATGCTTTAAATATATTTGTTGCTCTGCTATGCTTTATAAGTGCCATTATTAATTAGTGGTTAGAAAAAAAATGCTTAAAGCTTGAGACGTAAAATGTAGTAGTTAGTAATGTCAACACAGGTAATGATCACAGAGGCTAATGCCAAAGCAGTCAACAAAGGCTTTATTCAAGTAGCTGAAACTTTCGTAAGTAAAGGCTGGACTATTAAAACAAATACATCTAGTTCAATATCTTTTACTCGCCCTGAAGATCCAAGGCTAATTTATGATGAGTTTAAGATTGTTGCTGAATCTGATAAAATTAATGTTTTAATTCCTATGCCGAACAGCAATGTTGCGTATTGCACGTGGTTCAAAGACTATTTTAGTGCTTCTGAATATATCAGCAGCCGCCTTGAAGATTATAGCAATGCATTGAGTCTCACAGAACTTCCAAGTGAACGAGAATACGAAGACGATTAAAAACTCATATCTTTATAGAAAATTGATTACATATAAAGATATTAAAGTGATGTCAAGGACATAAAATACGATGGAAATCAGACGTTTGCACAACAAAGCAGATCAGAATAATGAGTCTAATGGATTTCATATTCTTAAGTTTACTGCACCAGAAAGATCTGTAATTAGTTATCAACCCATGCATTGGGTGTTCTGTGTGGACAAATCAGGATCAATGTCAACGCTAAGTTTAAAAGATAATAAAACTAGATTGGATCATGTAAAATGCACATTGATAAGAATAGTAGAATACTTACAAAGTTTATGTAATACAGTATCTCGGAGTTATGTCATAGATATAGTGTGGTTTAGTGGCGATATCCAAACTAGTAGTATTACGTTAGATGCAACCACTGATACAGCTGGGTTTATAAAAGAAATCAATGATGTTACTGCAAATGGAATGACTAACATGTCGGCAGCGATTCGAAAAGCAACTAATCTTATATTGGAACATCCAACAGAAATGAAGTCTACTATGGTAGTTTTAAGCGATGGCGAAATAACTGCTGGAATTAGTGACCCAAATTACATTCTTGAGTTTGTAAATGAATGTTACAATAAGCTAACTCAAAACTTCACACCAGTGTTTGTTGGATATGGTACTGAACAAAGTTCAAGTTTGCTATCAACACTTTCAAATACGCCAAATGGTGAATATCATTGTGTTGAAAGTGTCGAGGGAGCAGGAGTAGTATATGGCGAAATTGTACATAGTACTCTATATGAGTGCATTAAAGATATGAAAATTGATGTATTAGGATACAAGATTTATGATTTTGAAAAAAATACATGGGAATCGTCTCTAACAGTTGGTAAAATTGCCAGTGGAGCAAAACGTGTGTGGCATCTTCGCGGTAATAATGATGAAAATTGTAGAATAGAAGTAAAGGCAACATTTCGTATGTTGAATATTATTGATACAGGTGATAGATGGTCTGAATGTATATTAACAACAGCCAACCCTATAGAACCAGATATTAATACAACAGATCGTGAATGTTATACATACTATTTGCGTCAGCAAGTTCTAGAACTGCTTGCTGAATCAAAAGAATACATAAAAAATATGCATAATTTGTTTAGAAGAAATACACCTCCGCCTGCTCCCAGACTTAGAAGACAGCCAATTAATCAATTAAACACGTTATCTATACAGTCTCAGGATATTGATATTGATTTGTTTGAGCCGGCACCTACTTTGAGTCCAATAAGAATGAATGAAAATGGGGTATCCTTTGAATCGCCTCGTCCTCCTGTTCCAACTCCAGCTCAACTACTGAAGAAAAAACTTCTTGATAAAATGGATGAAATTAAGGCCTACATTATTCAAGACGGTGATGAAACAGGAATATTAGGTGCATTATGTGATGATTTGTATATATGCTCAATTGCACTGAAAAGTAGTAGAGGACTAACCTATATTCTAGCAAGACAAACATCACAGGGTAATCAAAGAGCATATAATGCTCTTGGTGTTGATGATTTAGAAGATGATTCGGACACCGATCATCAATTGTCAGATAATATGGTTTCTCCATACGCATCTCAGCAAGTAGGAGAAGTAATACGTGGTGTAAGTCAGCCGTTTTAACTTTCATAAGTGAAAAGCATTAGTTAAAAAAGATTAAATAATAGGTTTATAAGTATAAGTATCTATGTTAAGATTTTTGTTTAATCGCACTCATTATTCAAAAACTGCTTATAATAATGTAGTACTAAAAAGAAATTATTTTTCTCCTTTAAATCGTAACGAGCCCACGACACAAGACTGGTTTAATTTTATAACTACGTCTATAAACTGTGTTATTGTTACATCAATTTTGTGGGGCGTCGAATCATATAATGATAAACTTAAAATGATTGAGGATACTAATATTAAAATTAGTGAATTACTTATATCATATAAATTATTAGAGCGTAAATGCACCAAAAGTTATTCTGATACGCAGAATGACTAATTAGAAAATTATTTGTTTTTTACACCATTACTTCAAATAATTTTCTTTGTTAATGTTACTATGGCAGAGACAAAAGATGTTATTGTGGAAGTGCCTCCACACGAAGAAGCTATTTCTCATGGTGATGAGGAAACCGAAGCTATGCTTAAAAAGGCTGATGAAATTGTAGATAATGCATTAAATGAAGCTATTGAAAAAATAGAAAACAAAGTTGAAGATGCAGTAGACGAAATTAAAAATGAAGAGGTAAAAGTAGCGGCCCAAATTGCTATGACTGCTGTAAATCAAGTGATCGAAAACAAAGAAGAAATTATTGATAAAGCCACCGATAAAGTATTTGAAGGATTAGTAGAAAAAGCAAAGAAAGTAGGTGTTAAAAAATCAACACTTGCTCTTATTATTAAGTTTGTGATGGAAGCAGTTGAAGATACACCAGTAAAAGGTGCTGAACAAAAAGATTATGCTTTACGATTAATTAGAGCACTAGTTATGGAACTAGCAGAAGGCGATGATAAAGAATATCTTTTAATTGCATTAGACAGTGGCAGTGTTGCAGATACAATTGATTTAATTGTTGCAGCAACAAGAGGAGAACTAAATGTAAATATGGTTGTAGAAACTGCAACAACCAGTTGCTTACCATGTCTCATGAGCATTATGTCAAAAAAAAGTAAGAAAGAAAAAACTAATAAGTAAATTAAACAAAAAAACTGTAACTATTACATATGAGTTACAGTGTTTTTTCAGATAAAAATATATGGTCATGTGAAATCCACTCAGGGTGCCTATTTTCTATTCCATGTGATTGTTCTAATTGCCAAAAGTATTCTGATTATCTTGCTGTGAGGAGTCAGCGTTATTCTCTACAGAATAATCTTCATCAAGAACTTCAAGAGAAGACACAGAATGTTGAGAAGAAGGCTCATCAGCTGACAATATGTTGTTCTCAGAAGACTGAGCACGATCATAATCAAATGAGGGAATCCTTGCACGCGTCACATATGAAGAAGAATTAAACAGATTAGTGCTATTATCGTTATAAATACTAGTATCAGTTATATCATAAACGTTTGATGAAAATAAACTAGTATTATTGGTGTTATTTATGTTTCTAGAAATATTTGAAATAATAGATGGATATGAGATATTACCACCACTTGTATGATTAATTACAACATTATTAAAGACTGATGGACTAGTAAATGTCATTGCTAGTGCTCTCATAACATCATCATGATCATCATCTTCATGAACCACATTCGCAATTCTATGAGAAGATGGTCCAAATGGATGCGAACTAAGTCTTGGAAAAGTAAGCCTTCGAAGATTAACAGCTAGTGCATTGCGCGAGGCGATTAATTGCTCTCTATCATCATTCCATTCTTCTACACCAGGACCTTCACGTCTTATCTCTTTTGACTCAAGTTTAAATCTACATACTGGGCATTCAGCTTTTTCTTCATTCAACCACTTATCTATTCCATCAGGCGTAAAAATATGTCCACAGGGCAATTCTTTTACATCATCACCTATTTCAAATGGAATGTGAAAAATAGGACATGTATCATATTCATCATCTTTTGTAAACTTTCTAGTCTTTATTTGATTTTGTCCATCCTCAGAAAGTACATTTCTAACAGGGGACTCGTCATTTAAACTAGTAGCTAATACTCGATTATAATCTGCATCAGCTCCTGATCCAATCATCGCATTTACAAGACGATTAGATTGAATATTATTGCTAGCACCTATAAAAGCTGCCAAAGCATTTGTTGGAACTTCATCCATAGTACTATCTATATTCAAGTAATGTTTTTAGCTAGATTTACTATAATACTAATTTAATTTTGTAAATATAATTTTCTTTTTAGTGAAGTAAAATTATATTTACAGTGTTGTAGGCGTTACGATAAACAATTAATAGTTCCAAGTCCATGAGTAACGTTCACTAGATAGCAACTTCTTCAAATTATCCCAAGCAGTAAGTTGCTTCAATGTATCAATTCCACTTTCCATTACTGAAGATAGAACGCTTGCGTCGTACCCAGACATCATCACTGTGTTCTTGGAAGTTGTTGAACAAGGGGCACCGTTGGTTGTACGCATATTCCACCATACCATCGTTGGTGCACTATATGGTCTCTTATGACTGGTCTTCAAACCTGCCTCGTGGAACATTTTTTGAACAATCTCTTCCAGAATGCTATTGCCATGTCGTGATCCCTGATCCGCCTGCATATCAGAAAGTACAACCAAAACAATATCCTCAACCTCTTCTGGTGTCATATCTTTGTGGACACATGCATCACACAGAAGTTTAAAAGCTGATTCCATGTTAGTTGACGTACCAACACTGTGTGACATCTGTATAATTCCAGTAACCATCTCCTCAAGTGTGTCTTTGCCCTCAAGATTAATCCATGTTGGATTCTGAGAAAATGTCATAACACGCTTGCCAATTGTTGAGTTTTCGGCAATCTTGAGTGCAATTGCAGTAGCATCATACAATGGACAGTTTTCCCATGTCATAGATCCAGAGGTATCTAGAATAGGAACACAATTTGTTAGTACACTACCTGAATCTTCTTGCTGTTGCTTCCACATCAAATTATTGGTATCTTTTTCGCTCTGTGACATATAATTTGTTCCATATTTGCTTGATGTATACTGGGTCCAAAACTCTTTTACCATAGATCCTGGACTTGTCCTAGCAGACTTAATTTTCTTCTCACCAGTCTTGCACGATTGCAGGTAATTGAGGTAGTTTTCACTACATAGAGTACGATCAGGCCTGTTTTTTGCATCACTATTAGTTCCTTCGCACATAAATGCCTTCTTTTGCTTTGACATAGTAATGCTTGTGCAATCCTTGCTAAAATCAATGTTTGCCCATGTATTAGCACACTGATTGACTTGAACAGTACCAAGCTGCTTATTCAATTCAGCAAGTTTCTTACGGTATGCGCGCAACGAACTCTCTGTAGTGGCTCGAGGAGTAATAAGCGGTGCCAATACCTTAGCCTGCCATCCAAACTTAGATTTCTCACGAGGTAGCCAACGGGAAATAAGGGAATTATTATTTTTAAGCTTCATCTTTTCTTTGACAAGAGTAATAAGAACCTTAGGGATTGATGCTTGGTTGATACGCTCAATTGCTTGTCGGTCTGTCATGTTAGCGTTATCTTTGAATGTCTCTAGGATATATTTAAAATCCTTCCATGATCCATAACTGTGGACATGCTCAACTCCATACCTATCCTTAGCCATATCAGTATCAACGAGCAGTACAAGCAAAGGTGTCAGCTTGTTACTTACCATTGGTACATGGAAGTGAGGTTCCCAAACAGGCAGAAGGTTATAAAACAGTGCATACTCACCTTTCCCGCCACTAATATCACGAGTTTGAAATAGCAATGCAGTAAGAAAATTAATCTGACTCTCGTCAAGACTTTTTACTGCATTATTAACCAAGTATGTATAAAGATTATTAAGTACATTAAGAGTTCCAGATCCTGTTTTCTTATTTACACGCACAAGCTGATAAAATAGCTTCGTGATTCCCTCCTCAAAGGAACGGGAACTCCAACCCTCCTGATATTGTCCATTTTCTCCACGAATGCGAAGACTGAGGTTGTCGAGTCCTTGTGTAAGAGATGACATGTTAATCTTAATTGGTGTATTTTCTTTAAACCAATTATGTTATATCTTAGCCCGTCTTGTTTTTCGACGCTTATGTGTTATCTTTACTCGTTTGGTATGGCTTGTATTAGTCTTTGGTTTTAAAACAATATATAAGTGATTCACAGATTCAAGCTGTTTGATGCTTTTTTGAAAAATGATATCCTGTACATTTGCAATAACTTTAAAATGATCTCCCATTAAATCATGATTTATTATTGCTTCGGGTGTAGAAATAAAATTAAACTTTAATAAAGCATATAATGAGTAATTTACACCATTAAGTTTTCTATTTTCTCTTAGCAAATTAACTAATGATCTTCTATAAAGTATTGAATTGATAAGTTCAACACTTTCTTTTCTTGTAACACATATTTCATTATTACCATTTATATAAATAAATGTAACCCCAATTTTTTTAATATCACTCAGGTAAAAATCATCATATTTTTGTTCTATTTTTTCTTGAGAATTAAACCAAGTAAGATCTAGAGTTTCCATACTAATGAAATATTAGATAGTATTATCAAAAACTCACCGAATTAATAATCTTCATCATATCCTTCACTATCATACTCTTCAACATATTCGTGATCTGATACATATTCCTCATCTTCATCATCATCATCTCCATATTGATCACAATAATCATCGTAATATGGGTCCATTTCTCGTGAATAAGCTATATTACGTTCCAATGTTTCAAGCAGTTGTTCACGGGCTTTGCGCTCTTCATGTTCACGCATTCTTCTAAAAAAATCAGATTCCGGTACAGAAGGCCCATGTTCATGTATAATTTCGCCATTATTACCTCTAAATAGTCTTACCCATCCAGGCTTTAGTGGCTCCTTTTCTTTTGTTTCTACTTCATTTTCTTGTTTTTCAGTTGCAATCGTTGCAAAACTAGCCTTAACTTCTTTAGATTCACTATCTTCATTAGGTTCACTTTCTTGTTTTAGTGTGCTCAAACTTGGAAACAATTCTATATTTTGAGTATCAGGAGGAGGTGTGGGAGCTTTACGTCTATCCTCCACATCTGGAAGCCTCATACCTTCTTTTGGCTCACGTTGTCTATTTTTATTTCTCTTAGATGGTGGTACATATTTACTTTTATCTCTATTGCTACCGTTACTACTGGTAGTAGCAGTAGTATTACGTTGGTTTTGATTTGAAGAAAATGGGTTTTTCCTCTCGCCGGCTAGCGACTTAAATCTACCCTCAGGTGGCCTTTTAAAATCCATTACGTTGCTGTATAGTTGATTATAGTAATATAATATTACTAGGTTTAAGCGGTTTGATAAAATTGTTTGTTTAGTAAACCAATATAAAAATAATGTTATTACATTTCCTGGGAGTAAAGGATACTAACAGCGATTTATGTGTTACCTTATTTCTTTATATAGCTATAGTTCAGTTGATAAACTTTTATAGTATCCTGTCCCCATTGACCGCAGGTAAGTGTAAACCCAGGCTTAAAAATAATTCTTGGTTTACAAAAAAATTGAATCTAATGAGCATGTATAAATTACATTCAAATATGGAGACATCAACTTTACCCAGTATATGCATACCGAGAGTATTTGCAAACATTACTCGAAAGGATGTAACAGATGCATTTGAAAAAATCCTCGGACGTAATTGTATCGATAGAATTGATATGATTTACAGGCGTGATGGATTTGACGGTTATCAAAGAGTGTTTGTCCACTTTAAAAATATCATTGCATCGGAGAATTATAATATAATGGCCACCCGTCTTGCTAATGGAGATGATGTAAAGGTTGTTTATTCTGAACCATGGTTTTGGAAATGCTCTGTAAGCCGTGTACCTAAACCCAAAAGGTATTAAGTTTGCAAACTCATTTTTATTTTGACTATTCATAGTAATGGACACAATAAATGAAATACTTACATCTACCTTAAATGATAGCGGTATAGATGTTGGAGAAAAACTAGGGAATCTCTCTAAAAAAAGGTTACCATATGATCGATGTGTAAGAATGATTCTAGATATTGGTGCACAAATAGAAAGATTGAAAGAGGCTGGTTATGGTGTTCTTAGTATTGATTTAACTCAGGTAAAAGAAACAAGTTCTGGAGCTTTTATTTTGGATATCAAGAGAGATAAATACTATAAATGTACATCCTCTGGTATGTTAGATTTAACTAGACCTTTTAAAAAAAATAAAAATATGGCACCAGAAATAGATAGTATAGATGCATTACCATCCGAAACCTATTACACTGCAGCTTTTTATTCTATGGGACATTTAGCTTGTGATGTTTTAGGTATAGAACGAGATATTACCTTACTAAAACCAACTAAGTTATATTTCTTATTAGAGAGATGCATGAATAATGATCCTACTTCACGTGTTTTCCTGTTCATTTAATTTCTACAGATATTCTATATGAACTCTCGTAAGTATCAACGTTATTTCAAACCAATATCTTCGACTTCTTTTTCAACTGCTGGTACAATTCGAAACCAAGGACGGGTGGGTCAAACATCTTTATCAAGATCTTTGGTACACACTCCTTTTAAAGGTGATGCTCCCGTAGGACATGGATCTAATGTACAAACTGGTTATCCAAAGAGTATTGTTAATTCTTGTAATAAAAGTTCTAACTCTGATGGACAAACAAATATGACAAACAAAGGTGTAATTCTCTCTAGAGTAGTTAACCCAACCTCAGTTTACAACAATAGTTGTATTGAAAATCCATGCAACAAACCTACTTTTAAAAATACATCCGCGGAATACCACAGTTCAGGTTCTTTAACGCGCAGAAATGTTAACCAGCTTATGGCTCTTCAATATAATGTATTAGATGGTTCTATTGCTAAGAGTGGAGGTAATCTTTCTCATCCTAGGTCACAACCATCACAAACAGTATTACAAGGGCCTCTTCCAATTGCAAAAAATGTAGCACCTATGTCTTCCGGTGATTATATTAGAACTGCACTCCCTTATAAAACATGTATGGATAATGCCAAAGAAGATTGTATAGTGTCTGGAAATTAATATTTGACCATATTTTATTTATGAAACAAGATATGGTCCCAATATAAACAATCTTTATTTATGATATACAAGAAATGTCAGTTGTAATGATGCAACGAAAATTAAAAGCAAAACAAAATATGTCAAGGGGTACAGATGGATTTTCTATCAAAGGCACACGCAGAAACCTAGGCAGAATCGGTTCAGATAGCAAAAACTCGACGATCAGGACTATTTTTAGAGGTACTGCACCTGTAGGACATGGTGCAAATCCAATAACAGGATATCCTGTTGAAATACTTTGTAATAATGGATTAAATTGTTCAGGTTCTACGTGTGAACAAACATCAACATTGACTAATAAAGGATACATAGAAAGTCATTTAATTAATAATATAGATTGTGGTGATAAATGTATAGCTAATTGGGTTAAAAGTTTTAATCCATTAGAACACTCTCAAGGATCGTATATTCGAAGAATAAAAGTACATAGAAAAGGTTGTGAAACAGAAAGAAGCGAAGAAAATTATTCAAATGAAACATCATGTATTGATGATTGTGTAAATACATATTTTATTGGAACTAGAAAGATTTCAAGAGATACCTATCATAAATCTACTCATGGAGCAATTACATCTGGAGAATATATTGAAATTGATTTACTAAAAAATAATTGTTTACCAGATGCTGCATGTAAAAAACCTTTTCCATTTGTTTTAACAAGAGATGGTTGCAGAAAAGAATATTATACTCCAGAAGAAGCTATTGCTGATGGGCTATTACCAAAAGATTGGATGAACTGTAAAACAAAATATCCTACAAGTCATCATTGGCGATCAATATTAAACCCTTATTTATGATTAGATATACCTAATTTTTGCATTCGCTGAGATCCACTAGTGCTATGTTTAGCTTGATATGTATTTGAATTAACACATTCAAAACCTCCTTCATCATTGCTGTAGACAATTTTTTTTATTCCAAATTGTTTTATTAATGAAGCGCACTTAAGACAAGGATCAGATCTTTTCAATGCTCCATTGCATCCTACTCTAACAACATACAGTGTGCAATTCCGGCCAGGAAGATAGTTTACACTGGGAGGCCCTATGCGGAACCTCCCACTTATTGCTCTTGACTGCATCACGAATAGCTGCCATCTCAGCATGGCATGTCATACAATCACCTATTATCTTATCTGAATAACGCGTTCTAGAATTGTTATAACCTCTGCCTAAAACACGGCCTGAGCCAACAATAACGCATCCATGCCTGTGATAACAATTAGACTTAGTAGCCTCACCATATGCCTCCTCAACACGTTTCATTTGACCTTGAGACAACATGCTTGTAATATTTAAGTACATAAAAATAGCTTTATATAGTTTCAATTATTTGGAAAATTGCATAAAGATAATCGTTACTATATGATAATAATAATGTCAGCCCCTATTCGTGTAAAGAAGCTTTCTGATACTGCTACTATTCCTACACGCGGCTCCGCAGTCGCAGCAGGATGGGATCTTTATGCCTCGCAAGAATGTATTATTCCTGCTAGAGGTAAAGCAATTGTTTCAACCGATATTGCAATTGCGGTACCTGTAGGTTATTATGGACGTGTTGCACCTCGTTCCGGTATGGCATGGAAAAAACATACAGATATTGGAGCTGGTGTAATTGATGCAGATTATCGTGGCCCGGTTGGTGTTGTAATGTTTAACCATTCTGAAGAAGACTTGAAAATTGAGGTAGAAGACAGAGTTGCTCAACTAGTTATTGAACAAATTAGTATGGCACCTTTGACTGAAGTTGAATCTCTTGATGATACTGAGCGTGGTGAAGGTGGTTATGGATCTACTGGTCGATAAGTAAAGTTTCTCTTGATATATGCATTTATCATTGTCTCATATTCTTGTGATAGTTCGGCACTATTTTTTTTAAATCTTTGACAATTAGGACACATATAGATATTAAATCTATGTTTCTCCCATATTTCAGGTGGTTTATGATCAACTGTTCGTCCTGTTATTGCAGAACAGATATAACATCCTTGTAACCAGCCTTCCTCAGGGAGATGTGTTGCCTTATAAATGTTAATAACCCTGATTTTAACCATCTTATTCTACTATCTGATTTTAAATACTTATTTAAAACCAGACTATTTACTTGCGTCTTTTTGAACGCTGTCTACGTTTTCTAGTTTTTTTGCCTACTTTAACACCTCTCTTTTTTAATGCAGTCTTTGCTTTTCTTGCAACACTCTTATAAACTGATCTTTTATGTCTTGGAGTAAACTTTGTTTTATAACTATTCCGTGAATTACCCCATTGTTCAGCTCTAATGTAAGCTGCCCATAACCCTTTTTCACTAATTTTACATGTATTCTTTTTACAAACAGGAAAACTAATATTTGGACCCAAAAAACATTTTTTACCACAACGCTTTTTCATAGTTCTGCGCTGTCTAATACTTGGAGATTCCTTAGACCATCCTTTCCATGGAACGTGTTTACGTGTTTTACCACCATTCATAGTCTTTACTATACTTTTTTTGTATTTTTTTTGCCCCGGCTTTGTAGTTATTGGAGGAGGTTCAAATCTAGCCAGACATTTTCTCATAGTATAACCATCACTATCACAAGCCATTATTAATTCTCCGTCGCTATTTTTCTCTACACCATCTCTTCTACCTGTCTTGGAATCTTCACATTCTACAGCAAATCCCTCTCTCCTAAGTTTATCTATAAAGCTGGCCGTTCCTGTATCATTCATACTAATCATTTGTGTTAACTTTTGATCTATCTCTCCTTTATTGTCGATAGCTACAATGTTATCATTTTCAATACGAAACGATATATCTCTTGCAGAAAATAACTCATTTAGTCTTGCCATCATGTAATTTAATTTTTCTTCTTTTGAACCTAGCATTTGAGATTGCTTTGCTACTTCAATTAAATAGACTTGTTCTAGTTCATCATCAGATTTGAATCTATTTCCAAAAAATCTCTCTGCACCATCCAATATCTCGTTATTAAACTCTCGCACAGGATCTGCTGACTTAGATTCTCTTGATTTCTTTCTCTTTCTGCTTTTTCTAGCTAATCCTGATTCACCTAAAGTACAGTTTTCTACGTGTCTAAAACCCAAACGTCTATAATAATTGATCACATAACCTAAAGCTGATAGTTTTAAAATAGAAAATCCTAATTGTCGCGCCATCCACTCAATTTGTGTCATTAATATTTTTCCTGGGCTTACCCTTTCAGGTACATTATTTCTAACATCAGTATTACCGCATAGAGCATTTAGATATAATTCTTTTGGAGAATCAGAATCATAATCAAGTGCAGCAAAACCAATTAATGTATGTTTACTTGGATCTGTTCTTGTTGGAGTTTTCATAGAGAGAAGTAAAATTATAAAAGTGTCATCAATAGTATCTTGTTCAAGAAATCCTTTTGGTATCATGGAATGGCACATTTTAATTTGACTAGTTCTTATTCTTGCTCCAAGTTCTCTCCATAATACGGAATCAGATAGTCCTGTTTGAGGATTAAAATAAGCTTCTAGAACAACCTGATAATTTTGTTGAGTTGATACATTACCATTTGCTAACAGATAAGTAGTTACTGGCATCTATTAATCTATGTTAATATAAAATGTCTGAAATAAATGATGTTCATTCCCCAACTGAAAATGAAATAGTTAATCTTAATGATTTGCCTAATGAAAATCTGGCAAATGGACGACATTTTGTTAGTTTAGATGGTGTGCAATTAAACACTAGTGAATTAAACGCGAGTCCTCATCCTAGTGATTCAGGAAGTTCAGATAATGAAAATGATAATGAATCTTCAAGTACAGGAACTCCCGAATCATATGATTTAGAGGATAACAAACCAATAAAGTACAGAAAATTATCATATGAAACAGTTCTACAAAGAATAACAGCTGCCTATGACCAAGATATAGTTCATAGATACTCTTCAGCACTGGACGTTTTAGCTAGTTTCATTAAAGGTCATAAAATTATTTACATGGAGTCACAAAGCCATACTGTAAGAAAACTACATTATCTTATGTTTCCTGCAATATTTCTATCAGGATTAGTTTCTGTACTACAATCACCTTTTCAATGTAGTGAACAAGGAGAGATTATATTAGCATCTATATCTGCAATTGTAGCTTTTATGCTAGCTGTTATAAATTATATGAAGCTGGATGCTAAGTCTGAGGCTCATAAAATATCCGCACATCAATATGATAAATTACAATCATTTGTGGAGTTTCAGTCTGGCCAAGTATTATTATTCAGTGATCCAGTTTTATCTAAACATAGTATTCCACAAGAAATAGCTCGTGAAAGACGTGATGCTGATGCATTCCAATATATAAACTCTTCAAGTGATGAAGAAGAAGTTGCTAAGCATAATAATGATACTACTACTAGAATAGCTGAAAAAGTAAAGCTAATTTCTAAAAATAGAAGTGAAGCAGAAGCTGATCTAACAAAAAATATGAAAAACTTAGTGAAATCTGTAGAAGAAAAGATTAGTGACATAAAAGAAACTAATCAGTTCATTATTCCCAGAAGAATAAGATATCGTTATCCAATTATTTACAACACAAATGTATTTTCAATTATAAAAAAAATAGATGATTACAGAACAAAAACAATTACCACACTTAAAAATGTAAAAAATGAGCTAAGATTTTTAAAAGGCTATCAAAAATACAGAACACGTGAGTTTACTGATAAACAACAACTACGAGCAGATACTTTGTTTAAACAAAAAAAGAATCTAATTGATACAGTTTTATTTTTAAACACGGCTTTTTCATTAATTGATAAAATGTTTCAGCAAGAAATAAGTAATGCTGAACTTGATAAAAAACATTGGGTACAAAGTTTATGTCGTGATTGTTTTGCATGTTTTGGATGTGATATGAAACATTCAGATTATAAAGATCCTGAAGCTTGTGGTGGTAATATGTTATACAATATATTAGGTAGCGACTGTCATATGGAGCTAACTGACCGTGATATAGAGAGAATGCGACAAGCATATGTAAATGGTAATGAACAAAACGTTTGAAATATTAATAATTATTCAAACGTTTATCGACGTCTTGTTTTTCGGGCCTTTTTTGCCTTCTTACCTTTCTTATTTTTATTTTTATTTACTTTGCGGGTTTTCTTAGGAGCCTTTCTGCGAGTTTTTCTTGACTTCTTTGATTTTTTCCCTTTTTTGTGACCTCTTTTGCGAGTACTACGTTTTTTACGACCTCCATTTTTGGAAGAATCCTCTGTTAACTCAGACACATTAGATGCATTAGAATCAACTGAATCACTTCTAGGGCGCGTTCCTGACTGTGAGCTAAGCAGCGCTACTCGACGTGCGCGAATTGTCTCGCGATCAGTAGCGGGAACAGCGTCGCTTGGTGACCCTAGAGTTCTTCCAGAGGATGTGCCCATTGGTGTTTGGCTCGGAGGTGGTGGTGTAAGCTCTTGCGATTGCCTATCTGCTGGAGTTACTACAGGGGGTGTGCGTGTGATATCTTGCAATGCAAGTTGTCCAGGGATCGGCGGCTGTTGTTGTCCACTCTGGCCTGATTCCTGAGGTGGTGTATAAAAAGATAGGCTTGCAGCTGAATTATACAAAGAGCTAGCTAGATTTGCTAAACTTTGAATTGGCGCAGCTAAGATTTGGGCAGCAGGTGAACGGGTGTCGTTGCGAGGCGGGGTTGCCCCTTTAGGATAACCACGTAGAACATCACTCACATTAGCGACTCCACTCATACCCAATTCATATGACATAGCAATTCCACCTCTGGTTGAGGCTGAAGTATCAATTCGACGAGCTCCCCTTGCTGAAAGAATTGCCAATATAAGAAACGTCAATATACCTAACGACGCTACTATTTGGTTCCACCTATTCTGTGCCTCTTGACATTCCATAGTAGGATTAATAAAATTAGCTCCTTGATTTCGTATTTCTCTATTAACAATGCCACAGACAGATTCTATATTTGGTAAATCAAATATGCCCTCACCTACACCTCCAGCAACGAAATTAATAGCAGCTGTATATGCTCCAGTTCCAGCTAAAACAACATTAATTAATACTAAATAGAAAAATCCAAGTAGTTCATATCCATCAAGATTAGCAAACATATCTTGCGCAATTCCTGGGTTGGTTGGCATAGGATCACCAACTACACGGCTACCCATTGCATATTGACTTCTTGAAGGAGGGACTTGTTGACCACTTGAGGGAGGGTTAGTTGGAGAATATTGCGGAGATATCGGCGGAGTAATAGGTGTCTGGTTTACCCCAGCCTCGTCATCCTCTTCGTCTGAAGACTCTTCTTCTGGTTCTTGACGACTACCGCGGCGCCTACTATTTACGCTGGCCGTGCCTCTCGTGCTCCGCCCGCTCCGCCCTTTTCCTGTGCCTCCCTTTGATTCAATATTAGTTGTACCATCTAAAAAAATAGCAAACTTACTATCAGCACCTCCTTTCTTCGAGCGTTTTTTTCCGCCTTTAATATTACAAGTGAGGGATTGTGTTGCAGTTACCATGTTTTTAATATTTTTATCCAGGATAACAGCGAGTTTTTTCAAATCGGCATCACTAATATTTCTTGCTGCTTGTTCTAGACCAGACTTTTGTACGAGTCTAACAATTTCACTATTAACCTTGCATGTAATCTTACCTTGACTTGACTCTAAAAGATCACCAATATCTTGTTGAAGGTCACTTAATATAGTAAACACAGTTGACATATAAACTATAAACAGAAATAAAATACGCACTTACTTAGATCTTCATTTCTCCTACACTTTTTGTTAAACGGATTTCCTGCATTTTATTGATCCATTCTTCCGCTGTTTGACACACATAAATATCATGTAAACTTTTAATTTGTGTTTCACTAGGTTGTTCATCAAAATCCATTGCATTATCATCCTCATAGAACTCTTCAAGATAATTATCATCTGGCCAGTCAATCGATTTTTTCTCATGATTTTGTTCACCTTTGTATGCTCTAAATCTTTTATTCCATTCTACAGATTCATATGCATAATATTCCCAACTATATCCGCATGATTTTGTTAGATTTTCTACGGAATATCTACCATAATCTCCTGGTGGAACAATAGGATGTGTTGCGTAAAGACGCCTTTCTGTCAACTTTAAATAGTATTTTTCAGACTTTTTAGTGAAATGATTATCTATTTCTTCAACTAAACTTTTATCACATCTCAGGAAATGACTTCTTGGAGACCTATTTCCTGCTGTAATAATTCTACTTACAAATGATGAAAGATCAATCATATCTTTTGTTCTTAACTCTAAATCGATCCCATCATCTATGTTGATTCCTAATGACATACCAAAATCACTAAGAGCAATGTATGTTTTATCATATCCATTAATTGTTAAAGACTGAGCTAAGTAGTATCCAAGATTTTTATAATCATGAGCCATTAGTGATCCAAATACATTTTTCATATTTTGTGGATAAGGTTCCATCCATGTTTTTGATTTATAAATTGAAGTCGGGTATTGATATACAGTGCCGTAGTAATTAACCATGTAAGACAAGAAGTTTGGTTCTATATTTCTAAGGTTAACTACTATATCAGCGAGTAATCTATTATCATTTGTTTTTTTATATTCGTTTACTTTTCTAGAGATGAACCTACCTATGTTACAATTATTTGTTGAATAGAACATTTTATATATACAAATTAGTCCATCTGCAATATCTGGTGAAGAATACAGCAATTCCCAAAGCCAGAATATTGTTTCTTCAATCTCAGCTCTACTAACTAGACATTGTATAAATGTGCCAATAACTTCGTCAATTGGATAGAGATTTTCTGAAAGTTGTAGCATTTTTGTCATACTATTGTTATGGTTATAAAAATCAATTTTATCTTTTTATCGTAGCTATGTATATAAGATGTCTAAAAAGGAAATCACATATACCGGACTTGTTAAAGTCATGTTAGACAAAGCGCGTAAAGAAGCTGACGAGGCAGGAAAAGATTTTGATCAAAAGTCTGCTTTTAAGTCTGCCGGAGTAAGATGGAAAACAGTTAAGGCAGGAAATGATGATGAGTTTTCTCCTGGTAAAGCTGCACCTGGAACAAGAAAGCGTAAGTCTAAGAAATCTAAGAAGTCTAGAAGTAAAAAAGATTCTGATGACGAGGATGAGGAACCTATGCCTGGCCACAAAGGTGCACCATCAAAAACACGCCCTGGACATATTGACTATAGAACCCACAAGGGTGACAAATATTATAACCGTGATGGACATCGCCAGACTTTTAATAAAGATGGTGTAGAAGGCACACCCTATAGCCACTATAATCGTCACCCTAAGAGTGCAAAAGATGTTCTTAAAATGATGGATGAGTGTCTTGAGGAAAACATGACTTTACAAGAATGTAGAGATAAGGTTGCTGCAGCCATGAAATCTGCAAAAAGTCAGAAAAAGTCCAAAGGAAAAAAACGTGGAACTCGTAAAGCCAAGAAAGGAAAAAAGAGTTCAAAAAAATAAATATTATGATTTAGTCTTAGGCAATACTAAATGATTAATATCTTCTTCAATTCTTTTGGTCGTATTTATCTTCGATGACTCAAAGTTTCTAGCTAGATTTAAATAACCTTCCACATCTCCATCCATCATAAATATATCACTGAACTTACTTTGACTTTCTGCAATTGTAAGTCTACGATTAGGATTTGGATGAATATTCATCAATAAAATCTGACTAAATAAGATAACAAACTTATTTTTATGATCATCAGTTGGAAATAGTAAGGTTAGTATACGCAAATACATAACAGATAGAGAATAGTTGTCCCAGGTTTCATAAGTTGATAACATTGCGTCTATTACTTTCTCTCTTTTTACGCCGATATATTCTTGCAATTCCATGGATAACAATTGTTTAAAATTATCTTTGAACTCACTTGAGAACGCATCAAGAGCTCTATTTCCTTCAGTATGTAACTCAGTAATTTCATCAATATCATCTTTTGTTAATTCATTATCAGTTTCATTTAATAAAAATCCTATAACACATATCTGTGGACACCAAACATAGTAGTCTGGCGCAAATATGTAAAAATATTTCTTCATATTTTCCTTGTTTAATTTATCAAAAGGAATTGATATACCAAAGTCTATTATTCTAGGATTAGTTGTTTCTTTTTTAAACAATACATTTTCTAGTTTAAGATCAAAATGAATTACTTTGGCATTTATTAGTTTATCTAATGCCATTAATAAATATCTGTATGATTCCACAATAGTTAAAATCATATCTTTGGCAGGCATTGTTTTCAACATCTGCGGTAATTCAGTTTGTTTCATATATGGAATATCCATCGCTACATAATCTTCTTCTAGATCTTGTATTACTTCACATTTTTGGAGAGAGTTATTATTTGCTTTACGTATATTCACAGAGCATTCATCAATAACAGGTAAAAAAAACATTTCATATCCACTAATTTTTGATACAATTTCCCCTATATCAGCTTCATTTTCCGAGTTAAAATCTCTCTTTTGGACCTTGGTTGCTATGGAAGGATCATTATTTGAAGAACCATCACAATTAATGCCTGGATAGAATACACATCCAAATCCGCCTTGACTAAGTAACTTGCTCATACTATTCGAGAACAATATAAAAAATTAAGGTTTCAATCGAAACCGTAATTTTATTTTTTGTAGTTTAATTTTTATTGCTGGCAAAGAGATAGTAGCGATTCTTGTATGTCTTCTTAATTTTACTGCTGATGTAAGAAGCCTTCAATTCAGGCTCTTCTTCGAGTAACCTCTTGATTTCTAACATTAATATCGTAGTATACTGCTTTACAAACCAGTCATAACCATTTGCTGGTGTAAAGTCGTTTTCTTCATGGTTTTTGGATATATGTTCATCCATAGCTTCCAGAATTGCAGAATCCATACTTACATAATGACGGCGCTCTTTTGGTTTCTTGTTTTCATTGACCTTCTTGGTTCTAAAGTAGTAACGTCCTGCCTTATACATCTTGTCCACTACATCGCCTTGATAACCGAGTTGCATTAGGCGATTAATTTCTCGTGAAACCATACCTTGTTCTTCATCACACCATATTTTCCAAGCGTCTTTGTAATCACGTCTTTTATCATATTGGTGCAATTTTGCAAATCGAGTTACTGCCTCTACTATGTGCGGCTGTAGCTTATAGCGATATACCGAAGTATTAGAATTATTGTCTTCTATTTTTTTGATGTCGTTCATGTTTTTTGAATCTATCTGTGTTGATACTCCTGGCTGCATTTGTGATTAATTTTGATGCAGCCACAAAGTAATTAGAAAGTTATTTCAATTTTTTCTTGTAACATACTATTAAACGATGGAGACCTACTCTTTACTTTCAATTCCTTTTTACAAAAGCGTTCAACAGTGTTACGTAAAAGCAATTGCTTTGGATAGAATGCCTGGCCCTAATGAACCAATTAATAAAATTATTAGACGTGTTAGGTATGAAAAGCTATCTCCATTTCAAGAAGGCACTGAATGTCATCCCCTTAAAACATGTGGAAATATTGTAATAAAGCCTGGATCTCAATGCGGAGAGATGGCCAATTTAGATGATATACCATTAATTTTTACATGGTTAATGCAGAATGGCTACCAAATTGATACATCTATTACTCAAATGATAAATCAAGGAGAAGTCAGAATGTCAAGCCCAATAATTGGTTTTATAACCAAGAAAATACAGTAAAATTGAAATAATTTAAACTTCCTGCATCAATTATATTAAAATGGAACCAACAAAAGCTGATCAAGATGAATATATTGCACAACTTACAACGCAAGAGAGAATTGTTTTAAAAATAGCCCAAGAACACCTGGAATCATCTTTTGATCTAGTTCGATCTATTGGATTTAAGACATGGTTTGCCAAAAAACAACAAACTAACAAATAATATGATTAACAATTTTGTAATCTTATTATCTCTTTTTTCTTGTAAATCTCTCTATCGTTTTTAATAAACGTTTTGATGTTTTACGTGCTTTCTTTTTGCTAGTTTTACTACGACCTCCAAACATAAACGGATTATCATGACCACCCTCCATTTTTGGTTTGGTAGCTTTTTGGACTGCTCTTGCTGCTTTGACCCCTTTATAACCTAACTTAGCTGAATCCCAACCTAGCCCCAAACCATGTTTAGCAGCTGCAAGATAATTACCATCTGCAACTGCAGCCCCCATTTTAGCGCTACGTAAACCGGTTTTACCTAATTGTTTTCCATATTCTCCTGTCGCCATTGCAGCTTGTCCATATTTTGATGATTTTGCTTGATTTACCAAATCACTAGCTTGAGCCATTCCTTGATTCATCATACTCCTAGCTTTATCAGCCATGCTAAATCCAGGAGGAGGCGGAGGTGTAGCTTCCATTTGATGAGAAGGTGGTTCATATGGTCTATTTTGTGAGGATTTTGAAATTGGTGGAGGTGCCATTACACGTGCAGTAGGCCCTGCATTTGGCATTGAAGGACCAGTTGATACATTTGATAATGCAGAACTTAAATCATTATAAGATTCATTCATTTCTGAACCATATTTTTCTCCAATTGCCATAGTTTCTCTTCCAGTGTAAATGGCTTTTCCTGTTACATCACCCGATGCAGTAATAGTAGGAGCAATAAATCCTGATGCTATTGCATTAAACCATTTGCCTGCTGCTATAAAAAGATCTACTATACCTCCTACCATCGGTATTTCTGCAACAGCAGCACTCAAAGTATCTATAGTTGCATTTGTAGCTCCTCGTGCACTTTTAACACCAATATCATTAATAGTGATCCAAAACTTGTCTGTTAATTCATTAACTGTAGGCTCAGCCATACTATAAACTGCTTTTAATGCCTCTCCATATACTTTAATAGCTCTCTCAACTGCTGCTCTAACTTTTTCATCTTGAACAGCATTAGCAACTAATTGACCGCTTTGATCTATATTATTTACAAGGTTTGGTGAAATCTCACTCCATGGTTTATTGACAAGATCTGGATTCCAATAATCTGCAATTATACTATGTGGTATAAATGCATCTGCTGCTTTTACACTTCCTCTAACAAATGTATTTACAGAATCCAATAATTGAGCACCAGGACTACTAGGAGCAGTAACTTCATTAAAATCTTGAGTTGGATTATTATTAATTCTACCTCCCTTTTGCTTGAAGCCTCCAAACAAAGTATTTGATAATTGGTTTAACTTATTAAATGTTTCTAACTGCTTCTGCATATGTATGTATTATAACGCTATTTATTTTTCCTTCTTGTTTTCCTCACTATCTGTTGGCAAAACAACATTGCCCTCAACAGTTTTTTTTTGCATTGCTTTGAACTCTTCATAGGTAAAGCCTTTCGTATCGTTTGAATTATCTATATCATCTTCATCCTGTTTATCATAAACATCGTGCCAATCTTTAATACTTCCTACACGCCTAAATCGGTTGCATTTTTCAGTAACAATCCTGTTTACGGTTGATTTACTCTTTTCACTTGCCTTATTGTAAGTCTTAAAATTAGCAAATACATTTGTGTTTTTCTCTTCTGATTCATCTTCGTCCTTATCATCGTCTTCGTCTTCGTCTTTTTCATCAGATTGAAGATTTTCAACTGCTTTATCATATTCCTCCTTATAATTAACACAAATACTCCTTGCATCTTGCTCAATAGAGTAATGTTGTGCTACTGCATCCAATATCATAAAAGGAATATTTCTATCATCATGCCAAACGTCAAATGATTCTCTTTCATGATTGTAGCAAATAATTACATCTCCTTTTGGAGTCGTTTCACATATAAACGTTTTTTTCAACTTAGATAACTCTTCCTTATCAAGTTCGCGCTCTTCCAAATCACAAAAATCTTCATAATATTTTTGCTCATAAGGCAATTTATCTTCTTTTTTTGGGGGAGTATAAACTAAAGTAGCTACTGCTACAAAACCTGCAAACAAACCTGTAACTAAAATACCAAAACCAGTAAAAAAAGCATCTAGTGTGCCGGGAACTATCTTATCTCCTGTACAATTCATCATATTAAATTATAGTTGTAATATTTGTTTAAGCCTCTTCAACCTGTGTTTTTCTCAGGTTAAACAACATTTCGATTTCTTCACTTAAATCAGGAACTTCAAACAATTTGTAGGTTTTTTGATTAGGATACAAACATACCAAGCATAGTTTTGTTACTTTTTTCTGGTAATTTCTCTCTAGAATAGCTTTGTATGTATTAAGTTGTAGGGAATAATGCCAAAAGTTAGTATCAGGCAAGTGTTTAATACACTCTGTTGTTGAATACTCTTCATACTGCTTATTTCTTACAATACCCTTTGAACGCTTCCAATCGTAGATCATCAGCGAGCCATCTTCATTTTCATAAACCATGTCAATAGAGCCAGCTAGTTTGAGTGTCTTATCCCACACAGTCCACTCTGTACGATATGGTTTAAATGGGTGGTCTTTCAAATATTCTTGAAATTGTTTATACTCTTCAGAATCATTACTGACTTCAAGGCCATTATAATAGCACTCAATGTCATAGTGCATCTTAGTTCCTGCGGTTGCTGCTTCATCTCTATTTTTCTCCCAGCCTGCTTTTATTTGCTCTTTTGTTTGACCAAAGTACTTACTATTTGGCCAATTTTTACTAGCCATCATGTTATCAATTATCTTGTCAGCATCAAAATGTTTGAAATGGCTGTGATTCCATGTAGTCACGGAAGTATAATCACTATCACCATCGATAGTATAAGTATGAGTGGGTTCATCAAACAAGATGTGAGAATCACGAGGATGAGGGTTTTGCTTGGCAAGAGTATCCATTGTTTCGTTAGATATTACTCAATTCTAGAGAGAAATATCTATTCAATTTTATTAAATAATTATGTGTTTTTGGTGAAAGTTAATTTAAGATATCCCCCACCACCGTTGCCTCCATCACCTCCTTTATCATCTACATAACTTGCTAAACCTCCACCTGGTCCTCCTCCACCTCCACCACCTAGTAAACCATTTCCTCCTGACACTGGTGTAAGAGTTGAGGCTAGAGTTGTAGGATCGAATGTACCTGAAGTAGCTCCACCAATACCACCATTTCCTCCAGTACCTAAACTACCCGACCCTCCTCCACCTCCACCTGCACCACCAAAAGGATAATAGCTAACAAAAATAGCTCCACTATCGCTTCCAGCGCCGCCTTGTCCAGCAGTGTTGCTTCCAGATGGACAAATACCATTAGCGCCAGCACCTCCCGCTCCCATTGGTGAAACTCTATGTGTAACATTAGATGGGTCAATGGTACCTATCCATCCATAACCATTGGATGCGTCGGTGCCAGCTAAAGTTGTAGTACCAGATAATGGATCATATTGTGATAAAGGAATTGGATTGTTAGCTTCGTAGCCATCTGCCAATTCGTAGGGCGGAACAGTAGTGGAAAGGCCTAATTGTACCAAGTCATTAGTATTAAATCCTAATGTTGTACCATTGTTATTTGGATCGTTTGCACCACCACCTCCTCCACCACCTCCTCTATAATTATTGCCTGAGGAAGACTCTGTTTGCGGATTTCCCCCTATTATTGTTTGATATGCATCGCCTCCAGAATATGAAAGGCCGCCTCGGCCACCACCAAGACCACCATTTGCTGTTAAAGTGGTAGACTGGGAAGACGTGTTAATTTCAAGTGAAGAGGATACTCCTTGATATCCAGTTTCAGGAAATACAGAAGTGTTACTACCATCAAATACACCTCCACTTCCGCCCAAACCTCCATTTCCCAATGTAAACGTAAATGTATCACCAGAGTTTATAATGCTACTACTTGCTGTTTCAATAAATCCACTATTACCTCCGGCACCACCTCCTCCTCCGTTTAGTCCTGTATTTGGCGCTCCTCCGCCTCCACCTCCACCTCCACCAGATAATTCCGCAGTCATTGACCAATTAGTATCACTATAATAGGGAAATGTATAGGTTTGTGAAGTATTACCATAGTGTAAATTATCAAAAAATAATTCTACAGTAGATGGAATAGTTCCGGATGATTGGTATAAAAAATAAAAAGAAGTATTGGATGGCGATTCATATCTTGGCGTGAGGTTACTAGTATCAACAATATAGATATTTTGATTACTACTATTATATCCAATACCTACGGTAATATCAATATAATCGCCGTTTGAGTTTGTAAAATAATCTATAAAATTACTGCATAATTTTATTGCGTCAGCTTCAAGTTTTGCAAGTTCATTTTCACCTTGCGTGTTTGTGGGAATTACAGATAAGTCATTAACAAACCAAGGCATATTATGTCGATTAAATATATTTTGTTGAAGATTATTGTAGGAGTTTTGATCACTATGAGTATATTGAGTATCTTCAGGACGTAAATACCAAAAAATCCATACCGCTCCTTTGGAACCATTATTTCCTGGTTTTTTTTCGCCGTCTCCATCTCCTCCCTGCCCTCCTGAACCACCAGTACCTGCTGTCGTTGGTATAACTGTCCAAGGTGAAACTGCATTTCCATCAGTATCTGTTCCAAATGCTTGTGATCCATGATTTACACTATTTGGATAACCACCTACACCTTGTAAAGGCAACCAAATTAAATTGTCACCATTGTATGAAAACGTAGTTAAAGTACCTCCACTTCCGCCTTGTGGATGTCCAGTATTCTTATTTTGTCTTGGAGATCCATCGCTACCATTTACATTACTCGTCCCGGAACCTGTACTAGTGCCATTTACATAATATCCGTCGCCATTAGTTATTGTATTTTGATATTGTACGCCAATGTTACCTTGTCCGCTGTTAGGTCCACTATTTACAATAGTAAAGTCATAT
The DNA here is from genome assembly GCA_002690085.1 of Flavobacteriaceae bacterium. GTDB lineage: Bacteria > Bacteroidota > Bacteroidia > Flavobacteriales > Flavobacteriaceae > UBA3537. The sequence continues at coordinate 51,132 of NZDM01000069.1, forward strand.
ATATCTTTCAATAAGCCTGTCATTGTAATTTGTTTGGTACTATCATAGCCGCCAGCATATCCACCATAACCACAGCCTCTTGTTCTCGTAGTAATTGTATTTGATCCAGGAGAGTGGTTTCCGTCCTGTCCACCAAATCCCCCTTGGCCTCCCGGGACTGATATGCTTAGAACCATATTATCTTGTAAATCATTCAATGTAATTTGTGTTGTACCACCAACACCACCATTTAATCCATTTGATCTACCTTCTACGTTTCCTGCGCTTCCCCCAGCTCCAATTGAAATTGTTATACTTTTTACATTTGTATTACCAACATTATTCTTTAAAGGTATATAATTAGAGACAAAAACAGCACCATTTCCACCACCACCTCCACCACCCCCGGTACTTTTGTGATCAGCTGATCCTCCTCCTCCTCCACCGCCACCCCCACCTCCTACTGCAATTATTCTACATCCCCAATAATTACTTTCAGAAATATTTGTTATATTATTACTTACATCGTATGAATAATCATATATTGTAACGGTTGTATTATTGTCATAGTGAGTAAAATAAGCATTTGCTCCACCAAACTCAGTTGATGCTGAATTATTATATATACCACCTGTTGTTTGCTTTAACCAAGTAGCATTATATGAAGGTGTGCCAATTGGTAAACCTGTTGAATTATTAGATAAATAACCTGTTTGAGAACTCGCTGGTTGACCAGCAATAATATTAGACGAAGGCAGTTGTACTTCACGGATTTTATATAGATTACTCATTCTCTATACAAAATACTATTATTTATTCTCCAATTGTTCAACACGCTTTTTCAAATCTTTTACAGCTTCAATTAACACTCCTATAATTTCCATATAAGCAACAGATTTATTGCCTTCTTCACCTGATACCATATCAGGAAATATTTTGTCAATTTCTTGTGCTACAACACCATGATGCGTCTTTTTACTTTCATCTGCTTTTAGATTATAGGTAACGCCTCTGAGTTCGTCAATTGATTCTAAAGCACCACTAATTGTTTGAATATTTTCTTTCTTTGCTTCATCAGATGTAGCATTAAATGTTGTTGCTTGAACTTGAGTATATGGAGATTTAGGTTGAATTGTGGTACTATTACTTTCTTCCCAATTACTACCATTTTTACTTACATGATTTTTAACATAGCTTACATCAGTCATATAGTAATTTTCTGCATCCTCTTGTATATAAGTACCTGTTACATAACCGCCTGCTGCAGCTACTAATCCATTATTTATTACAGAAGACCCGTCTGCAATATAATCATCAGTTGGAAATCTAAAAACTGAAAATCCTGGTTTTAAACTTCGCCACACATGATCACTCACATCTGCAAAACTTGGAAAACCATTAAACGCAGCACCATCCCATGGATCAGTCAAATACACCTTACATTTAGGTTGAATACTGCTACTAGTATATTTCGTTAAGCCAGCAGGTATTGCATTTATATAAACATGATTTCTAGTATCAATTTGAATTGCTGGATTTTCACCCAGTGTAGCACTACCGCTGCCACTGGCGCCACTATTATCATAAACATCTATTCTAAGAAATCCATTTTGGCCTTGTTGATCTTGAAGAGTTTCGGAATCTCCTGCATTCCAACATTGAATTGATGCTGCTCTATGCATACCAATATTTGTCCCACCATTAGCGTACCCATTAAAATTGATTTCGCCAATTATACCAGTTTTATTGGTGGATGGAGTTGCTCCGTTTGATCTTTGTATGGAAAGTTTGGCGATTGACTCTTGACCCGTATTGTGAAAGTCTTGATCCGGAATATCTGTAAAATCATTTATCATTAACACCGGGCCTGAACCGGCGGTTCTTTCAATTTTTGTTGAAGGGTTACTTGAAGCCTCATAAGTCATAAATGGTACCAATTCCTTTCCATCATTAGAACCACAAAACTCAACATTACCTATACTATATGTACCTGTTACTGGATTACTTGAATCATCTAGCCAGAATGTACCATCTGGAGCATTTATTATATTACCAGTAGAGTGACTTGCATCAGTAATATATGTTCTAATGCCGCCTAAGAAAGAGACACCGCTTGGATCACTACCGCTTGGATCACTATAATGATCTCCAAATAAAATCTGCGAAGGAAATAAACTACTATTATTTTTACACCTGTTACCAACTAAACTAATAACAGCATCATTATTTGGATTGGACGGATTAATTACAATACCTGGATATTGATACATTGAGTACGGGTATGCAAACACATTAGTGTCACTGGAATACTCGTGTGCTGTGTTTGGTGAATGTAATGCTCTAATTGTTTTATCAAAGTTAGACGTTGCTATAACATTAAAAATTACAGTTTCGGAGATATTGGTCGTGTCACAACTTTTGTTATCAAATAATCCCCAAAGAATATCTTCTCCATGACACGTTTTTGTAAAGGTATCTGTAACACTAATGCTAGATGCTTCTACGTTACCGCTAATATCTCCAGCAATTATTGTATCATCTATGACAACATTACCAGGAATATAAACATTATTTTCAGGAGGGGGATTTTTTGGTTGTATCCATCCACCTACGTTAATATTACCTGTTGCTGCTGCTGATGTTGCGTTATTCTCCACAGTATCCCAAAAAAGTTTACTCTTTACATAATCAACTGTTGGAATGGCATTCGATTGAGCATCTAATATAAGGTTGTAGGCGTTATTACTTATATCGGTGTCTATCTTAGCGATAGCTGCATTATTACCACTAGGATCTGTTAAAAAGTCAATTCTATTTTTACCACCCCCAGATACATCAGTTGATAATCGTACAAGTGCGTTACCATATAATGTGATGCTCTTATTAGCATGTGAGGTAAGTTTACCCGTTCCAAATTGACCAGAGGCATCATAGCCTCTGAATTGTATTTGACCAGTTACATCATCGTCCTCCAGAGCACCTTGAGGTCCCCTGGTTCTTAAAAAAATTAAACTTCCCTGTGAAGTTTTTGGATTAGTATGTTGTAATAGTAATGCTGAATCTTGACCATCATATCTTGCATGCTGAAATGTACTAATTAATTCAGGACTACCATTATTATTATAAGAATAATCATAAATATTTGCTTTTATACTTTTGTAGTTTATACCTTGGACGTTGGCATCATTTCCATAACTAGGCGCGCTTATGTTTAATGCAGAATGTCCATTTATCCATTGATCAGAGTTATCAAGTGTATAACCTGTGCCAAGTGAAATACCGCCACTAATATCTACATCTCCATAAAAATAACTATTATTTGCCACAAATAAATATCCTTTTTTGTTGCTAGCAGATTCTTTATCTTCTAATTCAGTTTTAAGGTCAGGTACCGAATTATTAATATCATTAAAGAAAGGATAATCCTTCCCCCCTAATCCATTACCCATTATTGCAGCACTCTCTCCTACAAAAATATCATCAACTAGATATTTTTCAATTTGGACCCCTGATCCATCTACTACTATATCTCCTTTCACATATAATTGAGCATTTTTACTACCTGATACTAAGTAATCTAATTTTTTTTGGGTTAAGTCTTGACCATTAATACCCATAAATACTCTATTACTAGGATCAACAACAACAGCAGTTTTTCCTGTTGCAATTTGTGAACTTGAATCACCTTTAATATAATCATATATACCACCACTTGAATCTGATACAGTTAAAACTAAGTTTTCATTTGGAGCACCAAACATCCCAAATGCATTTATTTTTACTGTAGGATCCTGAATATTGTTTTTATTTCTTTGAGATGCATGAGCAATGACACCATTTGGCTGACCATCTCCAGAATCGGTAAAGTTATTATAAAATGAAAGTGGTTGAATAAACTGCTCCAAAGTATTGTTGTTTGCGTCTTTGTACTCTTTTAATTTACCTCCTCCTTGGAATCGAATCATTTCTGCAGAAACAGTTAATGCCGAATATTTCGAAGAATTGTAATTTTTTCCTTCAACACCTTCTGTTGTTGAAGAAAAGTTAGTACCTTGAATAAGAGAAACTCTTAAATCTGATATATGAGATTTATTGAATGTCGCTGTTTTGGCAGTTTTTGCAGTATTTACTATTTGAGTTCCTGATGAAGCTGCTTGTTTCCATTTTTGTCTTTGTCCGGACATTTAATATATCTATACAAATTAATAAAAATATTATGTAGAACGAAATCATAATTATTTTATTACCTACATATGTAGGTAGCAATAAACTTATTTTATTATCTTTAGTATATGTATAATGGGGTACGCGGTTGAATTGTCTTTTGATATCTCTAAATCGGGATCTTTTACTGCTAAGCAAGAGCTTATCGCAATAAAAGCCCGTGAGTATAACTCTTCTACACAATATTCTATGCATGAAATTGAAGGATATGGCAGAAAAACAACAAGAAACGAATCTATTAATGTTGTCATGTTTGAAGATAATGATTTTGATAGTATGCTTGATTTCATTGGAGAGATTAGAAAAGAGAAGATCTCAAGTATAGATTGTATTTATACAGACGAGATATCGTGTAATTTGCTTTATGCATCCCCTAAGTATTTGCGCAGATTAGATAAACCATCCTCATTGGAAATAAGAAGATCCATGAAAAAAACAGAAGATGAATCGATATTAGCTGTTAGGGAAGCGCTAAGATTAAACTGTTGAATATAAATGTAACGTTGCAATTATTTATAAATTACAAATAATTGCATTATTTTCGAGTATAAGCTGGGGTTTTGGTAATTGTTGGGATAGAATTACTATCTTTTTTTGGACTTTTCCTTTTACTTCTAGTTTTTCTAGAAGAACTAGATTTAGGTCTTCTACGTCGTGATCTAGACTTTTTGGATGGTGTTTGTTGTTTTACAACAACAGTTTGTCCAAAGTCTGCTTGTAATCTCTCTTCAATCGGTCTAGGATCTGCTCTTCTTGAAAGTAATTCCATAATTTCATCATTGGTCATTGACATAATAACCAATTGGTTGTTTTTAACTCCTGCCATATTAAACTCTTCGCCATCATACTCCATTTCAAAGTAGGCTTTATCAACAATTTTATCATCATTAGTCACTTTATAAGCGGCGATACCCTCGATTATTGTGCTCATCTATTATATCACGATATAATATTACCTTATGCCTGATCGTAAAGAAGCGTCACCACTTGATAAGTTTTATAGTGAAGATTTTATGAAGGATTACTTTTCTTTAGTGAAACCAAAATCTAAATGATCTTATCTATCTATATACGACAGATAAGATGGCAAAACCATTGAAACTGAAAAACGGTGGTAATTCACCATCTAAAAAACGTAAACGATGTCCAAAAGGTACCAGAAAAAATAAGAAAACAGGTGAGTGTGAACCAGTTAATAAGTCAATGACTGCTAAATCTAAGGTAAAAACACCAACTCCGCAACCAGCGGTTAGAAAAAGGTGTCCAAAAGGTACTAGAAAAAATAAGAAAACTGGTCAGTGTGATCCTATTAAGAAATCAATAACAGCCAATGTTAAGAGTCCTAAGAAGCTAGGTAAGAAACTGAAACTAGTATCAAAACCTAAAGTAGTTGACAAAAAATTGAAGAAAACTTCTCCTTCTCCGGTGAAGGCAACTAAGAAAGCAAAAATGGTAAAACCTAGAAAACTTACACGCAAACTTAAACTGGTAAAGGTCTTAAAGCCTCCGACAGAGGCTAAACAAATGGACCAGCCAGAGGTGATTAATGGAAAAAAAGTTTATAACGAGGAGTTTGTAGACATCCTCGGTCAGCTTGAAGATATCATGCAGCGTCAAGGTGAACCATTTCGCGCAAGAGCATATCATAAGGCAGCTGAAACTATCATGACATTTCCCGATGAGATTACTGATCCCAAGCAGCTTGAAAAACTACCCGGTATCGGAAAAACCATCATGACCAAGCTCCAAGAGTATGTTGACACGGGTAAACTCAATGCGATTGAGAAGATGAAGAATAACCCTCTCAATGTGCTGACAAAAGTCTATGGCATTGGCCCTAAAAAAGCCAAACAGTTCATCGATGAGGGCCTTGATACCATTGAAAAACTAAAAGAACATCCTGAAAAGCTGACTGCAGCACAGAAAGTTGGTGTTCAGTATTTCGATGATATTGAAAAGAAGATTCCTCGTTCTGAAATCGATGAATACAAGGTTGTCTTCGAAAAAGTCTTCAAGGAAAGCACTCCACCTGGATCTAAGTTTGAAATTGTTGGATCTTATCGTCGCGGTAAGCAACAGTCTGGTGATATTGATATGATCATTACCAACACTGACAACAACAAAAAGGCATTTGAAGATTTCCTTGATGCTCTAGTAGAAAAGGGTATTATAACCCATCTACTATCCAGAGGCCGAACCAAGAGTTTAACTCTGGCTAAGCTTCCAGGGAAACCTGCTCGCAGGGTTGATCTTATGTATACTCCGCCACAGGAATACGCATTTGCTACTCTGTACTTTACTGGATCCAAAGCATTCAATACTATGCAACGCCAAAGGGCTCTTGATCTTGGATACACACTAAATGAGCACGGTATGCATGAAATGAAGAATGGAAACAAGGGCGCCAAAGTCGAGGGTGACTTCCCAGATGAGCAGTCTATCTTCAAGTTCCTTGGC
>NZDM01000070.1 GCA_002690085.1 Flavobacteriaceae bacterium
CTCTTTTTTAACCATTTTTAAGTGGGCTGTAAAATCTCTCAACTTCTCTAAATCACGTAAGAAAAAGTTCGATAATTGGAGTACGTTGTGTACGATTTATCCTCAAAAATAATTTATTGTTTTTGGGGATTTATTTTTTTTATATTAGTTGTAAATATTTAAACTATGAAAAAAATACTTTTTCTAAATCTCACATTTTTACTAATTTCTTGTAGTGGTAGTGATAATGATAACAACTATAACAATTCGGAAAATCCATTTAGCGGAGAATGGTCTGGAGTCTATAATGAAACAATTGATGAAGACGGAATAAGTTCAGGAACATGGCAAGGAACAGTTGCTCAGAATAACTTTAGTGGTGAGTATACAAGCTTGGAAAGCAACGAAACCAATACTTATTCAGGGCTTGTTTCGGCTGATGGAGATACATCATTTACGGCAGGAAATACGACAGATGGTGCTATTTTTACTGGGATAATGTATGGAAATGAAGCTTCTGGAGTTTTTGTTAATAATACCTCTACTCCTCCTGATTATGGTACTTGGAAGGGAACTAAAACAATTCCAGATAACAACTATGTATTTAACGAATTTGTTGGAACATGGCGTTTATTATCTGAGTCACAAGATGGTTTTGATTTGTTTTTGTCGGAGTGTCAACTTAAATCTACTATAGTTGTTTCTCCAACACTTCTTCTTATAAATGACTTTAATGACAGTTCATCTTGCGGATTTAACTCTTGTAGTATCTATAGCTTAGAAACATGGAATATTTCATATGATTCTGGTTCTACTGCAATAATTAATCAAACAAGTGATATAAATTTTTGTGGAGGAGAGGTTAATGATACAGATACGAACTTACAACTAACAGTCGATTTTGAAGTTATTGGAAATATAATAAATGTCAGTTATGATTACCCGAGTTCTGATGGCTCAACCTTGTTTGTTCAGAAAACTTACGAAAGGATTTAAAAAAACTATAAAGATAAAATTGAATTATTGAGCCTTAATTACAAGCGCTGATTGAAAACCTCTTAATTTCTCTAAATCTTGTAGAAATAAGTTCGATAATTGGAGTACGTCGTGTACAAATTATCCCCAACTATAAATTATTATTCTTGGGGATATATTTTTTATCTTTATTTAATATTCTTGTTAAGTGATATTCTACAAAAATGTTTCAAATTTCCAATAAGATAAAAATTGAAAAAAGTGCAGATATGGTATGGGAACTTATTTCTTCCCCGGGCCACTTGAGTCAATTTCACCCTTTTTGCAAAGAAAATTATATATTAAAATCTAAAAATGATATTATTTTAAAAGACCAACTAATTTACTTAAATGGTCTAACTTATTACAGAACTTTTACCGACTGGAAACCAATGATTGGATACAGAATTAAAATTGGTAGTAAAAAAGGAAAAGAATCAGATGTTAAGTGGCAAATAATTGACAAGGGGGTATTTACTTACGTAAAAATCACAATTAAGCCCTACACAAGCAGTAAAATACCTAAATTATTATATCCACTTTTTCATTACGCAGTCATAAGGCCAAAGCTCAAATCATATTTAAAATCAGTTCTCAGAGGCCTTGAATATTATATGACTCACAATAAGCCAGTTCCACCAAACGAATTTGGAAATCATCCATGGTTTACCTAATAAATCAACTGCATTGGTTAATTATTTTGTGTGAAATAGGTATTATTAACACCCTATTTTTTAAATTTGTAAAGACAATGTCCCCAATAACATAATTTATGAGCGCATATCTTGAATATTTAAATGAAATTGAAGAGAGGAAAGGTCAAGATCTTGACCCTAAACCAATTGACAGTGCTGAATTGTTAAGTGAAGTTATTGAACAAATAAAAGACCCCAGTCACGAACACCGAAAAGACTCTCTCAACTTTTTTATATACAATGTCCTTCCTGGTACAACATCTGCGGCGGCTGTAAAAGCTAAATTCTTAAAAGATATAATTCTCGGTGAGGTATTATTGAATGAAATTCCACCCGATTTTGCATTTGAGCAATTGGCACATATGAAGGGTGGACCTTCAATCGAAGTCCTTTTGGATGTGGCTCTAGGTAACGATATTTCAAAAGCATCAGCAGCAGCTGAGATCCTAAAAACACAAGTCTTTCTTTACGAGGCCGACACGGAACGCCTTGAAGCAGCATTTAGATCTGGTAACACCGTTGCTAAAAATATTATAGAGAGTTATGCCAAGGCTGAATTCTTTACAAAACTCCCTGATTTACCTGAAGAGATTAAACTTGTTACGTTCGTAGCTGGGATTGGAGATATTTCAACAGATTTATTGTCTCCTGGAAGTGATGCACATTCTAGATCCGATCGACAGCTACATGGACAGTCAATGTTTGAGCACAACAAAGACCAGCAAAAAGCATTGTTAGAATTACAAGCCAAACACCCCGACAAACGCGTCATGCTGATTGCCGAAAAAGGCACCATGGGCGTAGGCTCATCAAGAATGTCAGGCGTTAATAACGTAGCCCTCTGGATTGGAAAAAAAGCAAGTAAATACATTCCATTTATAAATATAGCACCCGTTATTGCTGGTACCAATGGGGTGTCACCAATTTTTCTTACTACAGTTGGTGTGACTGGCGGTATAGGTTTGGATTTAAAAAACTGGAAGAAAAAGAAAGATGAAGACGGAAATCTGATACTCGATGAAAATGAAGAAGCTGTTTTAGAACAAGTTTACTCTGTAGATACCGGAACCGTTCTGACCATCAATACAAAAACCAAAAAACTTTACAATGGCGACGAGGAATTAATGGATGTTTCATCAGCATTTACCCCACAAAAAATAGAATTTATGAAAGCGGGGGGCTCTTATGCCATTGTGTTTGGTAAAAAACTACAAGCCTTTGCTGCAAAAACTCTCGGAAAGACTGTGACTCCTGTTTTTGCGGCCTCAAAAGAAATTTCAATTGAAAATCAGGGACTCACAGCCGTAGAGAAAATTTTCAATAAAAATGCCGTAGGGACTTCAGGTGCCACACTTCACGCCGGGTCATATGTTAGGGTTGAAGTTAACATTGTAGGATCTCAAGATACCACAGGTTTGATGACCTCTCAAGAGTTGGAAATGATGGCAGCTACGGTAATTTCGCCAATTGTAGATGCAGGCTACCAATCAGGTTGCCATACAGCTTCAGTATGGGACTTAAAATCGCAAGAAAATATCCCTAGATTGATGAAATTTATGAATGATTTTGGGCTGATAACTGCACGCCATCCAAAACACAAGTACCATCCTATGACTGATGTAATTCACAAGGTATTGAATGACATCACCGTCGATGACTGGGCGATTATTATTGGAGGTGATTCTCACACCAGAATGTCCAAAGGTGTTGCTTTTGGGGCAGATTCTGGAACTGTGGCATTAGCTTTGGCAACTGGTGAAGCCTCAATGCCAATACCAGAATCCGTTAAGGTTACTTTTAAAGGTGCGATGAAACCGTATATGGATTTTCGGGATGTTGTACATGCAACACAATCCCAGATGCTAAAAAAATTCAATGGTGAAAATGTGTTCCAAGGCCGTATCATTGAGGTGCACATTGGAACCCTTCTTGCAGATCAGGCCTTTACATTTACAGACTGGACCGCAGAAATGAAAGCTAAAGCTTCTATTTGTATTTCTCAAGATGATACCCTTATTGAATCACTCAACATTGCCAAAGGGCGCATTCAAATAATGATTGATAAGGGGATGGACAATGAGGCTGGAGTTCTTCAAGGCCTAATAGATAGTGCCAATAGGCGAATCGATCAAATTAAATCTGGTAAAAAACCCCCGTTAACGCCTGATGAGAACGCAAAGTATTATGCTGAATTTGTAGTAGATTTAGACATTATTGATGAGCCTATGATTGCTGATCCTGATGTCAATAACGAAGATGTTTCAAAACGCTACACCCATGACACTATCCGAGAGCTTTCTTATTATGGCGGAAAAAAACACATCGATTTAGGATTTGTTGGTTCATGCATGGTACACAAAGGGGACATCAAGATTGTTGCTAAAATGCTTAAAAATTTAGAAGCATACCATGGTAAAGTGGAGTTCAAAGCGCCGCTGGTAGTAACAGCGCCTACATACAACATTATTGACGAACTTAAAGAAGAAGGCGACTGGGAAATTCTTCAAAAATATTCTGGTTTTGAATTTGATGATTCAGCGCCAAAAGGGACTGCACGAACGGAATATGACAATATTTTATATTTGGAACGTCCCGGTTGTAATCTCTGCATGGGCAATCAAGAGAAAGCTGAAAAAGGAGACAGTGTAATGGCGACCTCCACCCGTTTATTTCAAGGAAGAGTGGTCAAAGATTCGGATCGAAAAAAAGGCGAGTCATTATTGGCATCGACTCCAGTGGTGGTGCTCTCAGCAATTCTTGGCAGAACTCCTGAACTCGAGGAATATAAGGCCGCAATCAAAGGCATCAACCTTACACAATTTGCGCCACCAATCAAAAAAATGACTTCCAAGCCAGGGCACTTATTGTCTTATTAAAGCTGTATTTTTTAAGCTATGAAGCAAATTTTCTCAATTCTAATCCTAATACTTGTAATCGGTTTTGTTGTTGTACAACTGTTTGCTTTAAAAAGCCAGTACAACATTGAAACACATGCTTTTACAGTGAAAAAAAAATACGATGCTTTCGAAATTCGCACCTATGAAAAAGCATTGTTTACAAGTGTGAAACTCCCCAACAACGGCTTCAAAGATGCAGCTTCCAATGGTTTTTCTGTTTTGGCGGGGTATATTTTTGGAGGTAATGATAAAAAAGAAAAAATAGCGATGACATCGCCTGTTAAAATGTCCATCCAAGATTCTATGACAATGCTTTTTATGGTGCCTCACAAATTCAAAAAAGAAACACTCCCCTTGCCCAATGACTCAAACATTGAATTTAAAGAAGAGGCAGAAAAAACAGTGGCTGCCATAGGCTTTGGGGGTTGGGCCAATGCTAAAAAAATAAACCGCTACAAAAAAGACCTTAGCGCCGCTTTGGATGCTAAGGATATTTCTTACAGTAATCGATTTTTCTTTCTTGGGTACAACGCACCCTACGAAGTTTTTAATCGTAAAAATGAGATTATCGTTGAACTGAAGAGCGAGAATTAATAGCTCAAACCCTCGTATTCAATCATATGAAAATTGAAAAAAAATTCCAACCATTTACTGTGCTTGTAAATAATTTTGGCTTTAATAAAAGTAATTCTTACTGTTTGAAAAAAATCAGCATCAAATTATTATTATTTGGATTTTTCTCATTGTCAGCACAGGACACAAATTCAATTGAAAATATAATTTCTAAACTTTCCATTGAAGAAAAAATAGCAATGTGCCATGCGCAATCAAAATTTAGCTCATCAGGTGTTCCCAGATTAGGAATCCCAGAACTGTGGATGTCTGACGGACCTCACGGAATTCGCGCTGAAATGAATTGGGACGATTGGCAATATGCAAATTGGAGCAATGATTATGTTACCGCTTTTCCAGCCTTGACCTGCTTAGCTGCTACATTTAACCCAGATTTATCTTTTGAATACGGCATCAATCTGGGCGAAGAAGCCAGATACCGGAAAAAAGATGTTTTGCTAGGTCCAGGCGTAAATATTTATCGCACTCCCTTGAACGGAAGGAACTTTGAATACATGGGAGAAGATCCATTTTTAGCAGCTAAAATGGTTGTGCCATATGTAAGAGGGGTTCAAGAAAATGGAGTTGCTGCATGTGTAAAACACTTTGCTTTAAATAATCAAGAGCAATGGCGTGGACACATAAATGTTGAAGTAAGCGATAGGGCGTTACATGAAATATATCTACCTGCTTTTAAGTCCGCAATTGTTGAGGGCAACGCATGGGCCATAATGGGGGCATACAACAAATTTCGTGGACAACACTGTTGCCATAATAAAATTTTACTAAATGGAATCCTTAAAGACTCATGGGGTTTTGATGGTGTTGTGATTTCAGATTGGGCAGGGACGCACAATACAAATGAAGCTATTTATAATGGATTAGATATTGAAATGGGCACACCCTCAAACAAAAATAAATCGGTGAGATTTCCATACGACAGTAATTTTCTTGGGAATTCATTCCTAGATAAAATTATTAATGGGGAGGTGTCAGAGCGTGTTTTGAATGAAAAAGTTGCGAGAATTTTAAAACTCATGTTCAGAACCTCTTTGAACAAAAATAGACCCTATGGAAACATCAATTACGAAAGTCATTACAAAACAGCTTATGATGTTGCAACAGAGGGAGTTGTACTATTAAAAAATTCAAACAATTTACTACCCATTGATATAAGTAAGAAAATTAGAATCGCCGTAATTGGTGAAAATGCAGAAAAAAAAATGAGCAGTGGTGGTGGTTCATCCGAACTGAAAGTAGACAAAGAAGTTTCTCCCTTATACGGCATTATAAAAGAGTTTAATAATGCAACCATTGAGTATGCAAAGGGCTATAGTTCTGATGACAATCAAAACAATAGACAGTTAAAAAGCAAAGCTATTGCACTCGCAAAGGATGCTGATGTTGTTTTGTTTATTGGAGGATTAAATAAAAACAGTTTTCAAGATTCCGAAGCTTCAGACAGAAAAGCGTTTAAACTGCCATATGGTCAACCTGAATTAATAAAAGAGATATCAAAACACAACAAAAACATGGCGGTCATTTTAATAAGTGGAAATGCTGTAAAAACAAGTTGGAAATATGATGTGAAATCAATAGTTCAGTCTTGGTATTTAGGAAGTGAAGCTGGAAATGCAATTGCATCAATTTTAAGCGGAGAAATAAATCCATCTGGGAAATTACCTTTTTCATTTCCTGAAAAATTAAGTGATAATGGGGCGCATCATTATGGTGAAATATCCTATCCAGGGAAAAATAATTCACAACTGTACAAAGAGGATATCTTAGTTGGTTACCGGTGGCATGATACCAAAAATATTATTCCGAGTTTTTGTTTCGGTCACGGACTTTCATATACAACTTTTGAGTTATTCGATATAAATACTAATAAAAACAAATACCGCTTAAATGAAAAAATAAATGTGGCTTGTAAAGTTAGAAATATTGGAAATGTTGAAGGAAAAGAAGTCGTTCAAGTATATGTTGGAAAAGAAAACTCAAAAGTTAAAAGACCAAAAAAAGAACTAAAAGGCTTTAAAAAAGTTGAAGTTAATAGGAATGAATATGTTGAGGTAAATATCAATATCCCTGTAAAAGAGCTTGCTTATTATGATGAAAATATTGCTTCTTGGAAAATTGAAAAAGGGAATTACATCATTTATATTGGAAATAGTTCTAGGGCAATTGTCAAGGAAATTAAAATTAAAATACTTTAACCTTAAAGTATTATTATTTTAAGTTGTTAAAAAATACTCCTTTTTGTTCTATCTAATGGAGGTTAAAATAAGAATAACTAAAGCTTTGACCATAAGATTCACTTTCTTTCCAAGGCGAACTAGGACCAATAGTGATTTTATAATTTCCTGGTTCAAGACTCATTTCGCCGTTTTCATTGATATTGCTCATCATGGCACTGGAAATTAAAAATTTTACATTTTTAGTTTCACCTGGCAATAAACTTATTTTTTGTATTCCAATTAATTTAGAATGAGGGACCCTATAAGACGATTCCAAATCGCTTATATAAAGCTGTACAACTTCTTCACCAGCGAGCTTGCTAACATTCTTAATATTAATACTAGCTTGAACACTTTCCCCAATTTTAATTTTTGATTTATTTATGATTGTTTCTGAATAAGAAAATTTTGAATAACTGAGGCCAAAACCAAAAGGATACATAGGATCGTAATCAATAAACTTGTAGGTTCTATTATCCATACTGTAGTCCGAGTAATCAGGAAGTTGACTCAATGACTTTGGAAATGTTATGGGCAGCCTACCGGAAGGATTTATACCTCCGAAAATGATGTCCGCAATGGCATTGCCTCCTTGTTCTCCTGGGTACCAGACATAAAGTATGGCATCAACCAAGGGCTCAATTTCCTCAAATTCAATTGCAGACCCTCCAAAGGCAACCAGTACTATGGGTTTTGTTTTAGCCTTTTCTCTAATACTTTTGATATAATTGATTTGATTTTTTGGGAACTTTATATTTATTCTATCTCCATTGGCATCGGAAGCAATAGCATCTCCTTCCTCTCCTTCAATGAGCGGAGAAATACCCATAAATAAAACAGTTGCATCAAAAGACGATGCCATATGTGCAGGTCCACTTTTCTGTTTTTTATTGTTTAATTCAACACCCATTTTGTATTGGACTTTCACGCCATGAGAGATTTTTGACATGATGCCCTCAAGTGGAGTAACCATATTTGGACTTAAGCCATGATAATTACCCAAAAGCACATCTATATTGGCCGCATTTGGCCCCGTTAAAAATAAGCTCCTAATATTTTTACTTAAGGGTAAGACATTGTTTTTGTTTTTTAATAAAACAATTGACTTAGACGCCACTTCTTTTGCCAAGAGCACATGCTTTTTAGAATTAATTTCATCAATCCCTAAGGAGTCAAACGGAACGGTTCCTTTTTTTTCAAACATTCCTAGTTTGAATCTAGTCATTAACAAGCGTTTCAATGATTTGTCTACTTTTTGCTCCGTTAACAAGCCCTTTTTAACGGCATTTGGAATTTCGGCGTATAGACCTCCACAATTTAAATCTACCCCTCCATTAATTGCATAGGCAACACTTTGAACATCACTGTTTTTATATTTGTGATTCGATTTTATGTCATTGATGGCTCCACAATCAGAAACCATATGACCTTTAAACCCCCAATCTTGTCTTAAAATTTTTTGTAAATTATCACTTCCGCAACAAGGTTCACCATTAACTTGATTATAGGCACACATCACAATTTCAACATTTGCATCCACCAAATCTTTGAATGCAGGTAAATAGGTTTCATATAAATCTTGTTTTGATACCATAGCATTAAAATGATGTCTATCCTTCTCTGGCCCTGAATGAACCGCATAATGTTTAGCACATGCTGCAACTTTCAAATACTTAGGGTCGTTCCCTTGTAAACCCTCAACAAAAGCTTTTCCAATTAGTCCTGTTAAAAATGGATCTTCACCATAGGTTTCATAGCCTCTTCCCCAACGAGGATCTCTAAAAATATTGATATTTGGAGACCAAAAAGTCAAACCCGTATATTGGTCTTTTATCCCTTTGGTTTGTGAAATATTATACATCGCCCTTGCTTCATCTGAAATTGCATTTGCAGTCTTATGAATGAGTTCAGAATCAAAGGTTGCTGCCATTGCTATTGGTACAGGGAATACAGTAGCCTTACTAGCCCTAGCTACGCCATGAAGACATTCATTCCACCAGTTGTACTGGTCGATTCCATATTTATCTAATGAAATTGAAGAATTAACCATTTGAGAGGCCTTCTCTTCCAGTGTCATTTTTGAAATCAAATGATCGGCACGACTTTCAAAATAATTAATTTTTATATTAGATTCTTGGCTAAATGAAATGAAACCAATTAAAAATATATAATTATATAATTTCATAAACATTCAAAATAGGAAAACTATTTTATTTGCGAACGGCCTCCTTTATCTCTTTCAGTTGTTCTTGTTGCTCTTTTATGGCATTTATAAGCACTGGAATGAGTCCTTGATAGTTTACAGAAAGAGTTCCTTCCTTGTCATCA
>NZDM01000071.1 GCA_002690085.1 Flavobacteriaceae bacterium
GTTCCTCCAACAATAAGCGATGAAAATTCTTGTGAGTCCGAATTCATTGTCACAGTACCTGTATTGGTAAAGTCTCCTGTAGTCGTTAAAGAACCATCACTAGAAACTGTTAAGGATGCACCAGTTGCAACTGAAATAGAATTTGCAGTAGCATCTGAGCTAACAATTGGATAATTTGTAAGACCAGCAGCTATGGTTACGTCTGATGTAGAGTCAGGAATAGAGCCACCCGCCCAATTTCCGCCTTGTTCCCAAGCTGAATCAATATTTCCTGTCCAATCAGTTTTAACACCAGAGTTTATGTCTTGTGCATTTGTAAAATATATTGCCAAGCTAATGGCAACTAGTATAAAATTTTTCATAATATGTAGATTAATAGTGTTTGTAAATTTGATGGGACAAAATTATATCAATTTAATACTTTTGTGTTGTTTAAATTCAATTATGTAACAAGCGGTCGTATTTATGTCATGAACGGGCGTTTTTATGTAATGAGCGGGAAATTTTGAGTCGATTTAAAAATTGAAATATAAAACAATTTTGTATTAAATCTTTACTTTATTTAAATAACATAAAATACTGAAAATTAGCAATTTAAATATAAGTTATAAGGAATATCTATTGTTGTTTATTCTATTTATCTTAGCCATTTAAAGGCTTTTTTGAGAAGTTTCAATTTATTTTTATAAGGCGCATAGCGCAATGGAATATCAAGCCAATTGGCTTTGAGTGTAATGCCTTTTTTGTGCGTAAAGGTATCATAACCAAAATGCCCACGGTACGCACCAATGCCACTTTCTCCGACCCCACCAAAAGGCAACCTCGGGTTTCCGAAATGAATCATGGTGTCGTTGATTGCACCACCTCCAAAACTATATTTTTGGATAAGAGAATTGCAAAACGCTTTATTTTTTGAGAAAACATAGAAACCCAATGGTTTTTCATAGGATTTCACAATAGATTCAATGTCTTTTTCAGTTTGGTAATCCAAAACAGGTAAAATTGGGCCAAATATTTCCCCTTCCATAAGCTTAGAATCCAATTTTGGATTATCTACCAATGTTGGGGCCAAATAATTATCGCTGCTGTTGCTATTGCCACCGACGAGGATCTCAGTATCCTCTAACATGGCTGTAAGGCGTTGTAAGTTTTTTGCATTTACAATTCGGGGATAATTTGGAGAGATTTCAGGATTTTCTCCATATGCTTTGAAAATTTCTGTTTTTAAATGTTGAACAAGGTCTGCTTTAATGCGATTGTTCGCCAAAATATAATCTGGTGCAATACAGGTTTGGCCTGCATTTAAAAATTTACCCCATACCAAGCGTTTGGCGGTTAATTTTATGTCAGCTGATTCATCAACAATACAAGGGTTTTTACCACCTAGTTCAAGCGTTACAGGCGTTAAATATACGGCTGCAGCCTTTGCTATAATTTTTCCTACAGCGACACTGCCTGTAAAAAAAATGTAATCCCATCTTTCTTTTAAAAGTGTAGTAGTTTCTGAAACGCCTCCAAGTTCAACACAAAGGTGCGCATCATCAAAAATATCTGATAAAATGGTTTTAATGATTACTGCGGTATGTGAGCTCACCTCACTTGGCTTCAAGACCACGGTGTTTCCTGCCGCAATGGCTGAAATGACTGGACTGATGGCTAGCTGAAATGGATAGTTCCAGGGCGCAATCACCAAAACAGTCCCATATGGCTCACTGTAGATGTAGTCTTTTGAGGGAAAATTAAGTTTTGAGGCACGTACCTTTTTAGGTTTAGACCATTTTGAAAGATTATTGAGTACAATGTCTATTTCTGAAATTAGAATGCCAAATTCACTAATATAGGCTTCAAATTTTGGTTTTTTAAAATCATTGTAAAGCGCTTTGTGTATGGCGTCTTCGTTATTAATAATACTTTCTTTGAGGCGTCTAAGCTTACCCTTAATGAAACTAATATCACGTGTTTTACCGGTTTCAAAAAAGCTTTTTTGTGACTGTATAAGTTGTTTAGGGTCTTTCATTAGGCTTTTATTTTAGAACATTCGTCCCATAAAACATCTGTTGGTGGATTTGCTTCTATTTTAATCATTTTTTTTGAAATAGGATGCGTAAATTCGATGCATTTTGCATGCAAATGAATCCCTCCGTTTTTATTGCTTCTGTCAAAACCATATTTTAAATCTCCTTTGATAGGCGAACCTATGTATGCTAATTGACTCCTAATCTGATGGGATCTCCCTGTTTCCAACACGACTTCCAAATGGGAATAGTTTTTTAATTGGTTAACTACTTCATAATGTAAAATCGCTTTTTTACTGTCTTTAATCTCTTTTGGGTAAGCTTTGGTTGTATTTGTTTTTGGATTTTTTTTCAACCAATGAATCAAAGTATCTTTAGTTTTAATAGGTTTGTTTTTAACAATCGCCCAGTATATCTTATAAATGCACTTTTCTTGAAACAACAGATTCATTCGCTTTAAAGCTTTGGAGGTCTTTGCAAAAACAACGATTCCAGAGGTAGGACGGTCTAAGCGATGGGTGACCCCTAAAAACACCGCCCCAGGTTTGTTGTATTTGTGCTTTATATAGGCCTTTAAAATTTCTGAAAGCGGCTTGTCTTTTGTTTTGTCTCCTTGAACAATGTCACCAATACGTTTGTTAACAGCAATCAGGTGATTATCTTCGTAAAGTAGCTGTATGTTGGATGCATTTGTTACAATTCGTGACATGAATCAGTATTGTTCCTCATTATTTGGAAATTCAGAAGATTTTACATCAGATACGTACTGTCTAATGGCATTGGTCATAGAATCGAAAAGGTTCATATAGCGTCTTAAAAAACGGGGATTGAATTGATGGGTCATTCCAAGCATATCATGCAATACAAGTACTTGTCCGTCAGCCCGATTACCAGCTCCAATACCAATAACAGGAATGCGGAGTTCTTCGGCTACCTTTTCTGCTAATTTAGCCGGAATTTTTTCGAGTACTATAGCAAAACAGCCTAAACGCTCCAAAAGTTTTGCATCCTTGAGAAGTTTTTCAGCCTCTTCTTCTTCTTTAGCACGAACCGAATACGTACCAAATTTATATATGGATTGCGGGGTAAGCCCCAGGTGGCCCATAACAGGGATACCTGCATTGAGAATTTTTTTTATAGAATCTTTGATTTCTTTACCGCCTTCTAATTTAACAGCGTGGCCACCACTTTCTTTCATGATACGTATGGCAGATCGCAAGGCTTCTTTAGAATCACTTTGATAAGTCCCAAATGGCAAATCAACTACGACTAGCGAACGTTTGATAGCACGAACGACTGATGAGGCATGGTAAATCATTTGATCTAAGGTGATGGGAAGTGTAGTTTCATTACCAGCCATGACATTGCTAGCAGAGTCTCCAACCAAGATGACATCGATTCCAGCCCCATCCACAATCTTGGCCATGGTATAGTCATAAGCCGTAAGCATGGATATTTTTTCCCCCGAAGCTTTCATTTCGACAAGCGATTTGACGGTTACGCGTTTGTATTCTTTAGAGTTTGACATTTTATCAAAAATTTTTGTAAAAATAGTGAAAAAGAACGGTACCACTATGACACCTTGTCATATTTTCTGCCATGGCACAATGATTGCCCTATGCTAATCGAATTAAAAATTTCAAAAAAAATTAATATTAGAAATTATGAGTAAAATTATAGGAATTGATCTCGGTACTACAAACTCTTGTGTATCTGTTATGGAAGGAAATGAACCTGTGGTAATTACCAATGCCGAAGGACGTAGAACAACTCCATCCGTTATCGCTTTTGTTGAAGGTGGCGAGATAAAAGTTGGCGACCCTGCCAAACGACAAGCAGTCACAAACCCTCAAAAAACGGTCTATTCTATAAAGCGCTTTATGGGAAATAAGTTTTCGGAATCTAAAAAAGAAGCCGGTCGTGTTCCTTACAAAGTTGTTAAAGGCGATAACAATACGCCTCGTGTTGACATTGATGGGCGTTTGTACACCCCACAGGAACTATCCGCGATGGTTCTTCAAAAAATGAAAAAAACCGCAGAAGAATTCTTAGATCAAGAAGTGACGGAAGCTGTGGTTACAGTTCCTGCTTACTTTAACGATGCACAACGTCAAGCGACAAAAGAAGCGGGTGAGATTGCGGGTTTAAAAGTTCGAAGAATTATCAACGAGCCTACTGCAGCAGCCCTGGCCTATGGCATGGACAAAAAAGGGAAAGACCAAACGATTGTTGTCTTTGATTTTGGAGGTGGAACGCACGATGTTTCTATTTTGGAACTTGGTGATGGTGTTTTCGAAGTTTTAGCAACAGATGGAGATACCCACCTTGGAGGAGATGATGTCGATGAGAAAATTATTAATTGGTTGGCAGAGGAATTTAAGAAAGATGAAAATATAGATTTGAGAGAAGATCCAATGGCACTTCAGCGTTTAAAAGAAGCTGCTGAGAAAGCCAAGATTGAGCTTTCATCCTCTTCTCAAACTGAAATCAACTTGCCATATGTAACAGCCACAGCAAGTGGACCAAAGCATTTGGTTCGAACCTTATCTCGTTCAAAATTTGAACAATTAATTGATGATTTGGTAAAAAGAACTATTAAACCATGTCAAACTGCTTTGAAAGCGGCTGGTATTTCAAAAAGTGATATTGATGAAATTATCTTGGTAGGTGGCTCTACCCGTATTCCTGCAGTTCAAGAAGCTGTTGAGAAATTTTTTGGTAAGAAACCCAACAAGGGTGTTAATCCAGATGAGGTTGTTGCTGTTGGTGCTGCCATTCAAGGTGGAGTTTTAACTGGAGATGTTAAGGATGTATTGCTATTAGATGTTACCCCTTTGTCACTTGGTATTGAAACCATGGGCAATGTGATGACAAAGTTGATTGATGCCAATACGACCATTCCAACAAAAAAATCACAAGTTTTTTCTACAGCGGCTGACAACCAACCATCCGTAGAGATTCATGTGCTTCAAGGGGAACGCGCCATGGCAGCGGACAACAAAACCATTGGTCGTTTTCATTTGGATGGTATCCCTCCAGCACAAAGAGGAACACCTCAGATTGAAGTTACTTTTGACATTGACGCCAATGGAATTATCAAAGTTTCTGCTACCGACAAAGCCACCAATAAGTCACAGGACATTAGAATCGAAGCTTCTTCAGGTTTAACAGAAGAAGAAATCGAGCAAATGAAGCGTGATGCAGAAGCTAATTCGGATGCAGATGCAAAAGCAAAAGAGACAGCAGACACGCTCAACAGTGCAGATGCGATGATTTTTCAAACAGAGAAGCAGCTGAGTGAATTCGGAGACAAATTATCCGACGGTAAAAAACAGCCTATAGAGGCTGCTTTGGAAGAATTAAAGAAAGCATATGAAAGCAAGGACCTTGCAGTCATTGAACCTGCTTTAGAGAAAATCAATGAAGCATGGAAAGTGGCCAGTGAAGAAATGTATAAAGCACAACAAGGGTCTCAAGCTAATGGTGCTCCAGGCCCAGATGCTGGACCAGAGCCTGCTCAAGCTGAAGGGGACAATGTTGAAGATGTTGATTTTGAAGAAGTGAAATAAATTAAAGTTATTTAAAATAAAAAAGCGCAATCTTAAATGGTTGCGCTTTTTTTTATGTGTCATTTTTGAAAACTATATTCTTTTCTTTGAAAACATTCTAAGCATCACAATGACATGCGGAAAAGTAACTGCTGCAATAAATGCAAAGAATAAGCTGTGAAAATGTTTTTCGTGTTTGAAAATGAGGAATAAAACAGCAATACCAACAAGTGAAACTAGCCAATAAGGGAGTGCTGCTTTGACGTATTTTAAAATACTTTTTTTCTTTAAATCTCCGTAAATGAATGTAATCTGATCTAATAATGATGGAATGCTATGCCAAAAAATAAAGTAGATGGTAAATCCCCAAATAAGCGAAGATGAATTAAAAATAATTCCAAAAATTAGAAGCGAAAACAATTCTCTTAACACTGATTTGATAGCAATTTGTTTTTTGTAAACTGCATATCCAGTAATTAAAAATAAGATTACAAATAGAATCTGAGTCACTTCTGAAGCATAAATATCATTGAGCTTTAATGAAGTGATTTCATATATTATTTCAATGACGGCTTCAACATTAAATAAAAAAACCAGATATAAAATCAGCAAACCATAACAAAAAAAGAAAATTTTTCGAAGCGGTAAGATAAGATTTGATAAAACCTCCTCCCAATGTTGTTCTCCAAAGTGGTAGGCACTAAACAATATGAAAAGTACTAGTGCCAATAAAGGAATAAAATAAAAGATCAAAATCGCAGCCGTCACTACCATAAGGTAGGTTGATAGAGTTTTAAAGAAAGTTGAATTTGTTTTTTTTGAAAGTTTATCAACAATCATAATATCATTAGATCCATGGACCATACCAAAAGTAAAAATCAAAATAAAACCTAAAAACAACTCAAAAGCCTCTGGTAAAAGTGAAGTAATCCATAAACCCATGAAACTGGATACGATTGAAAAACTATAAATAATTTTCATAAAAAATTGTTAAATAGTCATGCACAAAGCTAAAAAAAACAGGAAATAATAATTTTATCACTAAAAAATTATATATTTGTTTAAACAAAACTAACAAAAATTTAGAAAAGATGACAAATTTATTCTTACCACTTATCGCAGATGTTACAGGTAACGTCAACGATCCAGTGAATTTTACATTCTTTATAGGATGTATGGCTATGATGGCAGCTTCTGCCTTCTTTTTTCTTTCATTAAACCAATTTGATAAAAAATGGAGAAATTCTGTTTTAGTTTCTGGTTTAATCACATTTATTGCAGCAGTACACTACTGGTACATGCGTGACGCAGCTATGGCTGGATCACTCGACAATGTAACTGCTTTTCGTTATGTAGATTGGATTCTAACTGTACCACTAATGTGTGTAGAGTTTTATTTAATTCTTAAAGTAGCAGGTGCAACTAAGAATCTAATGTGGAAATTAATTGGATTATCAACTGCAATGCTTGTTTTTGGTTACATCGGTGAAACTGGTGATAATGCTGTGATTTGGGGTACACTTTCAGGTCTTGCATATTTTGCAATCGCATACATGATATGGTTCGGTGAGGCTAAGGCACTTGCTACTGAGGCAGGTGGAGATGTTCTACAAGCACACAAATACCTTTGCTGGTTTGTACTAGTAGGATGGGCTATTTATCCTCTTGGATACATGGATGGTACTTCTGGATGGTACGATGCATTACCAACTGAAGGATTACTTGATATCAATGTTTGGTACAACATTGCTGATGCTATTAACAAAATTGGATTTGGTTTAGTTGTATATGCTCTAGCATGTAAGAAAACTTCCTAATTTGTAATACCAATTTAAATTACACTTAAAGCGCAATCATTTGATTGCGCTTTTTTTTACGCTAATTTTAACGAAAGCGGCATATAAGCCGTTTTTTGTTTTTGTATTTTTGTAGAAAATTACCAAAATGCAGTTTTCTAAAGAACAATTAATTCAAAAGGCAAATGCAGTTTGCAAAGGCAATTTAATGGAAACACTGTCCATCGAATTCGTTGATGCTACTGAAAATTCTATTGTTGCTAAAATGCCAGTGACGCCTAAAGTATACCAACCGGATGGTGTTCTCCATGGTGGTGCCACATTGGCTCTAGCGGAAACTGTTGGCAGTTTTGCAGCTCATTTTTTTCTAGACACTGAATCTTATGTTATTCGGGGAATTGATATTTCAGCTCAACATATAAAGAGCGTTAAAGATGGATTTATCTATGCGACAGCTCAGTGCCAACACAATGGTAGAACCACTCAGATCTTTAGCATTCGCGTCACCAATGAGAAGCAAGAGCTTGTATCCTTATGCAAATTAACAACCATTAGGCTCCCAAAATAATTACAATGCCCAAACCTTCAATTTTTGAAAGAATCAAGCTACAGATGGATTGTCAAAAGCCTTTTGTTTTGTATTCGGATTTTAATCAAAATGCCATAAAAGCATTGTTCCAAACCAAAGCAAAATCCTATCAAACTTCAAAATTTAATGAATCCGGTTTTGTATTCGCGCCTTTTGATCTAAAAAATCAGCCCACATATATAATCCCAGAACCTGTTTCTGAATCTTTGGAATTCAATTTAAAAAGCAAATCTCCTTCTTTTTTATCTTCTCAAAATTCGAAATCCAATGCAGAAGTTCATAAAAATTTAATCAAAAAAGCCATTCAATCCATCAAGATAACAGCGTTGGAAAAAGTAGTTTTAGCGCGAACCGCTGAAATAGAATATCTAAATATAAACCTTTTAGACCTATTTTATTCTGTAGCCAAAGCCTACCCCGAGGCTTACACTTATTTTTGGTTTCATCCCAAAACAGGGACATGGATGGGCGCTTCACCTGAATCCCTTTTAAAAATTGAAGGCAATAAGCTTCAATCCGCTGCTTTAGCGGGTACACAAAGATTTAAAGACTCAACAGAAGTGAAGTGGGATGTGAAAAATTTTGAAGAGCAAACCATCGTAACAAATTATCTAAAAAGGACTTTAAATCCGCATTTAGAATTTGTAAATACCTCTAAGCCTAAAACAATTAGAGCAGGCAAATTATTGCATTTACAAACCCTACTATCAGGTAACCTAAAGGCCACTCCAAGCGGATTTAAAGCGCTCATTAATGATGTACATCCAACCCCGGCTGTATGCGGAACTCCTAAAAAAGCGGCGATGGCTTTTATAAATAAGTACGAGCCTATTGATCGCAGCTATTATTCGGGCTTTTTAGGCGAAATTAAACTTCATTCCAACCTTAAACTTCAACATGTCAATTTAGTTGTCAATTTACGCTGTATGCAATTGGATAGAAATACAGCTAAACTGTATGCAGGTGGTGGCATTACTGAAAAATCAATTCCTGATAGTGAATGGGAAGAAACAGAAGCTAAGATTCAAACCCTTAAATCCGTATTTTAAGCTTCAAAATTTATATTTTCATTAAGGTTTAAATATGTAAAATCAATACCTTTGCAACCTAATGATTTATCCAAAACAAACTTTAGCACAATACGTTATCCAGCTTTGTAAAGCAAAGGAAGTTAAGCACATTGTGATTTCTCCGGGAAGCCGAAACGCCCCTATGATAATTGGATTTACAAACAACCCTTTTTTTAAATGTTACAGTATTGTTGATGAGCGTTCTGCTGGTTTTTTTGCTTTGGGTATTGCGCAACAAACTTCGGAAGTTGTTGCGGTTGTTTGTACATCTGGAAGTGCCCTTCTAAATTACTATCCTGCTGTAGCTGAAGCCTTTTACACAGGTATTCCATTGGTTGTTATTTCCGCAGACCGTCCAGAAAACCTTATCAATATAGGGGATGGCCAAACAATTATTCAACCGAACGCTTTTGGGGCACATGTACTTTTCGAAGCCAACTTAAAAATTCCGAAAAAACAATATTTCAATACCCTAAAATCGACAGAAATTAAGGCTCAAAAATTAATTTTAAAGGCACTTAACACCAGTTTGAATAAAATGGGACCAGTGCACATTAATGTTCCTTTTGAGGAGCCTTTATATGAAACTGTTACTGCGCTGGATGTGATGCCACTTCCGTCTAAAAGTCTAACAAAAAGAACATCTGTTAAGATCAGTTCTTCAAATTTGAGGACTTGGCAAAAGGCAAAAAGAAAGCTTGTGCTGGTAGGTGTAAATCCACCAAATGCCATAGAAGCTACTATGATCGAAAAGCTAGCTAATGACCCCTCTGTAATTGTACTTACAGAAACTACTTCTAACTTGCACCATCCTCGATTTTTCCCCTTCATTGACCAGTTGATTACCCCTTTAGATCCTTCAGGATTTAAAGCGTTACAACCAGATATATTATTGACTTTTGGCGGTTTGATTATTTCCAAAAGAATCAAAGCATTTTTAAGAACTTACAAACCAAAGCACCATTGGCATGTAGACCTTTATAGCGCCAATGATACGTTTTTTAGTCTTTCAAAACATTTCAAATGTAAACCAAGTATATTTTTGGATCAATTGTACAAATCGGTTACTCCAACAACAAGTTCATACTTTGAATTTTGGCAAGCTGCAAAACAGAAGCGTCTCAAAGCCCATCAATCCTATTTAAGAACTATGGCATTTTGTGATTTCAAAGCTTTTGAATTGATTTCAGCGACCATTCCTAAGTCTTATATGGTGCAATCCTCAAACAGCTCTGTCATACGTTATTTGCAATTGTTTGAATTTGATAGTTCTATTGCGTTGTACTGTAATAGAGGTACCAGTGGTATAGATGGTTCTACAAGTACAGCGGTTGGTGCCGCTGTTGTTTCAAAACTCCCAACCGTGCTTATTTCAGGGGACTTGAGCTTCTTTTATGACGCTAATGGGTTGTGGAACAAGTACATTCCCAATAATTTTAAAATGATCGTTATCAATAATGATGGTGGCGGTATTTTTAGAATTTTACCAGGAAATGACAATTCAAAACTCTTTAAAACCTATTTTGAAACCAAACATGGTCGTAGTGCTAAGGGATTGGCAAAAGATTTCGGATTTGATTATTATGCTGCGAATTCGATTGAAAGTCTATCAAAAGCTTTGCCTTCATTTTTTGAGGCTTCAAACTCACCTCAACTATTAGAGATTTTCACACCTTTTGAAGAAAACAGTAAAATTTTATTGGCTTACTTTGATGCACTTAAATAATTTTATAAAACTGTGACTTTTTGAATTATTCCGTGACTATGTCTATGTGAAATGCTTTATTTAAGCCTGTTTATTTATTTAACATAACCCAAACAATATGAACAAAAGAAAAGAATTGATAGAAAATATGCCAAAGATTTAAAAAAAAGTTCAACATAAATCCTGAAACGGATTTATTAATAAAAGTAACCATTGCCTTTGGGCCTTCTATTTACAATAAAGAGGTCAGTACTGTTTCTGCATGGTCTTTTCAATTTATTAATACAATAAAGTTTTACATCCTTGCAAATTAGTAAAAACTTTAACTTTCTGAAGTTTTTTAGAAAGTAATTATTAGTACGAATATGCTTACCTTTGCATTATGATTGAGATAGGACGCTATAACGCTTTAAAAATCTTGAGAGACACTGACCCAGGCTTGTTTTTAGGAGACTCTGAAGACAATGA
>NZDM01000072.1 GCA_002690085.1 Flavobacteriaceae bacterium
CATGAGTTGCCAGGAAAAGAAGCGCAATTGCAAATGGCACCACCATTCAGAGATGTTTTGTTAAAACAAACATCGCATTTAATTGATAATGCCAAACTAGCTGCAGTTCTGGCTTTGTTTTATCCTGGAAAAAACAACAATACCTATTTGGCTTTTATTCTCCGAAAGCCAAGTCCTGATGTTCACTCAGGTCAAATTGGATTTCCTGGTGGAAAACCCGAAGCTGAAGATTTTAACCTTCAACAAACCGCATTGCGTGAAACAATGGAGGAAATTGGCGTGCAATCAGATGCAATTCAAATCATAACGGGTCTTTCAGAAGTTTACATTCCTCCAAGTAATTTCAATGTTTTTCCTTTTATTGGTCTAACCGCTGACCCCCCCGATTTTAAACCTCAAATTTCAGAAGTAGAGTCTGTTATTGAAGTTTCCCTTAAAGCTGTGATGAATGCTAATCATCAAATAATAACAACGGTCAAAACTTCTTATGGATTGTCGGTTTCTGTCCCTGCGTTTAATTTTAATGGGCATATAGTTTGGGGCGCTACCGCCATGATTCTCATGGAAATTATATATTTATTCAATTTAATTTTAAAAAAATAGCTTAGGTTTGCATTTCTATTCTCATTAATACATGGGTCTCTTAAAAAAAAATATTTTTGGGCAATATTTATTTATTAAAAAATGGATTATCCGTATTTTAGGAACCATCAGCCACCAACGTTATCATGGCTTTAATGAACTAAAAATTGAAGGCTCTGATATTTTACGTGAACTCCCACAAACCAACGTTCTTTTTATATCAAATCATCAGACCTATTTTGCGGATGTTGTCGCTATGTTTCATGTCTTTAATGCAGCATTAAGTGGTCGAGATGACACTCTTAAAAATGTGGGCTATTTGTGGAACCCTAAGCTGAATCTTTATTATGTCGCAGCAAAAGAAACCATGAAAGAAGGTCTATTACCAAAGATCTTTGCTTATGCAGGTTCCATAAGCATTGAACGGACTTGGCGCGCATCAGGAAGGGATGTTAACCGTCAAGTAAAAATGAGTGATATATCAAATATTAAAAAAGCATTAGACGATGGTTGGGTTATTACCTTTCCTCAGGGGACTACTACCCCTTTTAAACCCATTCGGAAGGGAACAGCACATATCATTAAACACTACCAGCCTATTGTAGTTCCTATTGTGATTGATGGTTTTAGAAGAGCTTTTGATAAGAAAGGTATCCGGATTAAAAAGAAAAATATTTTACAATCCATCGAAATTAAAGCACCGCTTGAAGTTGATTATGACAATGAGTCCATAGAACAAATTGTAGAAAAAATTGAATATGCTATTGAACAGCACCCTTCATTTCTAAAGGTCATTCCACAAGAGGAATTAATGGAAAATGAACGCTTGAACAAACAACGAAATTGGTAAATACCAGAAGTTTACTCTAATTCAATTTTTTTCAATTCTTTGTAGTTGTTTTTTAATTTCTTTAATAATATACCATATATCAAATAATAAAACCCGAGAAGTATAGCTGTCAGTAAAGCCATCATCAGAAGTGTTGTAGCCAACATAATTCCGTAAAAGATGTAATAATCTCCAGAAGCCGTGAATTCTGCGGTACGTAAGGCAACATCAGGGTTGTTGTTGAGTTCTATAAATAGTCCAATAACAATAGAAATGTACAAGAAAAGTAGATTAAAAATCACATAATGTTTGACTGTTTTCCTGGTTTTAAGAATCTGCTCCATCAACCCTTTAGAACTAGCTGTTATCGAAATCGATTTATAGTTCTTGTAGAACATAAAGAAAAAGTAAATGAGAAAAGCGTACCCAATTACCATAAGTGGTAATGTTATGTGGTCCATTTCATATTGATTAAACCGTTGTTGGGCTTCATTGTCTTTAATGACGAAACTTAGCAGTGTCCAAAATCCAAACTCAATCAAGCTAAAGACAAAAATTCTTTTTACAATAGAAGAAGATTTTTTGTGCAGCAGTTTGTAAATTTCATCTTTGCTGAGTTTAGGAAACTTTAAGTTCTCTTTCCAGTCCTTTTTTAAGCGTTTTAATTCATCCATAATTAAGGATTTAACTGTTTTTTTAATTTATTTTTAATACGGTTCATTTTTACACGCGCATTAACTTCTGTGATGCCAATGGTGTCACTAATTTCTTTATAGGATTTATCTTCAAGATATAGAAAAATCACAGCCTTGTCTATATCGTTCAGTGATTTTACAGCATTGTAAATTGACTTGAGTTGTTGATCTTCAGTATCATCATAAGACTCAATTTGGGGTACTTTATAGGCGATTTCCTCAAAACTAAAACTCTGAATTCTTAGTTTGGATTTTCTGTAAAGCGTTATGGCGGTATTGATGCCTACACGATACATCCATGTACTGAACTTGGAGTCGCCTCTAAACTTTGGATAGGCTTTCCAAAGCTGGATGGTGATTTCTTGAAATAAGTCTTTGTGTTCTGCATCACTTTTGGTGTATAAACGACAGATTTTGTGAATCAAATTCTGATGTTTTTCTATGAGTGTTACAAATTCGTTTTGGTTGGCCAATTTCAAGAATTCTAAAATAAATTTTCAATAAGACGCTTTTTGTTTTAAACTGTTACAGTTTGACATTTATTCACTCTTCTTCTATTCTGTTTTCATCAAAAGCAGAGGGCAGGAGTTTAGGAATAAATTTAATAAAAATGGGCAATAAAATAGCACCACCGGGAAGCATAAAAATAGCCAGACTTGGTATGGATTTAATAATGTCCATCATTTGTTCTTGCATTTGTTCTTGTTCCTTTTCACTTAGGTCTCTTAGGGTAGATTCAGTTAATAATTTTACTAGATCTTTACTTTCTTTTAACTCTTGGTATAAATGTTTGCTGTTTCTTGTGATAAGTTTTTTCACAACAGTTGTGGAGTGGTCGTATAGCCGTTTGGCAAGATTTTGGGTACTCAATAAACTGATGTCATTTTTATAATTCCTATAAAATACATTTAAACTATTAATTGCCTTTTTAATTACAGACTGACTAAGTTTAAATTTCTTTGAAAATTCCCTAAAAAATTCTTGTTCACCACGGTCAATTTTAAAATCATTCCATGTGGCCATGCATGCTAAGTCTAGTAAGTAAAATCGCTCAGTCTCTGAAAACTGACTTAATTTTAATGCATCATAGCTGTTATTTTTAGATTTTGATAAGCGCAGTGATGCCTCTAATAATTTGATTAAGCTTTCGTCGTAATTGTTTTTTTCACTTTTGGAGTTGAGGGCTTTAGAAACAACAGTTCTTATTGAATTTTCTAATTCCAAAAGGTGTTTCTCGGCATGATCAGGGTTTTGTAAAAACGCACTAAAGGCCAAAACATCCATAAAGAGCAGGGCATTGGTGACAAATAGGCTAAAGTTTTTTGAAAAAATATTATTATCCGTTTGAATTCGCTTGTTAAGAATAGATTCCACATCATCCCCCAGAATCCCATTAATGAAGTTGGATTTGTGAAATCCAATGGTTTCGTAGAATTTTTTGAGTGCAATTTCAAAATTAGTATTATCTTTTGAGTGGCAGTTGTAAGCGGCTAAAAGTGCCCAGACAAAATTAATTTTACAACATTCTTCTTGGTTAAAATCTTTACTTTTAAAATCCTTAATGAGGACTGAAATATTACTGCCATATATAAATCCAACCGATTTTAGCACAGGGTAAAGATTTGCTACAGTTTCAGCTTTCGCGTCATTTTTCTCTGCAAATTTTAATAATTTTTTCAACCAACCTCTTGCCGATGGGTTCATTTTTATGAAATTTATAAATTTTGTGTTTTATTCAATGCTTCTGCAGTATTTTTTCAATTCTTTAACTTAAACATAATCTAGAAAACACTTTTAAGTATTGTGAAAAAAGTTTGATTCTTTTAATTTTTTATAAAGTTAAATAATTTATAAGATTGCACAATCAAGAGAATCAATTCTGAATTTTTCAAAGTTTTTTTAGATTTATATAGTAATCAGAATCGATTTCGATTTCCGATGTATTAGCCGCTGTAGTTTGCCAGGACTCTGTAGGGTAGAGCCATATACTTTGTTTTTCTTTTATGACTTCTACCGGCATATCAAAACCACTGACTACATTATTCCATCTGTAGTTTAGCTTTCCTCCATCAATTCTATATTCTAGTACAGGAATTCGGACATCTCTTAAGTACTGATTAAAAAAGAATTTTAAATTCCATCCAATTTCTTTTGATAAAAAGGATTCAATCTGCAATGAGGTGACTGTTTGATGGTAAAATTCAGCATTCATTTTTCGAAGCATTTGTCGCCATTTTTCATCGTCTTTTGTCAATTGCCGCAGCATGTGAATCATATTGGCGCCTTTGTAGTACATATCTGAAGAGCCTTCATTATTTACATTGTAATCTCCAATCAATGGGCGGTCATTTAGAATGCGCTTTCGCGTACCAATGACATAGGCCGCTGCAGCTTCTTTTCCATAATAATAATCTAGGTATAGATTTTCAGTATAAGCTGTAAAACCTTCATGAATCCACATGTCGGCAATGTCTTTGTTTGTAATGTTATTTGCAAACCACTCGTGCCCCGACTCGTGTACAATAATAAAATCAAATTTTAAGCCCCAACCAGTTCCCGATAAATCACGCCCTAAATAGCCGTTTTTAAATTGATTTCCATAGGTAACAGAACTTTGATGTTCCATTCCTAAATAAGGAACTTCTACCAATTTATAACTGTCTTCATAGAAAGGGTAGGGGCCCAACCAATATTCAAAGGCTTTCATCATTTTTGGGGCTTCTAAAAACTGTTTTTTTGCTTTTTCCAAGTGGGGTTTTAAAACATAATAATTCATATCTAAATTTCCTTTTTCACCTTCATATATCTCAGCAAAATTGACATAATCTCCAATGTTTATGTTAACGCCATAATTGTTTATTGGGTTTGAAACAACCCAAGTATAGCTTGCAGTACTGTCATGTTTTGAAATATTAATTAAGCGTCCGTTTGATACGGCCATCAAATGTTTCGGTACATTGACACGAATTTTCATACTGTCTACCTCGTCGTACATATGGTCTTTGTTTGGCCACCACACACTAGCGCCAATTCCTTGGCAAGCGGTGGCAATAAAATCGTTTCCATTTTGATCTTTTGTCCATGTGAAACCACCATCCCATGGCGGACGAACAGCTGCTTTGGGGCGGCCCTCAAAATGTACCGTAATGCTGTCAACACTGGATTTTACTTGTGGGGATTCAAGGTGGATGTAATGCGCATTGCCATCATGGTCAATTTTAAGGGATTTCCCCCGTTGGGTTGCTTTGGTCAATTGCATTGGAATTTGCAAATCAATCTGCATTCTTCTATTTGCTTCTAAAACTTTATAGTGAATGGTATTTTTACCATGAATCGATTTAGTTTTTGGATCCACGGTTACTTCTAGCTTGTAATATTTTAAATCCCACCAACTTCTTTCTTGAGTAATAGATCCACGAACGGTGTCTTGTCGTGTATATTCTTGTGCCAGTAGCTGCGATTGAACACAAAAAAAACAAATAAGAGTTAATATGTAGGTTTGTCTCACGGATGTACTATTTTATAACAGATTCATTCTCTCTTTCAAAGATAGGTTTAATTTTCATTTTTGGATAAAAAAACACCCTCAACGATGTGAGGGCGTTTCAACTAACCAACTAAGCTGCGTTTACTTTTTAAAAGCAATACGCATTCTCTTTATTAACCTTGTCCGCAATGCTGCTTCTTAGGCCTGCAACATTAGGATAATGAGTGTATTTTGTAAAGCGTTTTAAGCCCATGAGCATCATGCGCTGCTCATCTCCTTCAACAAAGGATACAATCCCGTTTTTTGCACTTTTTGTTATGATGTCAACTGCGTTATAAAGATAGAGTTGACTCATTTCAATTTGATGTATTTGAGATTCTGCTCCAAAACGGTGCATGTTTTTTTCTGTTCTTAAAATGGCTGATTCTGCCATATAGATTTCAATTAGAATATCCGCTGCACTGATAAGAAGTTGCTGGTGTTCCTCAATTTTAGGACCAAATTTCTGAATGCCTGCACCTGCTACCATCAAAAAAACTTTTTTAAGATTCTTTAG
>NZDM01000073.1 GCA_002690085.1 Flavobacteriaceae bacterium
AACGCCATTGTTTACAAATATTAAATGTACGAAAACAACTATCCAAAGAAGCGCTATCAATTAACACTTGATTTTGTGAACCAGCATATTCCAAAAACAGATTCGATTCTTGATTTAGGGGTCAAAAATCCTCTTTCGCAACTATTAAAACTTAAAGGCTTTGATATTCACAACACTGATGGAGAAGATCTGGACATAGACTTTTCATCTTTAGAAAACAGCACTGCCGAGGTCGTAAGTGCATTTGAAATCCTTGAACACTTAGTGGCACCTTTTAACGTTTTGAGTAAAATCAAATCTAAAAAATTAATCGCCAGTGTACCTTTAAGATTATGGTTTGCATCAGCCTATAAAAGCAAAACGGATCCATGGGACCGTCATTTTCACGAATTTGAAGACTGGCAATTTGATTGGCTTTTACAAAAAGCTGGCTGGGAAATTAAAGCATCAAAAAAATGGACAAATCCTACAAAAAAAATAGGTTTACGCCCATTTCTGAGATGGTTTACACCAAGATATTACATTATTTACGCCGAGAGAGTTTGAAGTTTTATATTGTCATCGCTGTTCACAACGAAGAGGCTTTCATTGAAGATTGTTTAAGCTCGCTCACCACTCAAACGCTATTGCCAAAAAAAATAATTGTAGTTGATGATAATTCGAAAGACAAAACACCTGAAATTGTTAAAAATTTAGCGAAAAAATTTCCAGCGCTAAAATTGATACACAACCAATCTTCTAATGAGCATGTACCTGGAGAAAAAGTAATCAAGGCCTTTAACTTTGGCCTTCAACAACTGGATGACAACTACGATGTGATATGCAAATTTGATGGGGATTTAATTTTTCCAAAAAACTATTTAGAAACACTCGCATCTTATTACGTGCAAAATCCAAAATTAGGGATGCTATCTGGGCATTGTTACATCCAAAAAAACAACAAATGGATTTATGAAAATATTGCTTCTAAAGCGCATACCAGGGGACCTTTAAAGTCTTACAGGCACGCTTGTTTTAAAGCCATTGGAGGTTTGCAGGCGTCGATTGGCTGGGATACTGTAGATGAACTGATAGCCCTGTATAACGGATGGACTTTTAAAACAGTTGCGGCGCTTAAAGTCAAGCATCTAAAACCCACAGGCGCTCATTACAGTCCCAATGCACGATACCTTCAAGGTGAAGCACTTTACAAAATGCGAAGTGGTTTTACAATTGCAACATTATCTGCTTTAAAAATGGCCTTTAACAGATACAATTTTATACTTTTTTTTGACTGTATGACGGGCTATTTAAGGGCTTGTAAATCCAATACTAAATTTATTGTGACTGAAAATCAAGGGAAATTTATTAGGGGCTACCGCTGGAGGGCCCTGAGAAAAAAAATAATCGGAATTTAAACCTCGACAGAATACATCCAATTAAAATCATCAGGAATTTTTCCGGTTCGTATCCCATTCAAGGTTTCCAAAACCATCTGACCCACAGGGTTATTATTTGAAATATGAATTATTTGCGATTCATAACCGATGTCTTGAATCATAGCAACTCCAACAGCAGTTCCTGTTCCAAAGGCTTCCTCTAAATGACCCTTGGCAGAGGCCTCTATAACCTCATCAATTGTGAGGCGACGTTCAACAACTTCAAAGCCTTTGTGTCTGAGCAATTCAATGGCACTCATTCGTGTAATCCCAGCCAATATGGCGCCATCCAAAGCCGGTGTGACGATGGTGCCATTTATTTTAAAAAAAATATTCATTGTACCTACTTCCTGAATGGCTTTAAAATTCTGGGCATCCAACCACAAAACCTGGTCATAGCCTTTGGCTTTCGCCGCTTCTGTAGGCAATATAGCAGCGGCATAATTTCCTGCGGCTTTGGCTTCACCAGTACCGCCTTGAGCTGCACGAATATAATTGGTTTCGGCATACAAGCGAATACGCTTTTTATAAATGGGGTTTGAGGGAGAAGCCATAACAATGAATTTATAGCGCGTAGCGGCTCGCATGCCTATAAACGCTTCATCGGCGTACATAAAAGGCCTCAAATAAAGCGCACTTCCTTGTTGAGAAGGAATCCATTGTCGGTCTAAACCTACCAAGGTTTTTAGAGCTTCCACAAAAAGGGATTCAGGAAATTCGGGCATTCCCAATCGTCGGGCACTAAAATTAAGCCGTTTCGCATTGGCTTCAGGGCGAAATAATATTGGAGTGCCATTGCTATCAATGGTTGCTTTCATACCCTCAAATATAGCCTGACCGTAATGAAATGCCATGGCTGCAGGGTGGGTAGGAATAGCTGCTAAGGGTACAATTTTTGGGGTTTGCCATTGTCCGCTTTCATAACTGCATAAAAACATATGGTCCGTGAAAGTTTTACCTAGAGGGATGTTATCAAAATCTAGGTCTTTGGCTCTAGAATTGACACATTTTTGAATGTGAATTTGGGAGATCATATAAAATATAATTTAGTAAGATTAAGAATATTTTTCTAAATAAGCCTTGGTTTTTGGGCTTAAAACCAATTGCCCACTTAAAGTTGCGCGGGATTCTAATAATGCATCCCAATCCTCAGTGCCTTGCCAAAGAATTTTTTTGTAAGACAATAAGGCTTCTGGATTGTAGCATTGTAATTCTTTTGCCAAAATATCAACTTCATAATTTAAGGCTTTGTTGGTCTCAAATACGTTGGCATAAAGCCCTTTTTCGCACGCCCATTTGGCGGAGAAAAATGTTTGTGCTTTCAATGTCAATTGGGCCATTGCAGCATTGCCAATTTTTCGTTTTACAGCGGGTTCAATAACAAAAGGTCCAATCCCAATACTCAATTCACTTAGTTTAATGAGCGCAAATTCACTGGCGAAACAAATGTCGGTGGATGCAGCTAAGCCAACGCCACCACCAACAGCTTTACCTTGGACGGCTCCAATTGTAATTTTTGGACATTTCCGAAGTGCATTGATGACATTGGCAAACCCCATAAAAAAAGCTTTTCCTTCTGCTTCAGTTGTAATGGCAACCATGTCGTGAAAGCTCGCGCCAGCACAAAAGGCACGGTCTGCACCACTCTTTAAAACAATGACATGAATTTGGGCATCCTCACCTGCAGCTTCAATAAGAACACACAACTCCGCAAGCAAAGATGGGGGAAGTGCATTGTGTGGTGGGTTGAAAAATTCAATGTAGCCTATATTTTCATGCTTTGTAAGCGTCACATATGGTGCCATAAAAATCTAAATTTTACAAAGCTAATATACTTCAAATTTGGGAATGATTACAATCAATATAAATACTTGGCTAAGCGTCGAATATTATTTCTGAAGCCTTTTGCAGTGCTTCAGGGATGCCATCAGGCTTTTTCCCGCCAGCAGTAGCGAAAAAAGCTTGTCCACCACCTCCACCCCCAATAAGAGGTCCCAAGGCACGAATGATTGTGCTTGCGTTCAAGTCCTTGGACGTAGCAAGGGGCTTAGAAATATAACAACTTAAAAGTGCTTTTCCATTGTGATTAGAAGCCAATATAAGAATCAAATCGTCATATTGTTGCCCAATATCAAATGCAATGGTTTTAAGGCTATTAGCGTCCAAATTTAATTGTCGGGCTAAGAAATGATGCCCATTTGTTTTTTTTATCTCACCTACCAATTGTGTTTTAGCAGTCATTGCCTTATCTTTTAGCAAGTGCTCTACTTCCTTTTTCAAATGGTTGTTTTCAAGTTTTAGATCTGTTACAGACTTGACAGGATCCGTAGCGTTATTGAGCAAGGCTTTAACTTGGTTGAATTGGTGATTGCTTTCACTGAAAAACTCTTTTACGGCATCAGATGTAATGGCTTCTATGCGACGGATACCGGCAGCAACAGCGACTTCAGATTTAATTTTAAAATGCCAAATATCCGCCGTGTTTTTTACATGGGTACCCCCACAAAGTTCCATGGAATTACCAAATTTAATGGTTCGAACGACATCGCCATATTTCTCTCCAAACAAAGCTATGGCTCCTTGTGAAACGGCTTGATTCATGGGAACAGAACGTTGCTCCTCTAATGGTAAACGGCCCTCAATTCTCGCATTGACGAAGTTTTCAACTTCCTGAACTTCATCGTTTGTCATTTTTGAAAAATGAGAAAAATCAAACCTTAGATATTTCGAGTGCACTGCACTGCCTTTTTGTTCCACATGCGTGCCTAAAATCTCACGCAAGGCTTGGTGTAGTAAATGGGTAGCGGTATGGTTACATTCGATTCTAAAACGTTGTTTTACGTCAACTACTGCGGCGAAAGTATCCGTCAGGTTCTTGGGTAAATTTTGAGTGATGTGAATAGCAACATTGTTTTCTTTTTTTGTATTCAAAATATAGATAACATCTCCATTTGGAGCTTCCAAATAGCCTTTATCGCCTACTTGCCCACCACCTTCAGCATAAAAGGGCGTCAGGTTAAAAACCAGTTGGTATTGCGTACCGTGTTTTGCAGATACCTCTTTTCGATAGCGAACTAGCTTTACATCTGTTTTTAAGAGATCATAGCCAATGAATTCTTGCTCATCGTCTTCCCTAACTACGGTCCAATCTTCTGTAGAAACTTCACTTGCTGCTCGCGACCTGTTTTTTTGCTTTTCAAGTTGTTCTTGAAACCCAGCATGGTCCAGTTTTAAGTTTTTTTCTTGTAAAATAAGTGCTGTTAAATCTACTGGAAATCCATAGGTGTCGTAAAGTTCAAATGCTTTTTCACCTGAAATGGTATCGCCATCAATGGTATTGATCATCCGATCTAAAAGTACCAATCCTTGGTCTAAGGTTTTCAAGAAAGAGGATTCTTCTTCTTTAATGACGTTCTGAATGAGCTGTTTTTGAGTTTTTAACTCCGGAAAAGTTGGGCCCATATTTTTTATCAAAACATTGACCAGACGGTACATAAAAGGTTCTTTTTGATCTAAAAAAGTAAATCCGTAACGTACTGCACGCCTCAATATTCTACGAATGACATAGCCAGCGCCAGTATTGGTTGGCAATTGTCCATCAGCAATGGAAAAAACTACGGCTCGAATGTGGTCAGAGATTACACGAATGGCAACATCATGCTGTGTGTCTTTTCCATAATCTTTTCCAGAAATGGCTTCAATTTCTCTAATAATGGGTGTAAAAACATCTGTATCGTAATTAGATTGAACCCCTTGAAGCACCATACACAAGCGTTCAAAGCCCATTCCGGTATCAATGTGTTTTAGAGGCAGATCTTCAAGACTTCCATCGGCTTTTCTATTGTATTGCATAAAAACCAAATTCCAAATTTCAATCACATGAGGATGGTCTTTATTTACCAATTCGTTACCAGGTGTCTTTGACTTTTCTTCATCTGATCTGATGTCTACATGAATTTCGCTGCAGGGACCACAAGGCCCCTGACTGCCCATTTCCCAAAAATTATCTTTTTTATTGCCCATTATAATACGATCTTCCTCTACTATCGATTTCCATATGGAAAAGGCCTCTTCATCCATAGCAGTGTCATCTTTTGAATCGCCTTCAAAGACGGTCACGTATAAATTGTTTTTGTCAATTTTATAAACCTTTGTTAAAAGGGTCCATGCCCACTTTATGGCTTCTTTTTTAAAATAATCTCCAAAACTCCAATTGCCCAACATTTCAAATAGCGTGTGGTGATAGGTGTCATAGCCCACTTCTTCTAAATCGTTGTGTTTACCAGAAACTCTCAAACACTTCTGAGTATCGGTCAATCTCAAGCTTGGTGGTATGGCATTCCCAATGAAGTAGTCTTTAAAAGGGACCATACCTGCATTTACAAACATCAGGGAAGGATCGCCCTTTACAACCATGGGAGCAGAAGGAACAACCTGATGGTTTTTGCCTTCAAAAAACTTTAAAAATTGAGCTCGTATTTCTTGAGATTTCATGTAAAGTGATAAGCTTTATCAAATAATTTGGTTTCCTACAAAAACAAATTATCTTTGTTATATGTGAATCTTTCGCCCTATGCGATTAAATTCATAACAAAAATAGAACTTTTTAGCCAATGTCGAGTGTAAAATATTATTACGATCCTGAAACGCTTTCGTACCGCCAAATTACGACAAGCAAATCTACTACGGCTAAATATTTTTTCGGCTTCTTACTAGCCTCTAGCCTTTTTGGCTTCCTTTTTGTCTTTGTTGGCAGCTATTACTTTGAATCTCCGAAAGAAAAAGCCCTCAATCGAGAGCTTCAAAACATGGACCTTCAATACACTATTTTAAACCAAAAAATGAATGATATTGAATCCGTACTTCAAAATATTGAAGAGCGCGACAATGCCATTTACCGCCTCTATTTTGAAGCCAACCCAATCCCTGAGGCACAGCGCACCCAAGGATTTGGAGGGGTAAACCGTTACAGTAAATTCGAAGGCTATAAAAACTCTGATCTCATTGCATCCACGCACAAACGCTTGGATGTTTTACAAAAACGAATTGTAATTCAATCCAAGTCTTTAGATGAGATTACAAATTTAGCCAAAGACAAAGAAAACTTTTTGGCAAGAATTCCTGCGATTCAACCTATAAAAAATGAAGATTTAACTCGAATGGCTTCTGGATATGGTTACCGCACAGATCCTTTTACAAAAATCCGCAAATTTCACTATGGCATGGACTTTACAGCGCCACGGGGCACACCTATATACGCCAGTGGAGATGGTATTGTAAAGAGGGTTGATTCACGGTCTTCAGGTTATGGCCGCCACATTAGAATTGATCACGGCTATGGCTATGTGAGCTTGTATGCACACCTTTACAAATATAATGTACGTCGCAATCAAAAAGTAAAACGTGGAGATATTATAGGATTTGTAGGGAGTTCTGGCCGCTCTCAGGCGCCGCATTTACACTATGAAATATTTAAGGACAAGCGTAGAATTAATCCGCTAAATTTTTATTACGGAAATCTCACGAGTGAAGAATTTAACGATTTATTGATCAAAGCCTCTGTTGAAAATCAATCCCTAGATTAATATGCACGTCGATCTACCCAAAAAATTATATTACAGCATTGGTGAGGTCGCCAAAGCTTTTAAAGTTAAAAATTCTCTAATTCGCTTTTGGGATGGAGAGTTTGACATTTTAAAACCAAAAAAAAATGCCAAGGGGAACCGCAGGTTCACACCTGAGGATATCAAAAATTTAAAAATAATTTTCAGGCTGGTTAAGGAAGAAGGCTATACGCTGGAAGGCGCCAAGACTTATCTCAAGTCTAAAAAAAGAAAAACCTTAACCAATTTTGAAATTATAACGAAACTGGAATCTGTGAAACATCAGCTTATGAAAATTAAATCTGAAATTTGATTCAGAGGAAGTTTAATCCCTATTTCTTGCGCATAAAAAGGGTCACTGGCACCCCACAAAAATCATACATCGAACGTAACTTATTTTCCAAAAAACGCTTATAGGGTTCTTTAACATACTGCGGCAGATTACAAAAAAAAGCAAATTGGGGTTGCGGAGTTGGTAATTGCATG
The DNA here is from genome assembly GCA_002690085.1 of Flavobacteriaceae bacterium. Taxonomy (GTDB): domain Bacteria; phylum Bacteroidota; class Bacteroidia; order Flavobacteriales; family Flavobacteriaceae; genus UBA3537. The sequence goes on from NZDM01000073.1 coordinate 7,508, forward strand.
ATGTATTTGATTTTGACATACTTACCCTTTAATGCTGGTGGTGGCGTGTTTTGAATGATGGGCAACAAATCTTCGTTGAGTTGACTGGTCTTGATGCGTTTCGAGCGGTTTTTATAAACCCCTACTGCGGT
>NZDM01000074.1 GCA_002690085.1 Flavobacteriaceae bacterium
AGCCCTAAGTCAATTTCGTATTTTTTTAAGGTAAAGCACAAGAAAAAAACCACAGTACCAACCAGGTAAAATGTAAACACATAATCGGCCTTTTTTGAAAAGGAATAATAGCAGCCTCTTATTAGAGCCGTTAGTGCTGTAAAATTGATTAAAAATCGAACGCACATTTTATAGAAGTCGTCGTCAAAAAAAGGGATTTCAAAAAACTCCATTTAATTAAATTGGTTAATTAGTCCAAGATATTTATTTTGTTTCAATAAACAACTATACTTTTCAAAAATAAATCTAAAGGGCAGCATTTTCAAGAATCTAATTTCTTTAATGAAAACGCTTCACCGTCAAAAATACCATAAGTATAGTGAGAGATCCAATCTCCTAAATTGATATAAGTTGATTCAGGTTTAAGTACAACTTCTAGAGGAAGGTGCCTGTGGCCAAACACAAAATAATCAAAGTGCTTGTCTTTTAATTTTCTGCGCGCATATTGGGTCAACCACTCCTTTTCATTTCCCATAAATTTAAGGTCGTCATCTCCAGAAATGAGTTTGTTTTTTAAAGACAAGTATTGGGCAAACCGCACCCCAAAGTCCGGGTGAAGCCAGCGGTAAAGCCAGTTAAAGAATGAGTTTGTAAACACTCTTTTCAAGCGCTTATATCCTTTGTCATTTGGACCTAGGCCATCGCCATGGCCTATAAAAAAAGTTTTGTTGTTTAATTCAAACTGTTGGGGCTTGTGGTATACTTCAATGTTAAATTCTTCCTCAAAGTAGCCCCGCATCCACATATCGTGATTGCCCACAAAAAAGAGAATCTTAATCCCTTGGTCACTCAGCTCTGCCAACTTTCCCAACACTCTAGTGAAACCTTTTGGGATGACATGTTTGTATTCAAACCAGAAATCAAAGAGGTCTCCAAGGATGAACAAGACTTCGGCATCTTTTTTTATGTCATCCAACCACGCTACAAATTTTTCTTCACGGGGTTTAGAGGCCGCTTTTGTGGGCGCCCCGAAGTGATGGTCTGATGTGAAATAAATCTTTTTTCCCTTAGATATTCGAATGGTTTTCATACACTTTATTCATTATCACTCGCATACCACTCTGCATAGCAACTGGCAGTTTCTCGAAGTTTAAGGGCGTGTAAATGGATGTTAGCAGGTAAGCGTTTTTTAATTTTTTCAGCAAAATCAATGACCAGCATCTCACTGGTAGGCTGGTAGTTAACAAGAACGACCTTATGCCCATTAGATTTCAAGTCTTCAGCCAGTTTTGAGTGTGGTGTGTTTTTGTTAAAGATCGTGGCGTGATCAAAGGGCGTTACAACGGCTTCTTTGACTATTTTTTTCAAATCAGAAAAATCCATAATCATCCCAAATTTTGGACTGCTGTCGTCCGTTATGGGGGTTCCAAATAATGTTACATTTAAACGGTAGCTATGCCCGTGAATGTTTTTACATTTCCCATCATGACCATATAGCGCGTGGCCGGTCTCAAAGGAAAACTGTTTCGTAATTCTTATTTTGGACATTTCTAATAATCTGTTTATAACAAAATCCAAACAAAGTTAGTGTTTTCGGGCTAGCGGTAAAAATTGTTTTCTAAATTTCACCACCAATGGCACCCCTCTGGCAACGATCCATAGTGTAAACGCCCACAGTATCCCGTGCAACTTGAGCTCTAAATAATGACCTAAAAGTAGGGCAGGGATGAACACCAAAAAAGTGGCAGCAAACAATACGTTTCTCAAGGCTTTCATTTTTCCAAGCCCTTTAAAGATGCCATCAAATACAAAAGTAATTGCACAGAGGGGTTGCATGGCTAAAACAATCCAAAACACCTCGTAAAAATCCTCTAAAACTTTTGGGTCTGATGTAAACATTACACCTACATATTTGTAAAAAAGCCCTCCCAATCCAGCCATTATGAGTCCCACAAGAACCGCTTTTTTGGCGAGTCGTTGGCTTAATTCAATCAAGGTTTCAAATTGTTTAGCCCCGAAAAGTTTACCAGATAAAATATTTCCAGCACTGGCATAGCCATCTACAGCAAAAGCTGCAAAAAACCACAAATTGATGACAATGGTATAGGCGGCAATGTAGTTTGTGCCGTAGCCCGTTGCAAAACTTGTAGCAAAGTAAAGGGCGAGGTTGAGAGCCAGCGTCCGTAGAATTAGGTTGCCAATCATCATTAAAAATTTTGGAAGCTCTTTATTTATGGGGCCTTTAATTTTTAATGTAATGGGTGTGTTTTTTAAAACTAGTGCGGTAGCCATGATCGCCATTAGGGCTTGAGACAAAACGCTTGCCAAGGCGGCACCTTTAAGGTTCATAGGCTCTATAACATTCGTAATTCCATAGACCAATACAAGGTCTAAAACAATATTTATAGCGGTCCCAATGATGGCAATCACCATGGGATGGTAAGTGTTTTGTAGCCCTCGAAACACCCCAAAAACAGCAAATGTGTAGAGGGTGAATGGAAAACCAATGATCCGAATTTTATAATAGTCAACGCTGTAATCCAATAGCACCCCCGAAGCGTTATAAAATTTAAATATAGCCTCACTAAAAGGAATGGTAGCTGCGCAAATCAAAACGCTTAACATGAGAATGATGACAATGGCTTGCGCCGGAAGGCTTTTCACCTCTTTGAGTTTGTTTGCACCAAGGTATTGGGAAATAATTGAAGAAATGGCTGAACGAGACTGTCCTAAGACCCAAATGAGCATGGATAAAAAAGAAGAAACAATGCCAACCGCTGCTAGAGAAATAGTAGCATTTAAAGGCATATGGCCAACAATGGCAGCATCTGTTAGTGATAAAATTGGTTCGGAAACACCCGTAATAATGGCCGGTATGGCCAGCTGGTTGATTTGTTTGTTGCTAACATTAGTATTCAAAGTCTATAAATTGACCACAAAATTAGTTAAAATAGAATAAATAATATTTTAATTTATCAATCCATTGAGGTCGTAATTAGAGAAAAATTCCCAAATAATAGCACTAGAATCAATGTCTGCGTTTTGAAACCAGTTATGCTGTCCTCCAAAAACTTTGTAATGTTTTACAATGGTTCCATTGGTACCATTATTATAGATTATCTCATCCACTGTTAGGTTGTTATTGAGATTCACGTCATCTAAAGTATTTATATCTGGTGTGTCTGAACACGCATTGTTCATAACCCAATAATCCAAGACTTCTTCAATGGAGGTATTCCATGCCTGCACGCCATCATATGGAACTACAGCATCATTAGTCCCATGAATTTGCAACACAGGAACTTCCCTAATAGGGCTACATTCTTCTAAAGTTTCTGTAGTCATTGAGCCAGTAACAGAAGCAATAGCTGCAATTTTATCACTCAATTGACAAGCTAGTAAAAAGCTCATAAACCCGCCGTTAGACATACCTGTTGCATATATTCTATCAGAGTTAATAGAGTATATTTCCGACAAATATGCTGTTAGAAAATTAACGAAGCCCACGTCGTCTGTAGTGCTACCGTTTGTAAATCCGCCAACATTCCAATGCGGAGCTATGTTTAAAAAGTCTGTGCCTTGAGGGTATACCGCTATAAAATTTTCTTGATCGGCAATGAGATTAAAACCGGTACTATTCATCGTTGAAGTGTTTGATCCGCCAAGACCATGAAAAACAAACAACACTGGAGTCGGGTTTTCATGGGCATACGATTCTGGGACATAAACTATGAAATCACGATCATAACCCTGGAACTCAACGTTATACTCATTAATCCCATAGTTAATGGGTGTGTTGTTTTGCCCCGTGGTAAAACTAATTTCATTCCCGTAGTGTTCTCCCAATGAATTCGCAACAAAAGACCTAACGTAATATGTTGTTTCAGCAGCGAGGCCATTCAGTGTGGCACTTATGTTTGTCCCCGTATCTGTAATTAAATTATCATCAATATTGGGTGTGCTGCTGTTGGCATAAACAAAGCCTTGTTGCGCACCAAGTGGTATCTCGCAATTCTCAGAAACAATGCTAATACTTCCTGTTAAGCGGGCGGAATTAGCGGTCACGTTTTCAGCCTCATTTGTTTCTAAGTTATGCTCAACAATACAAGGCGCAGCCCCTTCATCGGATGTACAGCAAAAGACAGTCAAAAACAATCCAAGTGTTAGTAGTTTCAAATTTCTCATAAATTGTTCTTTATATTGAAAGGCTTCATAAAAGTACGTTTATTTGTTCAATGTCTTGTAATTCAAAGTTTCCGTCTTCGCTCAAGTGGGCATAAATTTAGTTTAAGTCAGAGGATTTATTGAGCTTAATATTTTTTTGATTTACTTATTTATATGAATTCTAAACATTAACTTTATAGCTATTTAAAATATCATGGACATCAATAAACTTATCGCAATTAGACGCGCGGTCTATCCCACCCAATATAATAAGGGTGAAATAGATAAAGAGACCTTAGAGCAATTGCTTGAAAACGCCAACATGGCGCCTACACATAAAATGACACAACCTTGGTTCTTTAAGGTTTATAAAAATGAAGCAAAAGCCCGTCTAGGACAGGCCATGGTTCAAGCCATGGAAGCACATAATCCAGATGACCTAAGGTTCGATTTCAAGAAAAAAAAGACACTCGAAAAATGTCGCTTAAGTAATTGTATTTTAGGTATTTTTATGAAGCGAAGTACTGCGGTTTCAATACCTGAATGGGAAGAGATTGCCGCTGTGGCCATGGCGGTTCAAAACATTTGGCTCAGTTGTGTCGATCAAAAAATTGGCTGCTATTGGAGCAGTCCCCAATATACAGCACAGATGCATTCATTTTTTGACTTGAATGCAAACGAGCGCTGTTTAGGGCTTATGTATATGGGAAAGTTTGACCACACCACACTTCCTATAAAAGAACGAGTGAGTATGGCTTCAAAGGTTGAGTGGCTGGTTTAAAACTCAAAGAAGAAGATATGCCTATGTTTTAGGATTATTTAAGAAATTGACCAAGTGAAGTGTCTTTTTCATTTAGTTAGCTTTAAATATATGCTTAACATCCAAGCACATTACATATCCATCCTACACAAGTGAATAAGGACAATGTAAAAAGTACTGAAAATAAAATCTTGATTTTTTTCATTAGTTAGTATTTTTCCACAAGTTAAGAAAACTTTTTAAAGTTCAGTAGCTTTGGCGTGTTGGGAAAACAACTAAAAGCTATGTTTAGTTAAATTAGTTCCACAAGAGTGCCAAACAAATGCTAATAATATTATAAGTTTGTAACAGTATTTTCTTTAATGCCTTTTAACTCTAAGAACATATATCAAGTAATGGGGATGTAGCTCAGTTGGCTAGAGCGCTTGACTGGCAGTCAAGAGGTCGTCGGTTCGAATCCGATCTTCTCCACTAGTGTCACCGCTACACTACTTTAACCTTTAAACCTTTGAGAAATCGGAGGTTTTTTCTTTGGGCTAGGGTTGAACTTTGATTCTTTTTTTTGTTCTCTTATATAAATCCAATATCCAGTATAAGCCACTGCCAAAAAAAGTAAAGTGTATAAAAAAAGTGCAATCCCGTTGCGATCTGCCAAAAAAAGTTCTGAAATGGATAAGGTTTTAGCGTCCCCGGCTCTTAAAAATAAAGCAGCAGCGAAACAACTGGCTGTCATTGCGATATGTCTTTTTAAATGCATATTTGTAAACTTACAATATTTTCTCCAATATATTTTTCCCAAGAATCACATTAATCGTAATATTGCAATTAATTAAATTATCATTTATGGGCCTTGCCAAAACAGAAATTTTCACTCTAGAGCAAAATGCTGTTGCGCGCTTTGCAAAAGCCCTTGGGCACCCTGCCAGAGTTGCCATTTTACAACATCTGTTTAAAACAAACCAATGCATTTGTGGCGAATTGGTTTTGGAAATTGGCCTGGCGCAAGCCACAATTTCTCAGCATCTCAAGGCTCTTAAATCTCTTGGCTTGATTCAAGGCAGTGTAGAAGGGACTACGGTTTGTTATTGTGTTGATTTTAAAAATTGGGCAAAAATGAAACATTCCCTTTCAATTTTTTTGATCTGGATCTCAATACCCCCCAATGTTGTTAAAAATTTAAAATAGACCCATTCATGCTTTTTAATACCATTGAAACTGAAATCAAATTCCTGGATATAAATTCAATTTCTTTGACGCGGCAAAATCTATTAGAACCCTTAATAGATTTCATCCAGTCTAAGGTGGATGCAGATCAAGCCGTTGAGTTGAATTTTATTTGCACCCACAATTCCAGACGCAGCCATTTGTCTCAAGTTTGGGCTCAAGCGCTGGGTTATTTCTACAATATCAAAGACATTTTTTGCTATTCTGGAGGAACGGAAAGCACTGCCTTATTCCCTGCTGCTGCAAAGGCTTTAGAAGCCAGTGGCTTTAAAATTGATTTTCAAACACAAACGAAAAATCCATTATATGCCATTGAGTTTGCAGTGAATGAAACTCCGGTTAAAGGGTTTTCGAAAACCTACGACCACGCCGAGAATCCAAAGACTGCATTCGCAGCCATTATGACTTGTTCTCAAGCCGATAAAGACTGCCCTTATATCCCTGGTGCCGAGGTTCGAATTTCATTGCCTTTTGAAGACCCAAAAGCTTTTGACAACACTCCGCAACAAGGAGAAAAATACATAGAACGAAGCCTTCAGATAGCTACAGAATTAAAATACGTCTTTTCTAATATTAAGCAATAAATCATGACCCAAAAAAAATTAAGTTTTCTTGATAAAAACCTCACACTCTGGATTTTTGTAGCCATGGGTATTGGGGTCAGTTTCGGCTATTTTATGCCCAGTATTTCTGAAGTCATCAACGGCATGAGTCGCGGTACGACCAACATACCCATTGCCATTGGTCTTATTGTGATGATGTACCCCCCGCTGGCAAAAGTCAATTATGCATTATTGCCCAAAGTATTTCAAAACACTAAGATATTATCCATTTCACTTCTGCTCAATTGGGTGATTGGACCTGTCCTTATGTTTGCACTGGCCTTAATCTTTTTAAAAGACCATCCTGGGTATATGGTAGGTTTGATTTTAATCGGGCTAGCCCGTTGCATTGCCATGGTTTTAGTTTGGAATGATTTGGCTGGTGGCAGCACTGAATATGGAGCCGCTTTAGTGGCGCTTAACAGTATCTTTCAGGTATTTGCCTACAGTTTTTATGCCTGGATTTTTATCACTGTCTTGCCTCCATATTTAGGATTTGAAGGCGCCATCGTAGACATTTCCATTGGCCTCATTGCTGAAAGCGTCCTTATTTATTTGGGAATTCCTTTTTTATTGGGGATTTTAAGCCGCATTATTTTGGTAAAGTTAAAAGGCGAAAGCTGGTATACAGAAACCTTTATTCCTAAAGTTTCCCCGCTTACGCTGATTGCTCTATTGTTTACCATTGTGGTGATGTTTTCCCTAAAAGGTGAACTTATCGTTGAAATACCAATGGATGTCTTAATAATCGCGATTCCATTATTAATATACTTTTTATTGATGTTTATCATTGGCTTTTTCTTTACCAAAGCAATGGGCGCAGACTACTACAAAACAGCCTCGGTTGCCTTTACTGCGGCCGGGAATAATTTTGAATTGGCCATTGCTGTAGCCATTGGTGTTTTTGGGTTGAATTCAGATCAGGCTTTTGCCGGTGTCATTGGGCCTTTGGTAGAAGTTCCAGCCCTAATATTACTAGTTAAGGCGTCTTTTTGGCTTAGAAAAAGATACTTTGCAGGAACCAAAAATTGAAACGAACAATTCAAACAGCGACTATTTTTCGTTTTTTTTAGAGAAATTCACATAAAATAAATAGATTTGCTTCTCTTAAAACGGGATGTGGCGCAGTCCGGTTAGCGTACACGGCTGGGGGTCGTGTGGTCGCAGGTTCAAATCCTGTCATCCCGACTAAATACAAGCTTTAGTTCTTATAGAAAGCGTGCTTTTTCAACTGGACTAGAGCTTTTGCTTATTTAAATTTTTTTTAAGTTATCATTTTCAGAGTTTAAAAGTTGGTTTAACCTTATTATTTATAGTTAAATAAAGTTGTGGTGTGCTTAATATTAGTAGCTTTGTACGACAAGCAAAACTTAATGTAATGAAAAAAGACAGATCTAATTGCCCGCTCACAAGTGCACTTGACATTATTGGTGACAAGTGGTCTCTCATTATAATAAGAGATCTTTTTTTGGGTAAAAAAACGTTTACGGAATTTATAAAATCTTCTGAAAAAATTGCTACCAATATTTTGGCAAATCGCCTAGAGTTATTGACCGCTAACGGTCTGATAAAAGTGACAAAGTTACCCAATGATCGGAAAACCAAACTGTACTACCTAACAGATAAAGGTATCGATATGTATCCAATAATTTATGAAATGGTGCAGTGGAGCGATAGAAATGTAAACAAAAAATTTGGCCCTATTGGTGCGGAATTGCTCAAAAACTCCCAAGGGCAATCCACCAAGAAAGTCATCTCTAAGATGACCTTATCTTACCTCAACATACGAGAAGAAATCTTAGCTAAAGTCAAGTAATTTTTTAAATTTGCAGCATGTCATATACCCCAAAATCATGAAAAAAAGCCTTATTCTAATCCTAGCCTTAGTCGCCCAGTATTCCTTTGCGCAAATTTTAAATCCCGTAAAATGGGAGTTGAGTGTAGTCCCTGTAGAGCCGCTTGAATACGAGTTGGTCTTTACGGCAAATATTGATAAAAATTGGGCTATTTATTCTCAGTTTCTAGAAGAAGGCGGGCCTCTGCCTACCATTGTTTCTTTTGAAGAAGCATCTTCCTATGAAACCCTTGGAGACACATATGAAAAGCCTCTCAATAAAGTAACAAAGCACGATGCTGTTTTTGAAATGGTGGTTTCGAAATTTTATAAGCGTGCAGTCTTTGTACAGCGTATTAAAATTATTGAGAAAACGGCCTTCAATCTTAGTGGTAATATTGAATACATGACCTGTGACGATTCACGATGTACTTACAAGCCTGACAATCCTTTTACGTTTAATTACAGTCCTGAAAAAGGCTTGGTTGTCGCTGCCACTTCAGCAATTGAATCTGAAATCGTTACAGAAAATTCAAATGCAATACTTTACGGCATGCAGCCGGATCAAATTAAGCATTACAGCGAAACATCTAAAAGCGCTAAGTCCCTCTGGCGAATTTTCGCTCTTGGTGTTTTAGGGGGGCTGCTCGCTTTGTTAACCCCATGTGTTTTCCCAATGATTCCCTTGACCGTTAGTTTTTTTACAAAAAAAACAGCCGAAACCTCTGCTAATTCTGGCTTTATAAAAGCCCTTCTTTACGGCTTATTTATTGTCTTGGTTTACTTAATCTTAAGCATTCCTTTCCACCTTTTGGATTCTGTCAACCCGGATATATTAAACGAAATTTCAACCAATGTATGGCTCAACGTCATTTTCTTTTTAATATTTATAATTTTTGCCTTTTCATTTTTTGGGTATTACGAATTGACGCTGCCTTCCAGATGGACTAACTTTACAAGCAAGGGTGAGAGTGTTGGTGGTATTTTGGGTGTCTTTTTTATGGCACTTACACTGTCCATTGTTTCCTTTTCGTGTACAGGTCCAATTTTAGGGTCGCTCTTGGCAGGATCTTTATCTGCAGATGGTGGGGCTTGGCAACTGACAGCAGGAATGGGTGGTTTTGGTGTGGCCCTTGGCTTCCCCTTTGCACTTTTTGCAATGTTTCCAAACATGCTCAAGGCTCTGCCTAAATCTGGTGGTTGGCTCAATACAACAAAAGTTGTTTTAGGCTTTTTAGAGTTGGCACTGGCCTTTAAATTTTTATCTAATGCCGATCTTGTTCAGCACTGGGGTTTGTTAAAAATTGAAGTTTTTCTAGTAATTTGGATTCTTGTTTTTCTGGGCTTGACCCTTTATATTTTTGGAGTTATTAAATTCCCACACGATAGTTCTTTAAAAAAGCTTTCTTTGATGAGGATTAGCTCTGGTGTCTTGGTATTTACTTTTGTATTGTATTTAGGCTCGGGGTTTAAATTTAATGAAGCCACAAAAACATTTACCCCATTGACACTTTTAAGCGGTCTTGCACCACCCGTTGGGCACAGTATTTTACACCCCAATGATACCCCCAACAATTTTAAGTCCTTTAAAGACTTTAAAAAGGGTGTTGCCTATGCCAGAAAAGTCAACAAGCCTATCCTTTTAGATTTTACGGGCTATGCTTGTGTAAACTGCCGTAAAATGGAGGAAATTGTTTGGTCAAAACCGTCAATTGTTCCTTATTTTGAAAATGAGTATGTGCTCATTTCTTTGTATGTTGACGACAAAAGAGAATTGCCAGACTCTCAAAAAATTAAGGTAGAACGCCTGGGAGGCGGGTCTCGAACACTCACTAATTTTGGTCATAAATGGGCCCACTTTCAAACAGAATTTTTTCAGTCCAATTCACAACCTTTTTATGTTTTATTGAGTCCAGACGCTAAGATAGAGTTGGCTCCAAAAGTTGGGTATACTCCTGATGAAAATGATTATGAATCTTTTTTAAAGCTTGGCTTAGAGGCCTTTAATGCTTTGTAAGAATTTTAAGGCCAAATAGATTTAGCATAAATATTTTACTAAATTTGATTTATAAAAATAGATCCAATGCTACAAAGCTTTTTAAAATTCCTTGAACTGGGACTTTACCACATCTTAAATTTTGATGGATACGATCACATTCTATTTGTGATTATAGTTTCAGTCCCTTTCATTTTTAAAGACTGGAAACGACTTTTGATCCTAATTTCCGTATTTACCTTGGGCCATACTTTGAGTTTAATTTTAGGAGTTTATGATATTGTTAATTTAAATGTCAATGTCACCGAATGGCTCATTCCTATTACTATTTTCTTTATGGCGGTTTACAATATTTTAACTGCAGGAAAATCCAAACAAAGACGCCCTTATTTAATGTATGGG
>NZDM01000075.1 GCA_002690085.1 Flavobacteriaceae bacterium
ACTTCTAAAGAAAAACAAAAAGCAAGTTGTTAAACTCTCAAAAGAGGTTGACAATTTAAGAGACAATGTTTTTTATTTCATTAAAAACTTAGACGAATCTAGTCTTGAGGCGAGTGGATTTTATATAGATATTTTAGGCTATTTACATGACATGACACGGTCATTAGAATATATTTCTAAAGTAAGTTATAAACACGTTGACAATAACCACAAAAAATTAAAATTTAAACAAATAAAAGAACTGAGTGAAATTAGTGAAGCAATAACAACCCTATTTTTAGATTCTAGAAAAGCCTTTGATTCGCATTCCTTTGATAAGATTGAGGATATTACCAAGCGTAAAAATGATATTTACAGTATATTAAAGTCTGATATAAAATCACAAGTTAAAAGGACTAGAGGTGCTGATGAGTCCAGCCCAAAGAATACAACACTATACTTCAATCTACTGTTGGAAACTAAAGATTTCTTAAAGGCTGCGGGTAGCTTAATAGACGAATACGAAAATTCACACAACAAATCTTTATAGTAAATTCAAAAGACTCATTAAAAAAACCCTTTCAAATGAAAGGGTTTTTTTATTTATTACTACAGATGTTTAATTATCCTTCACAGCTTGTACACTCTTTCTTTTGCTTAAACTTTTGTGCAGCGTTCATACTGTGCTGATAATACAAAGATTTTAGTCCCAACTTCCACGCGGTCACATGGATCTTATTGATGTCCTTAGTGGGCATATCCGGATGTACAATGATGTTAAGAGACTGCCCTTGATCGATATGATTTTGGCGGTTAGCAGCCTGATAGATGATCGATAGTTGATCAATTTCAGAATAAGTTTTAAAGACCTCTTTTTCATTTTCTGAAAGAAAATCAAGATGCTGAACAGAACCGTCCCTGTCTCTAATGTCTCTCCATACCTCGGGTGTGTCCATGCCTTTTTCTTTTAAAAGTGTCACCAAGAAAGGATTTTTAATGGTGGTCTTTATTTTGGCAATATCTTTTACATATATATTAGACCATATGGGCTCTATGCCTTGAGATACCTGCCCAAGGATAAAAGCGGATGAAGTGGTTGGTGCAATCGCATTCAAAGTGGCATTCCTTCTGCCGTAGCCTTTGAGTAGTGCAGGTTCTCCAAACTTTTCTGCCAATTCTTTGGAGGCTTTATATGAGTTATCTTTTAAAGTTTTAAAAACCTCTGTATTTAAATTGAAGGCTTCTTGGCTGTCAAAAGGCAGCATTTTGGACTGTAATAAAGAGTGCCAGCCTAGTGTTCCCATACCCAGGGCTCTGTTTTGTTTTGCGAAATTATAGGCACGTTCCATAAATAGAAAGGTTTGTCGGTCGTCTAGATTAGGGGAGTCCCTATAGCATTCCAGTTTTTCCAGAAACTCAGTAATAACGGCGTCCAAAAAGTAAACCATAGTTTCAACTGCATCGGTATCTTTCCATTTGTCGTAATGCAGCAAATTAATACTTGACAAGACACAAACAAAAGACCAGTTGTGGTCAGATGGTAACATTATTTCTGTACACAGATTACTCGCATAGATTGGCAAGTTTTTATCCCTGTAAACATCTACAGCCCCATTGTTGGCATTGTCTGTAAAGAAAATATATGGGTATCCCATCTCACCACGGCTCTGTAAAACTTTAGCCCAAAGCGTTCTTTTTTCAGTGTCACCGTCAATCATAGACTGCATCCAGTCATTGGTAACAGTTACTCCGTGAGTGAGCTCTTGGATAGGATTACCTTCTGTACCTATTTCCAAAAATTCCATAGCATCTGGGTGGTCAATAGGAAGGTAAGGAGAAAAACGTCCGCGTCTTACAGAGCCCTGACTTACAACGTCCACCATGGATTCAAATAACCTCATAATATGCACCGCTCCTGATGCTTCGCCATTGTTTTTTATGGCTGCGCCGCGGCCTCTAATTTTCCCAAAATAGCCGGAAGTGCCTCCGCCTAATTTGGACATCATCCCCACTTCTGATTGAGTGTACAGAATATTCCCAATATCATCATCTATGTGAGAACCGAAGCAACTGATTGGTAAGCCACGTTTTTTTCCAAAATTTGACCAGACAGGTGATGCCAATGAGTAATAGCCTTCAGACATGTAATAATAAAACTTATCTGCGAAACCAGGTATTTGTAGTATGTCTTCTGCTCGTTTTGCAATATTAGCAATGCGCTCTTCTGCACTGACTCCCTCTCCTAAATATCCAGCAGCTAAAAATTTTCTGCTGTTTTCATTGAGCCACTCAAATGCTTTTTCGGGGGTTGGGTTTGCCTTTTGCTTTGATTCTTTTCTAGCTTGAATTAAATCTTGGTATGGCTTTTTTTGGTCTTGTTTGTTGGTTAGTTTATTCTCCATGTGCTAAAATAGATCGTCGCTGGTTATACTTTGTGCTCTTTTACTGTAATTGATGGATCGTTTCACAAAGAAGTCCCCATGCTTGGTGCCTATAATCTCATCGTCAAACCATTCGGTTTCTGATACTAATTTTTCATCGACTTCAAATACTTTATCAATCCCAATGCTTTCTAATGATTTATTGAATCTGTTTTTCAAAAACTCATTAACTACGGCCTTGGGTAAAAAGTCTAACTCTCCGTTTTCAAAAATCCAATCAACTACATGCTGTTCCGCTTCGAAAGCTTCTTTGCAAACATTTTGGATGTAAGTTTTATATTCTGATGAAAACCACTCTGGATGTTCATCTTGAAGAATTTTGATCAAATCAATGCCAAAATCGCCGTGAATTTGCTCTTCTTTTGAAGTGGCCTCGACTACATTTGAAATTCCTTTCAGCATGTTTTTGTGCTTGTTAAAAGCCATGATGATTAAAAATTGTGAAAACAAAGACACATGTTCAATAAATAATGAAAATAATAGAATAGCCTCAGCATATTCTTTGTTGTCGTCACTTTTGGAATTTTTAAGTGCCGCTTCTAGATACTTAACTCTTTTCATGATGGCTGGCTTCTTCTTAAGCGCCTTAAACTCTGAGTTTAGACCTAGTATTTCTAGTAGATGGGAATAGGCGTCGGCATGGCGCACTTCACTTTCAGCAAATGTGGAGCCGACTGAACCAATCTCAGGTTTTGGAATTCTATGGTAAAGATCACCCCAAAAAGATTTTACAGCCACTTCTATTTGAGAAATTGCCAACATTGTATTTTTAATCGCACTTTGTTCGGGGGCGGACAAACGTGACTTAAAATCTTGTATGTCACTTGTAAAATTAAATTCAGAATGAATCCAATAGGAATGTCTTATCGCAGGAACATATTCATATAGCTGTGGATATTCATAAGGCTTTAGATTGATGCGCCTTTCGAAAATATCAGGCTGCCTTTCTTGGCTTCTTTTGTTTCTATAAAGAATGTAGGCTTTGGCAACTCCGGGGAAATTACATTCCATCAATTGTGTTTCTACGATATCTTGAACTTCCTCAATTGTTGGAATATATTCTTGGTCGGCGCTTTTTCGGTTGAGTAATTTTTGATATACAGACAACGCAACATCTTGCGCATTTTGTGCATTACCGACGCCTACTGAGTCCATCGCTTTTTGGATGGCCTCAGTAATCTTATCCAACTGAAAAGGGCTCGTACTGAAATCTCTTTTAATTATGTGTTCTATTTTCATAATCTTTAACTCATTGGGTTAATCGCAAACTGATCCTATTGGACAGTCAAATTAAGTTCTGGTATATATCGGATGATTTTCCCAGAAGATGAATGTTACCTTTAATCACTCTCCCTGCGCAATGATCTGCGCTTGTGTGATAAAATGGTCTATGTTTTGTTGTGAATTGGGCTCTTTTTGCAGCATCGTTAAATTGGGTGTTTTGATCTATTTTTTTGGTTTAAGGTTATGGTTTTGGTTAACTCGCTACAAACCCGAGCTACACAAAGAAACGAAAATTGTTGGCTTATATAAAAGTCATTTTTATAAACATTGCCCCCAAGTTTTTAACAACGAGTAGGTTTTTTCTTACAAAATATTAAGACTCCTTGTTTTGTAATAAACTAATAATCAATGACTTAAAAAGTGTTTCTCTCGTAAACAATGCCAAGGCCAGAAAACTAAAATTACATAAAAATATTTTTGGAATTTAAAAAGTGTTAAGTCTTGCGCTTGTCCGCAATCGCTTCAAGCGCTTCGTACCATGCACTTCCAAATTTTCGAATCAGTGCCTCTTTAACAAACTTATAAATTGGAATTTTTAGCGCTTGGCCCAGACTACAGGCTGTTTCACAAATTTGCCATTTGTGGTAATTAACCGCGGAAAATTCGCTGTAATCTTTTACACGAATGGGGTACAAGTGGCAGGAAACTGGTTTTTTCCAAGCAACATCACCTTGGTTGTAGGCTTCTTCAATCCCACAC
Organism: Flavobacteriaceae bacterium; assembly: GCA_002690085.1. Taxonomy (GTDB): domain Bacteria; phylum Bacteroidota; class Bacteroidia; order Flavobacteriales; family Flavobacteriaceae; genus UBA3537. Next base: position 4,404 of record NZDM01000075.1, read on the forward strand.
AAAGCGGTTTGACTTTCATCATATGTAACATAGGCACAATCTACCCCATTAATAAGCGGGGTCTCCAGCTCCCCATCTTCAGTAGTCACATACAGGCCTTGGTTTTCGATGGCATTAATGCCTTCAGCCGTCAAATAAGGTTTTAATTTTGGGTAAATTTCTTGCAATTCTTTAACCTCGTGTACTTCTAGAGGTGCCCCGGCATCCCCATCGACACAACACGCCCCTTTGCAGGCGGATAAATTACATGCAAAGTCATTGTCTAAAATAGCTTCAGATACTATTGTTTTCCCCAGTTGAAACATAAAACGAAGATACTGATTTAAGGCATATGCTAACCCAAAAAAAATGGGTTTTTAAATTTATATTTAAATAATTTAGCGAACTTTACCCCCACAAATTTAGGTGATATGAATTTTAATGTTAAAGAAATTTTTACAGTTTTTATGGTGCTTTTTGCGGTGATTGATGTGGTTGGAAATATCCCCATCATCATTGATTTAAGAAAAAAAGCAGGACATATTCAAAGTGAAAAAGCCGCGATTATTGCAGGGGCGATCATGATCGTTTTCTTGTTTGTTGGCAATAGTATTTTGAACTTGGTCGGCATAGGTGTGCACTCATTTGCAGTGGCGGGTGCCTTCATATTGTTTTTTATAGCGCTAGAAATGATTTTGGGCATAACACTTTACAAGCAAGACGAAGAGTCGTCTTTAAATGCGACCGTGTTCCCTTTGGCATTTCCATTGATTGCTGGCCCTGGAAGCCTCACGACTTTGTTGTCGCTAAAATCTGAGTTTTACACAGAAAACATCATTGTGGCAATCATTATTAATGTGCTAGTTATTTTTTTGGTTTTAAAAACCTCTGAAAAAATTGAGCGCATCATTGGGCAAAATGGCATCAACATCACTCGCAAGATTTTTGGCGTGGTTCTCTTAGCTATTGCCGTGAAATTATTCACGTCAAATATTAAATTTTTACTGTAGTTTATGAAAATCGCAACCTATATCATATCCATTACAGCATTGGTCATTTGTGTTTTTAATGTTTCAAAGATTGATTTTCAAGCGCCCTTGCAAAACGAAAGCTTTACAGCGCTCATCACAGCTATAGCAGCAGCTTGCGCCATCCTTATAGCGAGTCTATTAAGAATCTCTAAAAAAGTAGATCGCGTGGTAAAAACCAAGGTCTAAAGTGGAATAAAGTTGACCTCAATGCCAGATTTTTCTAAGAACTCCACACCAGATAAATCTTTGTAGGCTGTACTATAAACCACTCTAGTGATGCCAGCTTGAAAAATCAATTTACTGCAATTTTTACAGGGTGACAATGTGATATAAAGCGTTGCTCCTTTGCAAGACTGAGTTGAAGCCGCAACTTTAAGAATGGCATTGGCTTCCGCGTGGAGTACATACCATTTTGTATAACCCTCATCATCTTCACAAATATTTTCATACCCTGTTGGGGTGCCATTATATCCGTCGGAAATAATCATACGATCCTTGACAATTATGGCGCCGACCTGTCTTCGTTCGCAATAGGATAGTTTAGCCCATTCGCTAGCCATTCGAAGGTATGCCTTGTCGTATTTTAATTGTTTGGTGTTAGACATTTGATGCTAAAAATATCTGCCGAATATAGGCCGTTTAGGGCGCAATTGCAATTTTTAAATTAGGAAAACATTGGGCTCATAAAAATTAAAGGCAAAATAAATCCAAGTATGATGGAAGAGATCACCAAAACCCAATCTCTGTTTGAGAATCTGAAAATACTCTGAAAGACAAAACTTAAAATAAGGGTGCACAAAACAATGATAAATTGTCCTATCTCAATCCCAATGGAGAATTCTAAAATTGATAAAATGGTGTTTTCTTTGGAGTGCACCAATGATTCAAAGGCATTGGCAAAGCCTAGGCCATGAACCAAGCCAAAAAACAAAACAATCCCATACATTAAATAAGGGCGTCTTTGTTTGGATTTTCCTGCAGTTAAAATATTGTAAACCGCCATGAAGAAAATAGTAATGGGAATAAGCCATTCCGTGACATTAACATTTAAATTAACGATATCATAAACCCCTAAAATTAAACTC
>NZDM01000076.1 GCA_002690085.1 Flavobacteriaceae bacterium
CATTGTGTACTCCATCAGCTGTAGATGCAAACATATTTGAGATTCTTCCTACACCTCCCAACTGATTCATGCAAAATACCACATTACGGTTATCGCCTCCGGCGCGAGTATTAATCAAACGAGCATTTCTGGCATGACCTACGCTAGGCCAAAGTCCTTGCCATTTACCGTTACCGTTACCAGGACTATTTTTGTTTGCACCATAATTATATCCTGAAGATCCAGCATACATTGATCTTGCTTTTGACATTATAATACTTACAGAGAATTATTTTTCAACAAGATAAAGATAACATTCTATATTAATAAAGATAATGCCTCTAGTCCAAGATTACATTAAACTAAGCAATAAATGGAAAAAAGAATATGGGTTGAAAACTTGTGTATTGATGCAGTGTGGATCTTTTTTTGAAATGTATGGTCTAAGAAATAAAGATGAAAGTATATCTGATATTACTGATGTTGAAGAATTAGCAAATGTATGCGATATTCTAGTTGCTAATAAATCGAATAAGGTCAATGGAAAACAAGTAGTAATGGCAGGGTTTGGAATCACTCAAATAGATAAATATATACGAAGGTTTCAAGAGAATGGATATACTTGTGCTATTTATACTGAAACAAAACAAGGTAGCAGCGTAATTTCTCGTGATTTATCTGAAATTGTCTCTCCTGGAACTTATTTTGGCGAGGCTAATACAAATATTTCAAGCAATGCAGTTTGTGTTTGGATAAAAAAAGTTAATGCTAGCAAATATAATCCTGAAATGATTGTTAGTGGTATCTCCGCTATAGATGTAAATACGGGTCATTCAAGTATATATCAATTTACATCTTCATATCATAGTGATCCTACTTCATATGATGATCTTGAAAGAAATATTTCTATTGCCAAGCCACATGAATGTATATTAGTTTTTCGTGGAATAGAAGAGAATGAAGCCAATGATATTTCAACTTATATAGGTGTAAGCAATATTAAAACGCATATGATATTTGATAATGAAGAAACTGAATTGGCAAGATTTTCTCAAAATGCAGAAAAGCAAAAATATCAATTTGAAGTAATGCGGCGTTTTTTCCCGAATATCTCTCCAGAAACAGTTACTAATACTATGCAAACCCATGATATTGCGCTTCAGTCATATACTGTTTTACTAGATTTTGTATACCAACATAATCCTAATATTTTGTCTAAGATTGAGTATGCAAATATAGAAACTGTTGATAACACGCTTCATCTAGGTAATCATTCACTTAGACAATTGAATATTGTAGATGATAATCGACATGAGGGTAAGCTAAGCTCGGTAACTAATTTTTTAGATAGCTGTAAAACTACAATGGGTTCTAGACAACTAAGATACAATTTATGTCATCCTACTACTGTGATAAATAAATTAAACAGTATATATGATTGCACAGATGCAGGACTTTCTAAAGGATTATATAAAGAAGTACGTGATGCTCTTAGTGGAGTTAGAGATATTGATAAGTCAATACGCTTTTTAGCTACTGGCAGATTACAGCCAAGTGGAATGTACAAACTGTATATTGATTTAACTAAGACTAGAACTGCATTAGATGCAGTAATAAATGATACAACTGTTGGCTCCGCAATACAAGACTTAGGGCTAGATCATTCAGAGTCATTGGACTTTATAATTGGCTCAATTGAAGACAATTTTGAACTTGTTAAGCTATCACATTTTGATGATCTAAGTCAAGATAAACTAGGTGTGCTTTCTCCAAATGAGGTTTGCTTTGTTAAACTTGATAAGTCTCAGGAGATCAAAGAAAGTTGGGATAATAGCAATGATTATTCTAGTAAATTGGTTGATATTCAAAATCACCTTTCAAAAATTATTGGAAAGTTTGAAAATAGAAAAAGTACAAAACTACCTGTCAAGTTAAATGATACGCCCAAAAATGCTCCCACACTTGTAGCTACAAGTAGACGGTGTAAATGCATGAAAGAACATATTAAAGGTAATCCTGCAGATGCTGTATTTTTAAGCAATGGTGAGCAAATTGATTTATCTAATATTGAGTTTGATAAGTCAGGTTCAAGTAAAACTGAAATGATAATAAAAACTTCATATATTGAATCACTCACTAAAGATCTACAAAAGAGTAGGGAAGAGTTAATCTTAAATCTTACAAGATTTTACTTTGATTTTTGTACAAGGTTAACTACTTCAATTGATAGGATAGGAAATATTGCAAAATTGGCTGCATGGCTTGATTGCTTTCAAAACTCATGTTATATTGCAAAAACCTTCAACTATTGTAGACCACAACTAATTGAAAATGAGCAATCATTTGTAAATGCATGTGATATTAGACATCCATTAATTGAGCACATACAAACAAACGAGACGTATGTTGCTAATGATATTTCTCTTGGAGTTGAAAACGATGGATGTCTGCTGTACGGAACAAACGCAGTAGGAAAAAGCAGTCTTATAAAATCAATTGGAATTGCAATTGTAATGAGTCAGGCTGGATTTTATGTTCCTTGTTCAAAGTTTGTTTTGGCACCTTATCAAAAGATTTATACACGTATTCTGGGTAATGATAATTTATTTAAAGGTCTTTCTACATTTGCAGTTGAAATGTCAGAACTACGAACAATTCTTGAATCAGCGGATCAAAAAAGTCTAGTAATTGGAGACGAACTCTGTTCTGGAACAGAAAGCAACTCTGCAATAAGCATATTCACAGCAGGAGTTGAGTGGTTACATAACAAAAAATCATCGTTTATTTTTGCAACCCACTTTCATGAGATAGTTAATTATGATGAGATTGTTAATCTTGAACGAGTTAAGATGATGCATCTAGCTGTAACATACAATCCTGGTCTTGATTGCCTTATATATGATCGAAAATTGCGTCCCGGTCCCGGCAAAGATATGTATGGTTTAGAAGTTTGTAAATCATTAAATCTCTCTTCGGAGTTTTTATCAAGAGCTCATTCATTAAGAATGAAATATAATTCAAAAGAATGCAATATTCTCTCTGCAGAAAGTTCCAGGTACAACACAAACAAGTTGAAAGGTACCTGTGAGATGTGTGGATCAGAAGGACAAGAGATTCATCATTTAGTTCATCAATCAGAAGCAGATAAAACTGGGTATGTAGGAACATTTCATAAAAACCATCCGGCCAATTTACAGAATGTGTGTGAAAAATGTCATGATAAACTACATGACACTGGTAAACAACATCGTAAAACAAAAACTTCAAACGGTAATTACATTTTAACTGCAATAGCAAGACGATAAAATCTGATGTATATAATATATGAACCCAGCTGATTTTTTAAAGAAACAATGGCCAAGTATTTTAACAGTAGTAATAACTTTTTTAACATTAATTTTGGTATTTCAAATACTTGATGTTAATTTTTCTCCTATTGAAAACAAACATATTGAGAAAGTAGTAACTATTGAATCATTTGATACTAATCCAAGCCAAGATGTAATCCCTGGAAATCATAATCATAATCCAAAACCACTTCATGATACATGCACAACACATAGTACACGGGCTTGCAAAACGGCTAGTTTTTGTGTTCTTTTAGATGGAGAGAAATGTGTTGGTGGTAATAAGCATGGTCCTACCTATTTAACTCAAGACGGTGATAAAGTAGACTACAATTACTATTATCATAAAAACAAATGTTATGGTAAATGTCCAGAAGAAGGAAGTGATTAAACGAAAAATTGATATAGATATAAAAATATCTACATCAAGTATACACAGTTATGATTATCCCAGTTAAGTGTTTCACGTGTGGAAAAGTCCTCGGCAATAAATATCGCTTTTACGAACGAGAAGTGCGTAAAATGAAGAGCGAGCGTGACGGTGAAGTTGACAAAGTAAAATACCTTACAACAGAACAAGCAGATAAGACGCCAGAAGGTGAAGTTTTAGACGTACTTAAGCTAAACAAAATGTGCTGTCGCCGTCATATCTTGACCCATGTTGATATTGAATAAAATCTCATATGATTATATACAATGGGATATGGTTGTAATTCAAACAAGCCTAAAAAACAAAAAGGCGGTATGGTATCTTCACCTGCCGCGTTTCCTCAAGGTTCCCCTTGGAATGTAGATACAGCATTGCCAGGTATGAATGGAGGGGTCGCAGATGCTGGTAATTTTTATAAAGTTAATCCTGAAGGAGGTGCTTTGCCAGATCCAGTAAGTTCTACTAATATTCAGGGGAGTGGTTCCTGTGGTGGCGGGAAAAAACGCAAGAGACGCGTTACAAGAAAAGCCAGAAAGTCTAGGCGTGGTAAAAGAAAAACAAAAACTAGACGCCATCGTAAAAGTAAGGCTCATAAAAAGAAAGGACACAAATCAAAGAAAAGTCGTAGAACTCGTAAGGGACGTAAAGGACGTAAGGCAAATAGACGTAAAACTATGAAAGGAGGTTATCGTGACTCTATTTTTCAAGGCCCTATAAATGCGTATAGAGGCATGGTTTTTGGTGCAGGTGATCTTGTCAACCAATGGGCAGGTAAGCCTAGTCAGCTATCTCCTGCGCCAACAGACCAAGCTCCTGTACCTGATGGTAATGTTGTTCTTGGTGAAATGCCTGATGTAAATGCAATTCACATGGCAGCAGGACAAGCTGTTGCAAGTATATAAACATTTTTGTGTGTATTTATAAAAAAATATACATACAAAAAATTATCTGGAGAATTAATATAATGAAGCTGATGGAATCAATTAGAAAGCTGTGCACGCCAGCATATGTCTATTTAGTGATCTCTGTTATTGCAGTTGTTGCTATGATGTTCCAAAATGCAGGCAATACCAATAAGTATTGTGTAGGACAATTCTCTTGTAACGTTCCTAGTACTGCGGGAATATTTATCGCAAAAGGTATCTACATTGCATTTTGGACATTCATCTTGAATGCTCTATGTAAAGCAGGATATAAGCAATTCTCATGGTTTATGGTTCTTTTGCCATTTATCTTATTTTTTATCATAATTGGTATGATTCTCTTGATGGCAGCAGATGAGCAAATCTCCAAATTAATGTAATTTAATAAAATAATTCATATTAAATTACAGCAATAACAAGAGATAAAAATAATACCTTGAAGTATAGTATATATGGGTGACCAGTTATCACAAGCTATTATCGACAAACTGTTCGAAGATAATCCAAACTTATTGGTTAATCATCATCTTGAATCGTTTAACGAGTTTTATCGTGATGGGATTAAGAGAATATTCAGAGAGAAAAATCCAATCCGGATTATGAAGGATCAAGACAAAGACTCTGGTAACTTTAATCTCAGATGCAATATTTTTTTAGCTGGTAAAAATGGCGATAAATTATATTACGGAAAACCAATTATTTACGATGATGGACGCGAACATTTTATGTACCCAAATGAAGCAAGACTAAGAAATATGACATATGGGATTACTATACATTATGATGTAGATCTTGAGTTTTATATTAAAACACCTGAAGGTGAATATCCTAATGAACCAACTTATACTTCAACATTAGAGAAGATATTCCTTGGAAGATTTCCAATTATGTTGTATTCTGATTTATGTATTTTAAAAGATATGGCCCCTGATGTAAGGTTTGAAATGGGTGAATGCAGAAATGATTATGGTGGTTATTATATTGTTGATGGTAAAGAAAAGGTTATTGTATCACAAGAAAAGTTTGCAGACAATATGCTGTATGTAAGAGATAAAGTCAATGATCTTTATAGTCACGCTGCAGATATTAGATCAGTATCTGAAGATGCTTCAAAGCCTATTAGAACATTATCCGTTAGAATGGTAGCACCATCAGATAAATATACTAATAATAATATTGTAGTTAATCTACCCAATGTAAGAAAACCAGTACCTCTTTTTATTGTTATGAGGGCTTTGGGAGTTTTATCTGATAAAAGTATTATTGAACATTGTTTATTGGATATGGAAAAATACAGCTCATATATTGATTTGTTTATTCCATGTGTTCATGATGCTGGTATGATATTTAGTCAGGAACAAGCTCTCAAATATATAGCAACTTTTACCAAACACAAAACTACAGCGCATGCCTTGGAAATATTAGCAAATTACTTTCTACCTCATATGGGGGATATGAACTTTAAAGCAAAGGCTTATTACCTAGGACATATGGTAAGGGAATTATTACGCGTTTATACCAAAGATATAAAACCAACCGATAGAGATAGTTTTCTTTTTAAACGAGTAGAACTCCCAGGCAATTTATTATATGATCTATTCAAAGAATATCTTAATATTCAACAAAAGGACATCTATCAAAAGATTGATAAAGAATATACATTTAAACAAGGTATTTACAAGAAAAACTTTATTGGATTAATAGAGCAAAATTATCGTGAGCATTTTGGTGATAGAAAAATAGAACAAGGATTTAGAAAAGCTTATAAAGGAAACTGGGGCGCTGATGAAAGCACAAAAAGAATGGGTATTGTTCAAACTCTTAACAGACTCAGTTATAACGCTGCTATTTCCCATCTAAGAAAAATAAATCTTCCACTTGATGCCAGTGCCAAAGTAATTGGGCCACGATTGCTTCACGGTTCTCAATGGGGCATAATTGATCCGGTTGACACTCCAGATGGTGGTAATGTAGGTCTTCACAAACATATGGCCTTAGGAGCAGCGATTACTACAAATTGTTCAAGTAAACCAATAATAGTATGGTTACGTGAAAATGGAACAAGACTACTAGAAGAAGGCACCCCATCATTTAATGCTCAATTAACCAAGATCATGGTAAATGGTGCTTGGATTGGAGTACATGCAAAACCTAGAGAACTTTGTGATAGAATAAAGGCTTTCCGCCGAAGTGGTTTGATTCCTATGTACACATCTGTACAATGGGATATTTCTGCACAATGTATCTTTATTTACACTGATGCAGGAAGAATGTGCAGACCAATCTTTTATGTTGAAGATGGTAAAGCTAGTTTTGACAAAACACAAATAAGAGACAAATTAGAATCAGGTAAATATAGTTGGAATCAATTAGTTTCTGGTTTTGGAACAAAAAAGGACCCCAATTTCAATAATAAAGGATGTCTAATTTACAAGCTAGAAGAATTATATGACGCACCAAATATTGAATCATTGAAGCCATCTCAGGCTATTATTGACTATATTGATACAGCGGAAGAAGAGGGCTCATTAATTGCTTTCATGGAAGATGACCTATCTAAGAAGCCTTATACAAATATAGAGATTCATCCTTCTTTAATCCTTGGTGTAATGGGTAATCAAGTTGTATTCCCAGAAAATAATCAATTGCCACGTGACTTGTTCGCATGTGGACAGATGAGACAAGCTGTATCATTATACCATTCTAACTATCAAACTCGAATTGATAAAATGGGAGTAGTTTTAAATTATGGCCAAACACCACTGGTAAAAAGTAGGTATTTAGATAAGATTTGCAAGGAGCAGCATCCATATGGTGAAAATGTAATTGCTGCAATTATGTGTTATGGAGGATATAATGTTGAAGATTCAATTCTTTTTAACGAGGGTTCTATCAAACGTGGATTATTCAGAACAACATATTTTAATATGTATGAATCCAAAGAAGAAAGTTCAAAGGTTGGTAATTCACAGGTAGATTCACAGTTTGCAAATATAGAAAGTGCTAATGTTATTGGTCTTAGAAATGGTTTTGATTACTCACAACTAGATGAACATGGTTTAATTAAAGAAAACACACCATTAGACGAGAAAAAAGTAATAATCGGAAAAATTACAACAAACCTACAAGACCCAGGAGCTTCAATTGATGATTCTGTTGTACCTAAGAAAGGGCAGTTAGGATTTGTTGATAAATCATTCATTACAGAAGGCGAAGAAGGATTTAGAGTAGCAAAGGTAAGAGTTCGCCATGAACGTGTTCCAGCCATTGGCGATAAGTTTTGTTCACGTTGTGGTCAAAAAGGAACAATTGGATTGGTGATTCCTGAGGAAAATATGCCTTTTACAAAAGAAGGTATCAGACCTGATATTATTATTAATCCTCATGCATTACCTTCTCGTATGACAATTGGTCAGTTAGTAGAAACCTTGATGGGAAAGGCATGTGCAATGTATGGAGGTTTTGGTGATTGTACAGCATTTATGAATAAAGGTCAAAAAGCTACTAGTTTTGGTAAAATGCTTACTAATGTTGGATTTAATTCAAGTGGTAATCAAATATTACTCAATGGTGAATCTGGAGAACAAATGTTTGCTGAAATCTTTATTGGTCCAACTTATTACATGAGGCTTAAACACATGGTAAAGGATAAAATTAATTATAGATCTAAAGGTCCTAGAACATTATTAACTAGACAAACAGTTCAAGGTCGTGCAAATGATGGAGGTTTACGTGTCGGAGAGATGGAACGTGATGGTATTGCAGCGCATGGCGCTACTGCTTTCCTACAAGAATCAATGCTTGTAAGAGGTGATCAATATTTTATGGCTGTTTGTAATAAAACTGGTATGACTGCTATCTATAATCAAAGCTATAACTTATTCTTGAGTCCTATTGCAGATGGACCAATTAAGTTTGTTGGCACACTTAACGAAGGATTAAATATTGAGAACATATCAAAATATGGTAGATCATTCAGTATTATCCGCATTCCATATGCTTTCAAATTATTGATGCAAGAACTACAAGGTATGAATATACAATTACGAATTATTACAGAGGATAACATTGATCAATTGAGTAGCATGGGGTTTTCTGATAATATTATTCAATTAACAGGTCAAGAAGATATTACAGCAGCTAAAGTTGCTAGAAATGCACTACGTAAAAATAGACCAAGACCGCCAGTTATGGATAATACGCCTAAGCCTAATCCATATTCTCCTGTAAGTCCAGATGAACCTTTCGATGGGCCAGCTATATACGATGAAACTGGTAATGTAGTAGGTGGGCCCATGATGTATGGTGAACCTAAAACAGGAAAAATGCATTTAGATATGAATGTAAGCAAAAAGGAACCTCTTGCTTGGGGCTGGATGTTTGATTCTTCTGATTATGAATCTGGAGATATTTACAGATCTTTAATTATTGAAAATGATGGTCGCCCTAGTGAAAAATGGTGGGTTGATGATAATGATTATGCACCTCCTTCACAGCATCCTAGTGGTTGGGATAATGGAGATTTAGTAAAATCGGATGGAAGTATTATTGAAGATAATACTGTTATTGGAGCATTACTTGCTGATCAACATCCTGGAAACTGGAAAAGAGTGATTGCTAAGTTAAATCCAGGTAAATATCCAGAGGAAGCTGTTAAGCAAGAAAGTCCTGTATATCAGCCAACTTCGCCAGCATATGCACCTACTTCACCGGCATACAATCCTAACTCACCACCATATCAACCTACCTCGCCGGCATATAATCCAAACTCACCACCATATCAGCCTACCTCGCCAGCATATAATCCTAACTCACCACCATATCAACCCGTGAGTCCTGACTATGATCCAAATAAACCTCCTGGAAATGAAAGTTTACCGAATGTTTCACCTGAATATGTACCTACATCTCCAGCATATGCATATGAAAGCGATGGGAAAGCAGGTGGTAGCTCAAATACAGCTAATCCGCCTGTAAATGTTATTATTAACATGCCTAATTCAGAAGAAAAATCTGATAAGCCTGTGTCTACTGAAGAAAAGGCAGCAGATATTCAAAATACAATTACTTCAGCCAAAAAAGAAATAGTGATTGATACTGAGACAGCAAAGGCAAACTCAGACTCTTTGTTATTTAATGAGGATTCCGGATCAAGTAATGGAGATGATAAGGAAGAACAAAGTGGAGGAGAAAAAAAGAAAGTAACGATAATAGATGCGTAAATCGATAATTTGACAAAACAATCAAAATATTGATTATATAGTAGAAAAATGAAGATGCTTAAAAAATAGATATGTATAGTATACACCATGGCACAAAGCGGATACGTCGTTCAGATTGCAAAAAGTAGAGAAAATATCCTTGCTCAACTTAAGAGACGAGGATTTGATGTAGAAAATTATGAGGGACAATCTATCTCCCAAGTTCATATCATGCTTCAAAATAGCCAACTTGATATGCTTGTTAATAATCCGACTACTGGACGAAAAGCATATGTTAAATATCATTTAGGCAAGACGCTAAGAGGAAATAATATTATGGATTATATTGATGATTTGTTTACTCTTGATGCTGTTCTAACACGAGAAGATGATTTGATTGTTATAGGTCGTGATGGTGCTAATGACTCTATGGAAAGAGCTTTGCGTCAGATTTGGTCGCAACACAAATATTTGATTACAGTTATTGGAATGAAAGCACTCCAGTTTAATATTCTAGAACACGAACTGGTTCCACCTCATAGAGTTTTGACACCTGAAGAGTCTGAAAATATCAAAAAGAAATACAATATTGTAGCTGACACACAAATACCCGATTTATCTAGATTTAGTCCAGTTTCTCTAGCAATTGGAGTTCGTCCAGGACAATATGTGGAAATCATGAGACCAAGTAAAACAGCTATTTCCGCACCATTCTACAGAATATGTTCTCCTTAGTATATAAGCAAATGGCAAATCATCCACCATCTTATTATGATACACTTTTAAAAACATTAAATGCAGATTTTTCTGTTACACTCAACGAAATGACTGGTTCGTTTCCTTATGCTAAAGCATATCCTAACGTAACAGCCATGACTCAAAGATATAGTGAAGATAAAGGTTCAATGGATAAAATTAGAGCAGATCTTTTTCTTTTTAGGGATAATTTAGAGCAAGATATTGAGACAACAGCAAAAACAATAGCTAGAATTGTAAATCAAATTGCAAAGGTAGAAAAAGACAATGCTAAAATGATGGTTAGATTACAAGGACTTGAAAATAAACGTGAAGGAGCTCTAGGTATGTATGATGATTCACGTGACGCTTATAATTTTAAATTACTAGAAAACTGGCTTATATTTTTAGGATCAGTTGGTTTAGCATACGGCATATATAAAGCTTAATTCATTTGGTTTACAAAAAACAAAATGAATATATTTAAACTAGGTGAAAGAAGTCAAACTTCTTTTCTATTAATAGTGTATACTAATGAATATTTCTAGTCTCATGAATGCTATTGGTCTAGGTTCAAAGCAAGAAAATGATCCATCTCTGGGACAAGGGAGGCAGTTCCAGGATTTTAATAGAACTTACACCAAACAGATTGGTCCTAAACTTAAGCTTTTACAGGATACAGGTATACCTGGTGTAAGTAGTGTTGTAGAAGCAATGGATGATTCTCAACCAAATGTTGGAGTTCAGAAGAGAAAGGAAGATAATGTATCTCAGTTGGAAGATCAATTCAGTCAGAAGTTAGCAGAATATAATGCTGCTTATAAACTTTTTAGCGAAGCAGTAGTTAAGACAGATAATGCTGATAAAGAAATCCAACAATACTTTGGTCAAGCAATTACCACTGGCGATGGAAACTACTCATATGTTAATGATTTTGGATATACACAAAAGTATTCTACAGATGCTTGGGCTAATAATTCAGACTCATGCCCTCAAGATGCTTTGACCATCGATCAAAGTATAGCGAGTCAAATGAATAGTGGTGCTAGCATGGGTGTAGGTCAACCATGCAGTATTGCAGGAAATAATGTTCAAAATGAACAAACTAAAGAATATGCATGGATAGATATTAAAGGATATAAGCATGTTTACTCCTCTGATTTGTGGGCTTCAAAAGCATTATCTTGTAATGTACCTGCAATTAGTATTTCTGACGCAGAGTACAAAGCAATTCCTTCTGGTGGCAGTATGACATCTACAGATAGATGCTTACAATTAGATATTGATCCCGCATTGTGGGACAAAATAATGCGATTAAATGATGAATTACTAGTTCTCTCTGAGTTACTAGCTGTTGAACTAGGAAAATTAGTTGTAGAGGATGTAGAGCTTCAAGTTGCTATAAAAGAAAGCCAAAATCAAGTTGATCAAACAACACAATCTCTTCGATATGATAGAAAGGCTCTGCGTGTTGTACAAAATAATATAATTACTGCAGGTGCTGAAGAAGATGATACGGCAATGTTACAAAGAATGAGATACTTACATTTATTAGCATGGATGTTTTTGGTTGTAACAGTATTATCTTTAACAGCTCATGCATTTGTTGCACCAGCATCGAAGGTATCTGATGTTATTGGACTTATTTTCGGTATTATATTACTTTTTATAATTGTAAATTGGTTATGGAATAAGTACAGGTACTGATATAATATTTAAGTATAATATAGATGTCTAACGAAGATGCTCATTATCCTACTATAATGCAGCTGAAAACAATAGAGTTTGAAATGAATCTATTGTTAAACGCTTACGATGTTATTCACAAAACATACCTTCAAAACATAATTGATAAGGATTACAGTACTGCTGCAAAAAATCTTGTTGAACTTCAACAAATTAATACAGCTTTACAAACGGGATCATCTGAAGGAATTGCTTTACTTGATAAGGCAATTAATGAAGGTAATATTAATCAAGAAATAGTTATAATTCAAAAGCAAAGATTAGACCAAATTATACGTCAAGCTGAATCTCAGAAAGCAATTACAAAAAGACTTCAGAAAGAATTATTAAATGCTGAAGGAGAATTAGAGGCAACTACATTACTGCAAGAATCAAACTCCTTGCAATATACTATTATGATTATTGTAGGATTGATAGTAGCTGGTCTAACAGTTAAAACTATTACATCCAATGATGTTTCAATGTTAGATAATGCTATTCTTGCTATTGTTGTTGGCCTGATAGTTTATTTTCTTATTAAGAAGCTAATGTAACACTTTTTTATCACATTCTATAGTAGATAATATGGTGAAGACATTTAACAATAATTCAAATCAAGACTATTCTACAAATCAGGGAATGCAATACCTTCAAGCATATAATGCTAAGAAATCTCGTTTTTCTAACAGATTATTGAGTGAAGGTTCTCCTGCATCATTCGATGATTCACAGAATCAAGGTAATGTGATTGAAGGATTTACTGGAAGTTTTGGTAATTCTAAAGCAAATATTGTTAATCAACAAGAAGCTACACAACTTAACACACAAAGAAAACAATTTGATCGTGCTTTGAGTGGTTATGCTGGTGCTCAAAAGCAATTAATGGAAGAAGCTCAAATGTTTGTTAATAATTCCTCCAATGATTCTGCATCATCTAAATTAAAAAATCAGTTTATAAGATCACCTAGTGGTAGAATTGGATATGTAACAGATATGAATACATACAAGCTTGTACCAAATCCAAATATATGGAGCAGTATACAAGGAAAGAATGGTTGCCCAGCGAATTATACACAAGTTGATTATGAAGTAAACTTAAATGGTAAACTTACAGGAACAGATCCAAATCTATTTGTAGGCACTGCAATGCAAGAAAATCAAAGCTGTGCACCTTCAGCAAACAATCTTCAAGTTATGGGTAATACTGATCCTTCTTTTAATAAAGCTGATTGGTTAGGTTGTTATAAAAATATTGCAGGAAACTTTGAACAACAAAGTGATTTACCAGATTCAGATGACCTTGAAGTATGTAGAGTACGTGCAGCAGATTTAGGCAGAAGTGCATTTTATATCAATAATAGTCATTGTTATACGGCAAAATCAGGCGTAACAGTTGATACAATTAAAAAGTCTGGTGAACTTGCAACCGTACCACGTGTTAGTAAAGTAATATTCGAGAGAGATTCTGTAGATAACGGTGCTTTTGGAATTATGAGCAATAGTCAATTTGGTTTAGGTACTTTGCCTAGTGGAGCAAGTAACTTTGGATTAGATGTTCAAAATGTTGAAATGTGGGATCAATTTCCTGGTGTGGAAGGGTGTATTGCTAATAGTCAATATGGTGGCGGAATAAATATTACATCGGCAACTTGGGGAGCCAATTGTAATGGTCAAGTAAAACCATGGACTATGTTCTAGATATTTTTTACAATTTTTTTATTAAAAAATATCATGATATACTAATTATGGGTAGTTCTAGTTCTAAATCAAAACCTCAACCTGAATATTGGTCAGTTGACGCTAATAATTATATGAGTAACGCTGGTGTTCTTGCTACTAATAATGATGCTCTTGGAGTATCTGCTTTTCAGATAGGCGCAGGAACCGACGATCCAGCTTATGGCTGTGCTAAAAACTTTACTGCAACATATCATTGTGGTTCAAATACAACTGATACTAAAAATATTTCTATTGATCCAGAAGCATATGGTCAAGTAGCGTTATTGAATTGTGAATCAGAAGTTTTAAAATGTATAGGTGGTACATTATATATTGAGGATGATGGAAATGCTACGATGAAAGATAGCTCCGGAGGAATTGTATGGCAGAGCAATACCAATACAACGGGATTAGCTCTTCCTGAGTATTCAGCTGCAAATACCAAATACAAAAGAAATTATATCAAAGCAGGAGAGTTTTTAAGAGAAAATGAAATAGTAGGTTCACCTTCTGGAAACTGTTATTTGCAATGTGGCTCTTGGGGTGGAAAACTTAATCTTATGATTGGTTATCAAGTATTAGCCTGTAATAAACCAGGTCAAGAACCTCCATCAAATAGTTATGGTGAATATGGATTTGTATCCAGTACTCAAGGAGCTACATACCAAATGGAACAAGGAGTTCAAAATCACAATCTTCAAGGTACAGTTGGTTATTCAGATAATAATATGATTGCTCACAAATATCCAACAAATCTTGTTTCTTTGGGTACAGATTATATTAGTCTTGGTAATTATAACACCCCAAGTGCCCCTAATGTTGCTCAGCTAGAAAATACTGATCTTGATGCATGTAAAGCTGCTTGTAACGATAGAGATGATTGTTACGGTATTGTTCATTCAGAAGCAAACAATTGCTGGTTAAAAGATAAGTCAAATTATCCAAATAATCTTTTGCGCGTTCCGACTGATAATGGTGTACAATTATATGTTAGAAAGATGAAGGTAACAAATAATGATAGTTGCAGTAACAATGTAGAAGCAACATTTGGTCAAACATATGCTAATATGCCACAAGGATCAAATATGACAAAGACTATGTTATGTCAATTAGGAGAAGCTACTTCTGAACAACTTAAGGTAGTTGCTGAAAAAGAAAAGGTACTACTTGGACAATTAGCACAAGTTAGTGCAGAAGTTAAAAGATTGAATGGTCAAAATGCAAGACTAGATAAAGATATGTTAAAAGCATTAAAACAAATGGAAAAAGAATCAAAAATATATGAAGAAACATTGAAAAAGATTCAAAAGGAAAAGAAACAATTACAAAATACTGATGCAATGGAAGAGTCTACTAATTTAGATATGATTAGTTCAAATATGCATTTCATAGCTTGGACAGTAGTAGCAGCTGTGGCAGTTGGTGCTGGAATTAAGGCAAGTAGATAAGAACATACATGTAGATATATTATCTTGTTTTCTAATATATATACAAATGAGCTCAAGCGCTGTTTTATCTGATAATACTCGCCAACAAGCTGATGACAGGCAGGCTGCCATTCTGAAAAACATCCAGAAACTTCAGGAAATGGAAACCAGTCTGTATAACAAACTTGAAGCTGCGTCTGCCGCTAATGAAGGTACACCAAAGCAAGATGCAATCGTTAATAAGATTAATGAGTTATCAACCATGCGTATGGCAATGTTCCAGGAATTAGATGGAATGTACAAATCAATGCAAGGAAGAGTAGCTCAATCTAGAATTGATCTAGTTGATCAACTTACTGTAACAGGCGTTATGGAACAAGAAATGAATAACGCAAAAAAGAATCTTAATCTTATCCAAGCAAACAAAGACAATAAAATGAGAATGGTTGAAATTAATACCTACTATGCTTCTAAGTACAGAGCACAATCTGGTCTTATGCAGCTAATTATTTTGGTATGTATTCCTCTTCTTATTCTTGGAATTGTAGCTAAAAAAGGCTGGATTCCATCTGGTATTTCTAAAGGTCTAATTGGAATTGTTGTAATTGTAGGAGGTGTTATGATTATCCGTAAAGCAATTAATCTTGCTTCTAGAAGTAACATGAACTACGATGAGTTTAATTGGGCTTGGGATCCAGATGCTAATGATCCTACAGTATATGAATACGATAAAGATCAATTGGAAGGAGCAACTGATACAATTGAAGAAGATGCAAACTCATTTGCAGCTAACCTAGGTTTAGGTTGTGTTGGATCTAAATGCTGCTCTGATGGAACTAAATATGATGAAGATAAAGGTCAATGTGTCGAAGGATTTGCTAATGGAAGACAAACTGTTTCTTATGTAGAGGTAAATCCAGGAGTATGTCCATTTAAGCCGGGAAAAAGTGTTGTAAAACCATTTAGTGACACACAGAGCAATTATGTCCGCGTCTAGAGTTTTAACAACAGAATATAATTTCTATTTGTAATATAAGCAATTATGTCCTGTTCTCAAGATGAAATTAATAAACAAGTACAAGCAAAAGTGCAAGCTGCTATAGCTGAACAAGTAAAAAATAGTGACACTGCACAAGCTAATGATCAAATGATGACTGTGATGAGATCTATGACTGGTAAAGATTCAGCAGCTATGCAATCTATGTTTCAAAATGTATCTTCTATGCTTACTTGTGATTCAGCATGTCAAAAAAGACAAAAAGCTGATGAATTAAGAAATGCTTGGAAAGCGGCAGCTGAAACAGAAAAGAATGCACCAACTACAACTGCAGAAGCTGAGAAAAGATATTATGTTTTTACCGAGGGCACACCAGGTTATGAAAAAATGTTGCTTCAGCGCTATACTAAAAAGGCAGAAAGTGCTAAAGGTGTAGCACAAAAGTCACACAAAGAACTTTTAGATGAGCTTAAAGCACTATTAGCTGACTACAAAGCTGAAACAATGACCTTAACACGAATGAAAGAACTTTTACGTGTGCGTCTTGATGAAAATAAAGCATTAAAATTAGCTATTGATCAAGATATTGCAGCAGTTGAAACTAATGATAGAAGAGTCGTGTATGAAGACTGGGCTAAAGGATGGTTAGGTACAGTAGGAAAATCATTATTATGGCTTTACATTATAGTAGCTGCTGTATATGTTTATAAAAGCCCATTTATTAAAGATCAAGGATATAAGACAATAAAAGGCTGGGTAATGGTAGTAGCTTTAATAGCCTATCCTTTCGTTTTAAAATACATATCACTGTTTATTTGGTATATTTCGGACCAAGCAAATTGGTATTTTGAAAATAAAGCTCCTAGAGATGTATTTACCTCAGATAATATGTAAATAATAGAGTAAAAATACTAGATTATTTACAAAAATAGTCCTCCAATTGTAATTAAAATTACTCCCAATACTTGACTCCATGTAATCTTGTCATGAAAATAAAAATAACTTACACCAAGTAAACTTATACCACTACCAGCACTCCATAAAGAATTAGCTATATAGATTGGTACTCCTTCGGATAAAACTTCTTTATAGGATATTGCAACTAGTGCGTAAAATAATATTCCAACAAAAGTTAACTTATATACATTTTGTTTTACACTATTTTCCAAATATAGTTGTGCAAGTGTTTCAAATAAAATAACCAATATCAAAGTCATTAATCCATATTTTGAAAGTTGATACATACTATAATGACGTGAGAATACTTTTTACATTTAAAATATAAGAAAAGATTGATTTGTTATATTATATGAGTTATATTGGTCAAGCTATGTCAATAATTACATTTGCTGTTGCATATCATGGTATTAATAAATGTCCGTATCTTAGTAAAAAAACAAACAATATTATTTGGTATTTACACCAAATTGCTAAGAATCCACCTAAAATGGATTAATATAGAAAAATGTTATTTCTACATTAATCAATTTTTATTTAGTTAAACTCATCTTCATCTTCATCATAAATCAATTTTACATTATGCCACCCATTCTTATATCTTCCAAAGCGACGATCCATATACTCGTACAATTCGCGAGACTTTGGAACATTTCTTCCATAATTGGTCTGATACCATTCTCGAAATGTATGCATAATCTCTTGCTTTTTAATCTTGTCTCCATCTGACTGAGTGATTTTCTCCCTGGCAAACTCTGCAAGATAATCTTGACCTTCGCGATATTCATTACTACTTGAAAGCACAACAGGACAATCCTTTACATTGCCTTGAGTTTCAAAAGCACGTCCAACAAGCATTGCTGCAAATACAGGTGCCCATTCATCAAAGTTCTCGTCTAGCTTTTTATCAAGTGGAAACTGATAAGGAAACTGGTCTTTTGGGAAGTGAAACTCATCTTCATAAGGCTTTTCCAAGAACTTAGACTCGAAGTCACAAACACGAATACGACGCCAAGTACCATCATCATTGCTTTTAATATCAAACAGTACATTTGTAGTTACAACAAGTTTGAACTGTGGAATGAAAGTAATAGTATCCTTAAATAGCGCACGACCCTGAATAGGATCTCCACCAGTAATCTCTTTCATAATACCTTCATTAATCTTATCTCCTTTGGAAGGCTCTTGCATTACTGCATATCTGGTACCCATCAGTTGTACAATCTCAGATGAAGTGCTACCTATGCTAGCTCTTTTCTGTGTAATAAGTGTACTTGGTACTGTTCCCTTGTAATCTCCTAGTACTTTGCTCATAAGATCAACCAGGCAAGACTTACCATTACGACCCGACCCAGTGTAGATGTTGAATGTCTGATTATCCAATGTTCCTATTAGAACTGATGCAAGATGATCAAACATGTAACGACGCAACTCTTTATTTGGAAACAATTCATCAAGGAACTTATTAATATTAGCTTGAATTGAATCGTGATAGCTATTTAGTTTAATATATTCAATATTAGTGCACTTCGATAGATAATCATCTGGTTGACCAGGGCGGAAAGTTTTTTGCTTGAAATCAACAACTCCATTACTGAAACACAATAGATATGGGTTCTCATCAAGTTTAGTAAAGAAGTCTTTATCATAGAATAACTCTCTTGCCTCACGCATGATGTTATTTTTCCAAACTGTCTTTTTAAGATCAACAGCAATTGATGCAAGAGTTGACGTCTTTTTGCGCATAGCTTCATATTGACCGTCAGATTGTTCCATTGTCTGCATAAGTGTAGTGAGATTATGAATCCGTGTCAAATATTCATGATGCATTTCTTTTGAAATACACAATCGAAGTGTGGTACCAGAATCAATCTCAAACCACCGATGATTTTTATATTCATACCAGCAATTGTTTTTGATACTCACACATACAAATCGATCTTTAAAGATATTAAATAGCACCGAGGCAAGATCAAACTCAGTCTTGTCAATTACAGTTTGATCAATGAAGTAATCTATTGTAGACTTTCTAATTTCCTCATATTTTTCAAAGTTATCACGTTTACACCAATACATAATAGAACGATGAGATAGACCATCTGGATTATGACAATCAAATTGCTTCCATAGATCATACATATCTTGAACGCTATTTTTCCAATCGAACTTACCATTGGCTCCTCTTAGAGTATTTCTACAACCATCTTGACTAGAGAGTTTTAGCCAGGTAACAAACATTTTTGGACTCGTATTAGCAAGAGCCCAACCGACACGAATCCATTTGTTATAACTTCCAGGTCCATAGTATTCTGAAGGAAGTGCTAGTGTAAACTCATGAGTTTCGCGAAGTCTGTAATCAACAGCACTAGTCTGATCAGTAAGACAAGTAATTACATCATCCAGCATCTCTTCATTTTTAATTCTATCAAAACGACCTGTGTTCAAAATTACTTGTGCTGTAGCATTATCTTTTGAACCAGAAGCTGCTTTTTTACGCCCGCGCCTATCCAAGCCACTCGCTTCTTGTTCAAATGCTGCCTTATGTTCGTCTTTAATTTTACTCCCTGGATGACCTGTATATCTAGCACTAAGTTGTGAGATAAATCGGTTTGTATCAAATAGACCATCTTCTTCACTTGGGTGACCCCATTCACCGCTATTGTAAATACTAGTGTAGTGAGTACTAATCAAATACGCCTCGTGTCCAGGTTTTCTTGATCCATACAACTGCCAATTAACGTGACCCTTGGCTACACCCTCATCAACTACTTGATCCCATGTATTAGTAATAGGAAGATCATCCCATATACTGGAAATCTCTCCTACCATATCATTACGAATCATAACTTGCACAGCTTTATGAACCTGTAATCCAAAGACAATATGAATACCATCCTTTGTTTTATCATTTAATTTGTTTACGTTTTTCTTTTCAAGTACAAAGATATTCATGACTGTATTATTTTCTACATCCAAGTAAGCACTTAGCTTATCAAGATAAAGAGATACCAAATCAAGAATGTAATCTTTGTCATGTTTACGTTCCGATACATCAGTTCCGTACTGCAGATCTATATCTACAAGCATGGGACCATTTTCAAGAAGTTGTTTTTCTGTTAGATATTCAAAATTGCCTTCTTTAAAGACGTGATTGAAATACAATTGAAGGAACTGTTCATTATCTGAATCAGGAATGTGATAATTTCCCCCATATATTTTAAGCTCACGATCCCCTATACGTGTGTGAGTGCTTGGCCGACCATTTCCAGCAGGCCGAGATCTAATAAAGGATTCAAACACGGAAGACTTTTGGTTCGACATTATTGGTTGATATAATAAACCCACATAATTTTATCTCAATTTTCCGACATATCATATATGGGCTCAGATAAACATTCCTTGAAACTCGATATAAAACCAACTAAACATATTCATAGAGAGATTATGGCTACAATATCCCAAGATACTGCCAAAAGACTGATAAAAGACATACGAGCAATAACCAAAGATGCCCCAAAAGGTATTTTTTATGCACATGATGAAACCAATATTCTAGCTGGAAAAGCGCTGATTATTGGTCCTCCAGATACACCATATGAAGGTGGCTATTATTTTTTTAAGTTCGCATTTCCGAGTAATTATCCACATGCTCCACCAAAGGTAACTTATTGCACCAATGATGGAAAAACAAGAATGCATCCTAATTTGTATAAAAACGGCAAGGTTTGTTTATCACTTTTAAATACTTGGAATGGAGACGCTTGGACTGGATGTAACACTATAACAAGTATTCTACTAGTAATTAGAAGTATTATGACAAAAGAACCATTGGTACATGAACCTGGTCTGGATAGTAGACATAGAGACTTCTACAAATATCAAGAAATTGTCCGATTTAAAAATATTGAACTTGCTACAATAGGTGTTTTTAAAAGTAATTATTATGAAAATGAGTTTGGTGATTTATTTGAAATTGCAAAGGATAATTTTCTTGAAAATCTAGAGAATAAAAAGGAGATTTTGGATAGATCAATAAAAGAATGGAAAGAAAGCAAAATTGAGCCTGGTGCTAATAAAGTTGTTTATACATCAATTTATGGCATGGGAATAGAAATAAATTACGAACCTTTATCTGATCAACTTCTAGAAATGGCAGGTAAACTAACTCAATAAAGTAATTACTCTTAAAAATTGAAGCAAGTTAAAAACAATATACTTGTATTATATACACAAGATGCACTTCTGCGTAAAATGCAACAACATGTATTATTTGAAAGTAACGGCAGATGACTCAAATAAACTTATATATTACTGCCGACACTGTGGTCATGAATCAGGTGATGTAAATGAAACTGATGTTTGTGTACTTAAGACGCAGGTAAAAAGAAGCGAAGAAAAGTATACACATGTAATTAATGAGTATACAAAGAGTGATCCAACCCTACCAAGAATCAAAACAATCAAATGTCCCAATCAAGAATGTCCTGCTGTTAAGGGTGAAGCTGAAAATGAAGTTATGTTTGTCAGATATGATGATACAAACATCAAATATATTTACATGTGTGCTAACTGCGATACTACATGGAAAACAAGCGAACAACAATAATAAGAAAATTGAAGTACACAATTTAAATATATTCTTTTTTATATATTACCATGAGTGACCCAGAAGATGAAACTGCAAGCTATAACAGCGAACAATCTGAAGATTACTTCAGTGATGACCAAACTTATGATCAAGGTGGCGGTTATCCAACATTTGGTGGTGATTCAGATAGTGAAGACGGCAATGAAACTGTAAAACCTAAAATTAATATTGGTGCTGAAATCAATGATTCTATCCTTGATGATGAAATGGACTTTGGTGGGGAAGATGATGAAGAAGAGAACGAAGAAGAGGACGAAGAAGAGGACTTTGATTCATCAGATGATGAAAGTCCTGAAATAGAAACTACACCCGTTGAAAATCAAATCTTGGATCAACAGCCATTAGATACTGAAGATGAAGATACAAGTGATGAGGAAGACGAAGAGGATGAAGATTATCTTAAGAAGTTTGATAGAGAGGTTATAGCAAACTATGTGGATGTTTATCATCCTGAATCTCGAATGCATAACTATGATGAGGTAAGAAGTTTATCAGCTGTTGTTAGAGGAGCTAATGGTGAAATTATTGATGATCTTCACAAAACATTGCCATTTATGACAAAGTTTGAAAAAGCACGTATTCTTGGTATTCGAGCAAAACAATTAAATGAAGGTGCACAACCATTTGTAAAGGTACCACCAAATATTGTTACAGGCTACACTATTGCTCAAATGGAGCTTGAAAATAAAAAGATTCCGTTCATCATTCGTCGTCCTATTCCAGGAGGAGGAAGTGAATATTGGAAAACTACCGATCTTGAACTTATAATTTAAATAATTATCGTATCAATATACCATAATTATTACACATCAAATTAACACTAAGATCAATACAAAAATAAACATCTTAAAGCTGTATTTTTTTATCATACATATTATCTAGAGATTATTAATTACAGATTTTATTATTATTGTCCTACATATTGTTTCCACCTTATACTTGCTTCTTTTTCAAATATTCCTCCTGGCTTATAAATATTATCAATTGAGTTTCGGTATATTCTGAAAAGTATTCCAAGGGTTTTAATAATTGATTTAATTTTTTTTATTGCCTTTTTTCGACGTTGTAAATATTTATTAACTATACCGATATATTTTTCACAACCATACACTAACCAAGCTGCATAACTGCAGGATAAACTATCATCTTTAAACATTAAATTAACTACATATGCCTTGACTTTATTTCTATCGGTCCGATAAACATTACGATATTGATAATCACTAATATTCAAATGTAAAAGAACATCTTCAGCTCCTGAATTAGGATTACCAAATGGCAAATAAGAAAGTTGTTCCATCATTTTTTATTGATGTAACAATAAAAATAAACGATTCATTTTTTTGATTAACACTTCCAACGATTACCGCAGTTGACACATGTAACAAATGTTGTCATTGGCTCATCCGCAGATCTGGTTTGTAGCTGATAATAACTACATTTATTCGATTTACATTTTCTACATGTAAACATATCTGTATTACCATCAAGCTTAGGAGCGTATCGATTCTCATCCTTTTCCTTTTTCTCTTGAATTAATTTTTCCCATTTTTCAGGAGCAATTTCCTGGTGTGTCATTTGTCCAAGTTCATGCGGTTTTATCTCTTTATTCATGATTCTTGCCACTGTATCTTTATTTCTAAGATTCACCCAAATCATTCTGAATCGATCAACATAGATTTGAACAAAGTACACATTTTCCCATTTTTTAACAACATTTTTATTATCTGCTTCTCGAATAGACCAATTAAATATGCCTTTTTCCAAATTACTAGCATAATGTTTTTGTGGCAATACCTTTGCTATTTCATTTCTGACACCCTGTCTAAACTTTGTAGAATCAGTAATCTTGCGCATTGTGATGATATAATGTGGTAGCAAACTTTATATCATTTCAATTTTCCCTTTATCTTAATCCTCATCTGAATAATAATATTCCTCTTCTTCTAGTTCAGAACCACCACTAATATCATCTTCTGCCTCAGAATCAAGATCATCTTCCACCTCTTCTTCATCGTACTCTTCATCTTCTTCACTTTCTAGATCGTCATCGCTTTCTTCATCTCCATCTACAACAAATCCATCTTTCAAATATCCATTTTTTGTCTTCTTTTCTGCTGGCACTGAATCAAGCTCATCTTCACTATATTCTGCTTCAGAATCCGGATCATCAATATCTTCAAAACCGCCAAAAAGATGTTCATATACCTTTTTCCATGTTTCATCTGACAGATCACAAAACTCATCTTTATCATCAAATGCAACAATTGCAAGCGAACCAAAATAAAGTGCTGTATCAATAGGCGGTGGCAATTCATATTTATTTTCTGTACCCGCTTTACCGCTATCACGTGACCAAACTTCGACAGCGTGAATATTAAACTTATTAATTGAAAATCTATTTCTCATTTCAAATCCATCGGATTTACGAAACCCACATTTTTTATAAATTGTCTCACGTGTGAGATCCTTAGCCTTGGTTGATTTAATAGAAGCGTTTTTGTCTACGATGATAATGCTGGTCATTATTGTTAGAGAATGATATCTGAATCGGTTTAAATGGTTTAGGCTTATAGATATAACAGAGAATGCCAGCTTACTACTTAGATAAAGTCAATCTGTCTTCGTATAATGAAGAAACGTTGAAGGGTTTTGAACAAGTTTCAATACAAAAAAACTCACTTTTTTATACACAACACGGAATATTTACTGTCAAAAATGGTAAACTATACAGAATTAATGTTATACATAATGATGTTCAAAGACATGCATATAGGGACATTGAAATCGTTGTCGATAATAGCACAGAACAACTTATACCAGTCTCATCTCAGATTCCAAATGATTATTATGTAAAAAGAATAGATGTCGTAAATTATAAGATTCCAGGAAATAATCATGCATACCTAGTAGTAACATATGAGAAAGATAACGTAATTGATGCATTTTTTAAAAGCGATCTTGATTTTAAAAGTCCTATGCTGCATTCTACAATTGATACGTTTTTATCCAACCTTAACTAATGTTTCAATATATTAGTAATGATTGGCTGGACCCTACAATGGACTATTATATCTTTAATATTGATTATGCTTGTCCACTACCTTTATTCATTCTTTATTAATACCCTTACTGTTCCAAAAGTACGTGATTTAATAAATAAACCAACCGAAAGATATAACGAAATATTATCACGTGACAATACTAAAATAGCAGATACTCAAGATGTCGTAGATACATCTGAAATGCAAGCTGAATTACGCGACTTTCTAAACAACATTAAGAAAGGAGATGCTTCTGAACAAAATAAAATTGTATCTGCGAATGAAGCTGAAAGCTTCTCCACATTCTAACTTAAAATGGATTAAAGAAAAACATGTAACTATAATATTACTGTTATGAGTACAACTACTCTTAAGGCAAGATTCCCTGATATAGAACTTTCATATGGAGGACTTCTTCATAAGAAGGTTCAATGTAATATGTACCAAGTACTTCCAAAGGGAAAGAAGTGCATTCTATGGTACACATATGATGATTGTGAAAATATTTGTTACATGTTATCATTTGGAAGAAATGGCTCAATTAATCAAATAACTAAAATTATTACCAGTTTTTCATCAGAACTTTGCTATGGAAAAGGTACTATTTTATCAGGTGTAATTTTTAGTACAAACAATATATCATGTTACACCGTACTGGATATTCATTATTATAAGGGTCAAGATATTTCAAAATCAAGGTATATTCATAAATATCAATATATTAAAGCTCTTCTCAGTAATGAAACAAATAATGATGTATTTTTGAAAGACCAAGTGATAGTTGCTTCTCCAATATTGGTTGAGACATTTAAAGAAGCAATTGATCATGCAAGATCACTACCTTATGATGTTTATGGTATAGGCTGTATTCAACTTTCATATAGTAAGTGTAAAGGTGTTATTCAATATACTGATAAGTCTGATCCTATAGCATATTTCAGAGTGAAACCTCAAATTAGATGTGATATTTATAGTCTACTTGTTTCTGATGATAAAAAACCACATGGCATTGCAGCAATTACTGATTATAAAAGCAGTGTTATGATGAATAGTTTATTTAGAAATATAAAAGAAAATCGAAATCTTGATTTACTGGAAGAAAGTGATGATGAAGAAGAGTTTGAAGATATAAGTGAAGACAAATATGTTGATCTTAAAAAATCGTTTGTAATGAAGTGCGTTTTTGTACCAAGGTTTAGAAAATGGAAACCACTTGAAGTAATTAAAAATGGTAAAGCATCTAGTAAAAAGGATATCATAATGCTTGAGAAAAAATCACAGGATAATATATATGTCAAGCGATCTAGCTCCCGCAGATTTCGTAAATCCAAATAATGTAGTAGGTGCGTATTCTGCAAGTGCAGCTGCCACTGAAACTACACCCAATTTTGAAGGAGTTACTAATAGATTTTCAAATAATTTAATCTATTCTGGTTCAAATACTTTTGGTGGTACATCATCTAATGTAAAAGCAGCCAAAGGAAAGTTTGTTAGACTAACAGGAGGATCACGCCGTAAGAGAAAAGGTGGTGAGGGTGATTCCACCGACAGTCCGAAATCCGATAAACCCATTACTAATGAAGATTTAGATGAGGGCGTCCCTAAGAATGATTTTGGAGAGGCTTGTGAGTTTTGTAAGGGTAATGATACTAGCGATCAGATAGATCCAAGTCTACTTTGTAAAGAGTGTAAGAAAGTACATGAACATTATGACCCCAGGAACAAAGATGGGTTCAAACGACGATATGGCGGTGGCAAAAATGTTTTCGCACGTAATAATAAGATGAACGGAGGCAATAGACTCGGAATGGATTTAGAAAACACAAGTGCGTCTGTTGGTACAGTTGGTGCCGGTCACCCCGGTCATAAAGCTGTTGACCAATCTGCACCAAGGCAAAATCAGCCTTCTAATAAGGTACCGGCATCTTCTTTAACAGGAGGTAAGCGCCGTAGAAGAACTAGAAATAAAAGATCGCGTAAAATGAAAACTAAGCGTCATCATCGTAGATCTAAAGGCCGTAAGAGCCGTAGAAATAAACGTCGAACTCGCCGAGGAAGAAAAATGCGCGGCGGAACTTTAGAAGATGGATGTGGTTGTTCAGGAGGTGGTTCCAGAAAGAAACGCTCTTATAAAAAAAAATCACACAAGCGAGGAGGAGGTGGTTGTCCTTCTCATACTAAGAAAAACAAGCGAGGAGGAGGCGGTTGTCCTTCTCATACCAAGAAAAATAAAAAAGGAGGAGGAAACTGCAATAGTTGCTCTTGCCCATCCAAACCAATGACTGGAGGTGCTAATCAGCCTTTTAGCAATGAGCCTTTATCATTTGGATATAGTTTTAATGGAGCACCTATTAATCCTAATAATTCAGCTTTAGCAAGTCCAATGCCCTACAAACCATACTTTGCTTGTGAAAAAGTAGCAAGAAATTAAATCATATAATATACATTTTCAATTATTATATGGTTATGAATCTAATGATAATAAACATACTCCAATTTCAGGAACCTCAACCTCTAGATTCTTTTTTTTAGATCTTCGTCCTTTTTTCATTTCTTCCCACTCATTATTCATATATTTACTACTATCACTTGTAAGCACAGTATAATTATTCTTTTTGTAAAATGCTGCTCTTTTTTTGAACTGCCTTTTAAATAAATCATGTGTATCAACTATATCAATTACTAGAGGCCTTTCTCTTTTTACACGAAGAATACGACCAACTGCTTGTGTAATATCTGTTCTAGGAGTTACAAGCATCAATGTTGTCAAAGACTTTATATCTAACCCTTCTGCTGCCATTGCATAAGTAGCTACGATAACTTGTTTATTTTCACTTTCATTAAGATCTGCCTCTTTCATACCCCCTATATAATAGCCAACTGTAAACCATCTTCTATGACTTATAGCATCATAGATATACTTTAGTATGCTTTTATTTTGACCAAGAATCATAATTTGCTGCTTAGGATAGTCTTCCATTTCTTTCTTTATAACTTTGAGGATGAACTCAGTTCTGTGGTTGTAGTCACAAAGCTTAGTGATCATCGTACTGTACTGTGGATTACCTCTATAATCATAGACTACTTCTTCAAAGTCGCTATCGTTTGACTTGTATGTGATTGCCTTCACTAAAACATTATCCTCACTTTCTCTCTTCATCGCATAGACAATATCACCGAGGAACATCTTGAAAACGTGCGTTAGGCCATCTTTTCTATCCATCGTTGCACTTAGCCCCAGAGTGTATGGAGTAACAATTTTTGTTAGTGAACGACTGAACACTTCTGACGAGATGTGGTGACATTCATCAACAATAGTCAACCCAAATGAATCGAACATTGTCGATGGATAGTCTTTCATAGACAAGGATTGAAGCATTCCAATAACAATGTCCTTGTCTTCAATATCAATAATCTGCCCTTGTATCCTACCAATTCTAGCATCAGGTGCAAACTCTTCAATTCTTTCAATCCATTGATTTAGCAAAAACCCCTTGTGGACTATTACCAAACATTTCTTTTTTAGTTTACATGCAATGTAAATACCCATTGCTGTTTTACCAAATCCACAAGGAATATCCAGAAGACCTCCTCCTTTACCATGTTTTATTGAATTAAAGAATGCATCAACAACCTCGACTTGATATGGTCTAAGTTTACCATTGAAAACCATGTTTGTATCATCTCCAGATGATATTCTAATTTCATCAGGTTCTCCAAAATGTTCATAACCGAAATACCTAGGCATATAGATTTTACTATGGCCTTCTTTGTAAACAGGAAATGGTTCTGGTTGTACTGGCGATTTAGGTATATATGGGGCAACAGTTAATGAATCTCTAATAAACTTAAGATCACTCGGCTCCAGACATTCTTTATATATAGTGTAACCTTGTTTCCCAAAATATGTGGAAGTCATGATACTCAATTATCAACCCATGCATTTAGGTTGGTTTCTTTCAATTTTGCTCTATAAAATTATCTGAGTTAATCATATAATGAAGTTCTTGAAAGATCTAATGAAAGCAGAGAAAAAGCATTCTTTGGTTCTGGAGTTACTATTTGTAATCTATATTATGTTTGACATTGAAACTCCAGTTGAGTTAGCCAAACTGGTTGACAGCAGCATGGGAAACATTGTTGTTGTGCTTTTAGCACTTAGTATGTTTGCAGCCGCTGGTCCAATTGCTGGTATCTTAGCACTTCTTGCAGCTCATACTCTTATTAAGAGATCAAGCCTGCAAACTGGTGGCGTATTGATGCAAAGTGAGAATCATGCTGAAGAAATAAAAATGAAAATGTTGAAACAATACAATGATTTTCCTAAGACATTAGAAGAAGAAGTAGTGGCTGATATGGCTCCCATTGTTCGTAACGATGGCTCTCAAGGTGATTTTAAGCCAGTATTAAGTGATCTTCAGGATGCCGCCCCCATCGACTATGAAGGTGTAATATAAATTATAATTTGATAGTTTATTCAATTTATAATTCATTTTTTTGCGAGAACGCCATAATTGTGGATAGACATGTCCGCAGACGGTGTGCAGGCAAAAAAGTTCCCATCGATTTTATAGGTCGGGATTTCAAGACTCTTTTGAAGTTGACTTGCAAGATCCAACATATCTACATCGGAAGCATCAACTCCATATTGATTCCACGACAAAATCCCCACATTTTTAAACTCGTTCTCGGGAGGTGTTTGGAAAAGTGTGGACCACATTGTATTTGGTGCAGTGTTGTATGGGTATGCGCCGCTGTCGGGCCCATAATAATGCCGTTGGACTTGTATCCATTTTGAAATCGGTAAGACGGAAGCACTGCTTTTCAGGTAGAAAGTAAACTTAATCCAAAAAGTTCCTGAAGTTCCTGATTCTTTGTCCCCTTTAAATATACTAAACGTTCGTGCGGTATTTTTCGTAGAGTTTAAAAACCCGCAATATCCTGCATCAACTTCGTTTGTAGGGGCTACCACCCCGATGCCCGAGAACTCACCACCGAGAGTACTTTGCGCTGTACCAGATACTTGAGTACCATTAATTGCTATTCCCAAATGCCATACTTCATTATCTTCAATTGAGTTGTACGACAAGCCTTTCATGTCAAATGGAGTGATCCCGTAAGATAATGCTAACAATACTTTGTTATCAGTTAAATCTAAGCGTTTCCCAAAACCTGCATTTTCAAGCGCTTCAATGGTTGCAGTTGTCGCAGTTCCTACTATATGTCTTTGTTCTAAAAGGAGACTTGCACCATTAGCACTTGTCATCATAGCAGCACCATAAAACTCTAAAGAGTTAAGTACATCAATAGCTTCTCTTACTTGTGGGTCAGAGATACCATTATAATTATTTTTAGCATTGTGTTCATTAGTAAAAGATGCATAATGTCGTATATCTGGGTAGTTATGGAGATGCGACTTATATTTATTCAAATCTGCTTGGACTGTTTCATATATACCTACAAGCACAACATTTAATCCTTTGAAGTAATTTTGTAAAATTGCATATGCTTGCCCTGTTGTCATACCTGTAGCTGCACCAGGACAAGGTTCTTTAACACCGTCAGCAGTAGTTGCAAACATGTTTGATATTCTTCCTACACCTCCCAATTGATTCATGCAAAATACCACATTACGATTATCGCCTCCGGCACGAGTATTAATCAAGCGAGCATTTCTAGCATGACCTACGCTAGGCCAAAGCCCTTGCCATTTACCGTTACCATTACCAGGGCTGTTTTTGTTTGCACCATAATTATATCCAGAAGATCCTGCATACATTGATCTTGCTTTTGACATTGTATACTATATTGTAATATATTGTTATGAAGGCGTAATAAAAATTATAATTTGATAGTTTATTCAATTTATAATATTCAGATGTACTGAAATGAAACCCAATCATTCAAGCTAGTTAACGGTTGATTTTCAGCCGGAGTGAGATAACATGGTGCGTTTTCCAGACTATCAAGAGGTTCTGTTGTAGTATCACCATTTCTAATTCTAATAAGAAACCCTAACTGAAAATCTGCACCATTATTGTTATATAAAAGAAAACCTTTTTTCTCACCAGAAACTGTAATTACTGGAGGAAGGTCTGATGAGCTGCTTTGCGCCAAGTTGCTGTATATAGTGTTGTCTGTAGTGAAGTACACGTAATAATAACCGTCATCATCATCGTTATTCAAGCTAGATATATCTATTCCAGACACACCATATAAAGTATTTTCTATTTGAGCATCATTAAAGGCATTAAAACAAATGTCCATATAATTTGCATTTCCTACAACATATTCATCTTTATAAGGGTTGAAATTGTCATCAAAAAAGGACTTTTTAATACGTACTCTAATTAATGTATAATCAGAAGGTAACAAATTATCTATAGGAATACCAAAAGACTCTACTGCCGGGTTAGTTGCAGTAGCACCTAAAATATATGATATACTACAACCATCGTCGTCTGTATCTCCACTAAGATTAAGCAATGATGTTGTTTTGTCAATCTTATATATACTTCCATCCTGCCAATTTTCGCTGACCGGGCTATAATCTAGGACGTTGTAAGTTAATTTTTTCATTAACACATTTTTACCATCTCCTAGTAAAGAAAGGTTTCCCCGTGTTAATGGATAATCATAATCAGAAAATCTATAATAGTCTGAACCTGTATACGTTGCTCCACCTGGTTTCTCAAGTTGTGTTTCTATGAATACAATATCTGAAGGTACAGGAATAGTTATATTGGAGGGTATAGAATTAATGTTTTCATCAATGACAGGGACCTGTATATATAAACAATTAATATCATACCCAGCATTGACGTAGCCGGACATGTACGTACCTTGATTGCTGTCTATCACTGCCATCCCAGTGTTAGGATTGAACAAGACTATAGGTATTTTCTCATTTCCAGCACTATCCAAGACACCCGGTATTTTGTCCACTATAGGTGTTAATATGTTACTTATTTCATCTTCTGAAATCTTCCTATTAAACTGAAAACGTATTACTAACCCATAATTAATCGTCTTTTTTGCTAGATCATGCAGATTAAGTAATGTTAATTGAACCGGCTCTGATAGATCTTCATCATATGCAATTTCACTACTTCCAGCCAAGACAGCACCTAAAGTACTTCCTGCTGAGTGAGCACAGCTTTCATTGTGTACTCCATCAGCTGTAGATGCAAACATATTTGAGATTCTTCCTACACCTCCC
>NZDM01000077.1 GCA_002690085.1 Flavobacteriaceae bacterium
CCTGAAAGTAAGGTTAAAAATACGGCTTCCACTACAATCTGACGTTTAATTTCAAAAGGCGTGGCGCCTAAGGCACGCCGTATCCCAATTTCTTTAGTACGCTCTTTAACCGTAATCAATAATATATTTCCAATGGCAAAAACGCCAGCAATTAAGGTTGCGATACCTACAAACCATGTTAAAAATTGCATTCCTTTTAGAAAACCTGTGATTTTTGCAAATTCTTTGCCTAGGTTAAAACTGCCTAGAGCCCTTTTATCTCTTGGGTGTATTTTATTCAAATTACGCAACAATAATTTAATGTCTTCCTCAATCTGTTTGATATTGTACTCAGGCTTACCGGTCACAACCATCCAACCAATGCGATCGCCGCGGTTGTAAATCTGCTGAAAGGTGGTGAAAGGAATGTGAATATCACTAGAAGGCCCCATATCCACATTTTCGTTTTGGAAGACCCCAATCACTGTAAAATTCATGTTGTTGACTTGAATGTACCGCCCAATGGGGTTTTCATTTTTATCAAAAAGTTGTTTGTAAATATCTTCGGAAATGACCGCAGCCTTGCGCTTGATATTGATGTCATTTTGATTAATAAAGCGACCGCGCAGCATCTTTTTCTTTTGAATTTGATCCAGCAATGGGTAATCTCCATTGACGCCATAACGCCCTGATAAAAAATTACGGACCACCAAGGCTTGACTGCGACTCCTAGGTACTACGAGTTCTACGCCTTCAATATTTTCTTTTATTTTATGAACATGGGACAGTTTAAGGCTAACTAATTTTCCTTCTTGAAACCCTTTAAAGGGAATGCTGGTATTTTGACCCCAAATAAAGACGCTGTTGGTGGCGAAATCTCCAAAAATTCGATCAAAAGAATTTTCCATTCCTCGGGCGGCACCCAAAAGAGCGATAAGCAATAAAATCCCCCACCAAACTCCAATCATTGTGATAACCGTACGAACCTTGTTTTTAGTCAAACTGTCGTACACTTCCTTCCAGGTATCGCTTTCAAATAAAAATTTCATATTATCATTCGTCTCTTAGGGCCACAATGGGTTTGATTAGTGAGGCTTTCTTTGCCGGTAAATATCCAGCAATAGCACCGGCAGTGATTAGTGTAAAAGTAGCAACCAAAACCAAATTTTGACTGACGCTTGGATCTGTTATAAAATAGGCTTTTAAGTGTGGGCTTGCCCACTCTAGTAAGCCCATGCCAATTAAAAGCCCAAAATATCCAGCCAATGTTGTAATAAAAACAGATTCAACTAAAATGATGGAAATTATAGACTTGGGGGAAGCGCCTATAGCCTTTCTGATTCCAATTTCTTTGGTACGCTCTTTAACAATAAAAATCATAATGTTACTGATGCCAACAACACCTGCAATTAGCGTCCCAAAACCGATGATCAAAATTAAAATCCCCAAAACCGAAGTCATTTGATTAATCCCTTTATTTTGCATGGCCATATTAGAAATTCGTATGGCGCGCTGGTCATTTTTTGCCACTGTGAAGCGAGCTTTAAGTTGCTTTTCTAATTCCAGCCCAAAATCAATAGCTTGATTCAAGTCTAATACTGGATTGTAGGTTAGGTTGATTTGATCCACGTAATCATTATTGCCATAAATGTTTTGAGCCGTTGTGAGTGGCATGTAAATAATGCGCTCTTCGTCATCGCCACCGTCGTCTTTAAAAACACCAACAACTTTATAAGAAATACCACTTAAATTGATGTAATTGCCAACAATATCTTTTTCCTTTAAAAACAAATCTTGTCGCACTAAATCTCCAATAACAATCACTTTGGTTCTGTTTTGCATGTCAAGCTGGTTGAGGTAGCGTCCTTTCGAAATCATTGTTTTTTCTAAAAATTGATGGTCGGGGTGGACAGCCCTTAATAAATAATTGTTTTTTTCGTTTTTATAACTGGCCACGACATTGCGATAAATTCTTGAGGTTATAAATTCTATACTAGGCTCAAAATTAGACTTTATATAGTTAAAATCTTCATTTTTAAATTGAATACGCCGTCCTGCTTGAAGCCCCTTGTGTGCTTTGGTGGTGCGCCCAGAGCGAATAAAAATAGAATTGGCTGCATCATCAACAAACGCTTCAGAAAATGTGTTATTAAGTCCATTAGCCAAACCAAAAAGAACGGTAAATAGTAAAATCGCAAAAGCAACCGTAAAACCAGAGAGTAAACTGCGGGTACGGTTTTTGTCAATACTTTGAAACACCTCCCGCCAAAAGTCTATATCAAACATCAGCAATCGCCCTTTGTTGTTTTACAAAATTGTCTTCCATGATCAAACCATCCTTTAATCGAACAATGCGCTTACACATATTGGCAATATCTTGCTCATGGGTTACGATTAAAAGAGTTTTCCCTTCGTCATTAAGCTGTTGTAAAAAAGCCATAATATCATACGAAGTTGTGCTGTCAAGAGCGCCTGTTGGTTCATCTGCTAGCAAAAGTTTAGGATTTGATGCTAAAGCCCGGGCAATAGCAACACGTTGATTCTGACCACCAGAAAGCTCACTTGGTAAATGTGAGGCCCAACCTAACAGGCCTACTTTTTCCAAATAGAATTTAGCTTTTTCTTGTCGTCGTGTTCTTTTTAAACCTTGATAGTATAAGGGTAATGCAACATTTTCTAAGGCGTTTTTATAGTTGATAAGGTTGAAGGACTGAAATATAAATCCTAAAAACTTATTTCTATAAATGGCTGCTTTTTTTTCACTGAGATTTTTAATGGGAACCTCGTCTAATGTGTAGTTGCCTTCATCGGCCTCGTCCAACATGCCAATGATATTGAGTAGTGTTGATTTTCCAGAGCCTGAAGAACCCATAATCGCTACCATCTCGCCCTTTTCAACAAATAAGTCAATTCCTTTTAAAACATGAAGGCTGGAATCACCAATAGGATAAGATTTATGGAGCTTTTCAATTTTGAGCATTTGTACTTTAATTTAATTGTATTCTTAGGACGTAAAAACTTGAATTTTGTTACATAACTGTAAAAAATATTAATCGCTTTGAATATAGGTTTCAAGGAATTCTTCAATTTTAAAGGATTTTAATTTTTTTTTGAAAGCTTCTTCACGTAACGATAGGCAACAAGCGCCAATCCTCCCATAAGAATGTAAGGAATCAACATCAAATAGACAATACCGTCGTTGACACCTTTGGCAGTAGTTTGGCCTGCTTCACTTTCTAAAACAGCGCGACACATAGCACATTGAGCCTGAGTGAATAAGCCTAAAAAAAGCAAAAATATATATGTAATTATGCGTTTCAAATTTTAAACATAATAAGGGCTAATCATAAGGTATACAACAACGCCTGTGATGGCGACATATAACCATATTGGATAGGCGTATTTTACATTTTTTTTATGGGCTTTATAATCTCCCAAATAGGCCCTTATATAGCTGTATAAAACCAACGGTATGACCGCGATAGAGAGGACAATGTGGGTGATTAAAATAAAGTAGTAAATGAATTTTAGGGGTCCCGCGCCTCCATAGGGCGTTGGATCACTCGTTATGTGATAGGCAATATACATCAACAGAAATACGACAGAACAGCTAATTGCTGTTTTCATTATAGATTCGTGAAGAGATATTCTTTTGTTCTTAATGGCGATTAAAGCGGCAATTAACATGGCGGCGGTGAGGCCATTTATGGAGGCATAAATTGGAGGCAGAAAAGTAAGTGGTTTTGCAATGGGTAAATTCTCAAGTAAAATTATCTCTTGCATCAAAATTAATTGATCTTGATCCCACTTGATTGTAAATAAAAGTGCCACGGCCAAAGGGATGAAAATGGAGATGATATTAGTCCACAGTTTCAGCTTAGATGCCAAGTATTTATTAGAAGAATTAATCATGGTCTAATAATTTTAAAATGTCCTCCTTAAGCGCTGAAATTTCTTCCTGTTCTCCTTCATCGCTTATTTGGTCTCTTTGGCTGATTGTACCCTTGTAATATATCTTTGGATTTCCAAAAGCATCCGTTCTAGAGCGAATGTAACCCTCCTTGTCAATGAGAGCGAAATTCCCGGAATGCTCAAACCCCCCTGCAGCCCCCTCTACTTGAGCAGCATAAAGGTTGAACCCAATGTTGGCCAGGTCATAAATCGTTTCTTGTTTGCCGGTGAGAAAATGCCAATTTGGATGGGTAACACCATATTGGTCAGCATAGTTTTTTAACACTTCAACCGTATCATAATTGGGGTTGATCGTTATGGAGGCGATACCAAAATCTGAGCGCTTTGGAAATGAGTTTTGAATGTCTACCAGGTTTTGGCTCATTTTAGGGCAAATGGTAGGGCAAGTAGTAAAGAAAAATTCAACTAGGTAGACACGTCCATCAAAGTCTTTATTGGTGATGGTTAAGCCGTTCTGATTTGTAAAACTAAAGGGCATTACCTTTTTGCGTTCTCCATTAATTATTAGGTATGAAAGTGGGGTTGCATCTGTCGTTTGTAAAAAGACATTTTCACTGCGACTTTCTGTTCTAGTGATGTCCCCTGCTTGAACACGTGTCACAATTTTCGGGACAAAAATAATCCCAAAGACCAATATAATAAAAGCGATACCTATATATGAATAATTGCTTTTTTTCATTGTCTTAAATCATTGGCTCTACGCGTGGTTGAACTAAAATTTCCCTTTCGTTTTTGACGGTATTCTGTAAATAAAATACGAATGTCATCACTCATTTTGTTTTTTAAATCTGAAATTTCCAAAACA
The DNA here is from genome assembly GCA_002690085.1 of Flavobacteriaceae bacterium. Lineage (GTDB taxonomy): Bacteria > Bacteroidota > Bacteroidia > Flavobacteriales > Flavobacteriaceae > UBA3537. The sequence goes on from NZDM01000077.1 coordinate 4,757, forward strand.
TTGTATGAATTCATAGCGTAAACAGCTGAATGGGTGTCAATTTCAGATTTTATGCGGTCGTCCAACCGCCCCCTTTGATGGCGCTCTCTGTCCACAACAAACACATGGTTAGATGATAAATTGAGTTTTAACGGCCGCGTTATTTTAAAATTGGTATAAGCCTCTTTGATGGCTTGTTCGGTCCCAAAAGCAAATTTCCAATATTGCAATGGAGCAAATGCATTGAGTTCTTTATTTAACTCTAAAACTTGTTGCTTCGCAGAATATGGCACCAATGCCAAAACCTGAAATCTTTTAAATCCTAAGAATTTATCATAGATGAGCTCTTTTAAATTCAAGGCAAAGGTAGCGTCATCCATAGGGTTGTTGCCTAAAAACCCAACAACTGATAAATGACCTTCCAAATTAATGCTGTCCCCATCAAGCGTTTTAAAATTGTAAAGCTCAGGGATGTTTGTCTGAACAATGTCTAGGGTTTCGTAATTGTGTTTAGACGGGTATAAGAATAATAGGAAGAGCACCGGCAAAAAAAATAAGACGGAAAGCACCAGTGGTTTTTTTATTTTGGACACATGCATAATGCAAAAATATAAAAGACAGGTTTAAAGCTAATCTTTTATATTATAATATATTCTTAATTTTTATACTTGCTATCCCAAATGGACTCGTTAAAGTTTTTGCGCATCATAAACAATAAATAAAATGTAATGAAAACAAACGTTTTAATATTGAATACAAAGATTACAAATAATTGTGTGTCCGATAGCTTGTTGAAAAGCACAGAGCCAAGGGCAGTAGATGCTAAACTTAACAATATAGAAGTGAAAATCAATGTATTGATGTTTTTAAAAGGCCAAACCAATAATTTTCTATAAGTTTTTAAATCATTCCCCCATTTATGGACTAGGTAATAGTAGCCATTGCCGATAGGGACAAAAAGCAAGGGATCCTCTTTAGTTTTTAGTCTAAAAAGTTTAGAGGGTGCCATTATTTTAAAGTTATCTAATTTAGTTTCATGGGTAGCTTCTAGTTCAGGAATAATGCTGTATAATTCATTGGGGTAGTCACCCTTAAACAAATGGGTGTCCAAAAATCTAAGCCGATACTTTATGCACAACTTTTCAATGGAATCAATGTGGAAAATCTTATCGATATCAAGATCATCAAAAGTCAAGCTGTTTACATAAGAGTTGTTTTGGTTGTCTAGTTTTGATTTAATTCGGGCTTTGGAGGCTTCTTTATGATCGAAAATACGCTGTACTATAGCTTTTAAGTCTTGGCTGCTTACAAGTTTATCGCGGTCTTTTTTTAAAGCATTTTGAAGGTTTAAGTCAAACATTGGCCATTGATTTAGAATGCTAAATTAATTAATACTAATAAAGAAATAAACTGAATAGTCTGTTTTAACACTTTTTTATTAAGCGAGTGAAATCTGGTTAGAAATAAAATATTGAACCAAAAAGTAGATGCCTTGTTTTTAGAAATCTCTTTTGACGTGTCCTTGGGTATAAACCGATTCTATATAACCTCCTTCTTGTAGTAGAATAAAGATTAAATAACAAATTAAAAAGACCGCAGTCCAAACTACAAAGCGTCTTAGCGATTTTGTTTCGTCGCGCATGTGCATAAAGTCCCAAGTAATGTAATAGGCCTTTATAATCGTCAATACAATAAAAATAAGATTTAAGCTTTTGGTGTAGATAAAGGCTGAAAAAGTAATGTTTAAAAGGGTTGCTCCTACGCCGCCTTCAAAAGGAGTCATTGAGGGCCCCATTAAAATCTCAGGCTTGTAAATTCCTAAAACTACTTCTACCGCTGTAATAATGGAAAGCAATAAAAGTACACCCCATATTTTTTGTGTATTGGATTTGAACTTAATCAATCCTCTAAAGATTTCTAATTTGTGTGCGTGGTCTGCCATTTTTATTTAATATTTATTTTAAACAAGGTAAAAGAAGGTAAATACGAAAACCCAAACTAAATCTACAAAGTGCCAATACAGGCCTACTTTTTCAACCATTTCATAATTTTTTCTACGCTCGTAAGTACCAATGATCACATTAAAGAAAATAATGATATTGATCACAACACCCGATAAAACGTGAAACCCATGAAACCCTGTGATGAAAAAGAAGAAATCTGCAAACAATGGCGTGCCATACTCATTGACTTCTAAATTTGCGCCCTTGACGTAGCGCTTACCGTTCATCTTGAGTTGACGTAAAGACTCTTCTCTTGATAAAACGGTCTTTTCGCCTTCGGCATTAATTGTTTGAGTCCGCACGAGTATATTGGGATTGGATACCAGGCCAAGATAAACATCATTGACTGTGTATGCTGGAAGGCTGCCCTCAGCTGTAAACCAAATACCACTTTTACTTTCATGCTGGGTTCGTTCTGAGGAAGCTGCAACCACAAATTCTTCAACCGGTATTCTTTTAAAAACGGCTTCTCCATCAACAGATTTGTAGCTGCCAAATTGTAAAATATTACCCCCTTTGGTCTGAACAGCCCCATAGTCTCCTTGAATAAAGGTAGCCCATTCCCACGCTTGTGAGCCCACAAAAATAGCCCCACCAATAATGGTAAAGAACATGTACCAAATTACTTTATTTTTCTTCATTTGATGGCCAGCATCCACTGCCAAGACCATGGTTACTGAAGACATAATGAGAATGAATGTCATAAAAGCTACATAAATCATGGGCAGCTCTTGTCCGTGTAAAAAAGGGACGTGCGTAAACACCTCATCA
>NZDM01000078.1 GCA_002690085.1 Flavobacteriaceae bacterium
CAAAGCCGATTTTCTGGCCAAACGCTTCACGTTTTTATTGAGTTTGAAACCATAGTTTCTAGGTCTTGGACCAAAAATACGTCCACCACCTTTAAAAACCCCGGATTTGATACTACCAGCTCTAGCAGTACCTGTACCCTTTTGTTTCTTAATTTTTCGTGTGCTTCCTACGATCTCGGCACGTTCCTTAGCCTTGTGCGTTCCTTGGCGCTGATTGGCCAAGTACTGCTTCACATCTAAATAGACGGCGTGGTTGTTAGGTTCAATAGCAAACACCTTGTTAGAAAGGTCTGCCTTTCTACCTGTGTCTTTTCCGTTAATGTCTAAAACTGCTACTTTCATTATTTCTCAATCTTTACGTAAGCGTTTTTATGACCAGGAACACACCCTTTTACAACGAGTAAGTTTTGGTCTTCTACTACTTTTAAAACTCTTAAATTTTGAACTTTAACGGTATCCGTTCCCATACGCCCAGCCATTCGCATGCCTTTAAATACGCGTGCGGGATAAGACGCTGCTCCAATGGATCCCGGAGCTCTTAGACGGTTGTGCTGACCGTGGGTGGATTGACCCACACCAGCAAATCCATGACGTTTAACAACACCTTGAAATCCTTTACCTTTACTAGTTCCTGTGACGTCCACAAACTCACCTTCTTCAAAGTGCGCTACAGTGATTGTATCACCTAATTTGTACTCCTCCTCAAAACCTTGGAACTCAACGACTTTTTTCTTAACAGAAGTACCGGCTTTCTTGGCATGACCCATTTCGGCTTTAATAGCACTTTTTTCTGTCTTGTCATCGAAACCTAATTGAACGGCTTCATAACCATCCTTTTCTTCGGTTCTGACTTGGGTAACAACGCATGGTCCAGCTTGAATGACAGTACAAGGCATGTTTTTACCGTTCTCATCAAAGATGCTGGTCATTCCGATTTTTTTTCCTATTAACCCAGACATAATTATTAATTTATTTGTTTAATTATTATTTTACTTTTTATTCAAAAATTAAGGGTCAAACACATCTCAACCCTTGAATTGTATTTTTTCCGCTTTTCCGTTGCTCGCAGCTCGGGACATGTTTACTGAATCGAGTTCAGTACTTTGTTATACTTTAATTTCTACTTCAACTCCGCTTGGCAGTTCTAGTTTCATCAAAGCATCAATGGTCTTTGAAGAAGAACTGTAAATATCCAATAGTCGTTTGTAGGAGCTCAACTGAAATTGTTCTCGCGCTTTTTTATTAACGTGTGGAGAACGCAATACAGTAAATAATTTTTTGTGCGTTGGCAATGGAATTGGTCCGGTGACAACAGCGCCCGTACTTTTAACGGTTTTTACGATTTTATCAGCAGACTTATCTACTAAATTGTGATCGTATGATTTTAATTTTATTCTAATTTTTTGGCTCATATTAAAATACTTTTAAGCTTGTATTCCTTTGGCTTCTTTTATAACTTCTTCAGAAATGTTAGACGGAGTTTCCGCATAGTGTGAAAATTCCATCGTGGAAGTAGCACGACCAGAAGATAATGTTCTTAAAGTCGTTACATAACCAAACATTTCAGAAAGTGGTACGGTAGCTTTAACTGTTTTAGCACCGGCTCTGTCGCCCATGTCACTAACTTGACCGCGACGGCGGTTAAGGTCTCCAACGATATCCCCCATGTTTTCTTCTGGTGTGATCACCTCAAGTTTCATAATGGGTTCCATAATAACGGCTTTGGCTGCTTTCGCTGAATTTTTAAATCCAAGCTTGGCGGCAAGCTCAAAAGACAGTTGATCTGAATCCACGTCGTGGTAAGAACCATCTTTTAATGTGACTTTCATGGCGTCTACTTCGTAACCGGCTAGCGGTCCATTCTGCATGGCCATTCTAAATCCTTTTTCAACAGAAGGAATAAATTCTTTTGGTACATTTCCACCTTTTATTTCAGAAACAAATTCCAAGCCTACTTTTCCCTCTTCAGCTGGCTCCAGCGCAAAGACAATATCCGCAAACTTACCACGTCCACCAGATTGTTTTTTATAAACTTCTCTGTGCTCAGCACGTTGCGTTATGGCTTCTTTATATTCTACTTGTGGTTGTCCTTGGTTAACCTCCACTTTGAATTCTCGTCGTAAACGGTCAACAATAATGTCCAAATGTAGCTCCCCCATACCAGAAATAATGGTCTGGCCTGAAGCTTCATCGGTACGAACAGTAAACGTTGGATCTTCTTCTGCAAGTTTAGCTAATGAGATCCCTAATTTATCGACATCGGCTTTGGTTTTAGGCTCAACAGCGATACCGATTACTGGATCTGGGAAATCCATGGATTCCAATACAATTGGATGTTTTTCATCTGTCATGGTATCCCCTGTTTTGATGTCTTTAAATCCAACAGCAGCTCCAATGTCTCCAGCCTCGATGAAATCGATGGCATTTTGTTTGTTGGAGTGCATCTGATAGATACGAGATATACGCTCTTTTTTTCCAGATCGGTTGTTTAAAATATAAGAACCTGCATCCAAACGTCCTGAGTAGGCTCTAAAAAATGCCAAACGTCCTACAAAAGGGTCTGTTGCAATTTTAAAAGCCAAGGCAGCAAAAGGCTCTTTGACATCAGGCTTGCGAATTTCTTCTTGCTCAGTATCAGGATTCATCCCTGTGATACCTTCTTTATCTGTTGGTGATGGCAAATAGCGACACACAGCATCTAAAAGGAATTGAACCCCTTTATTTTTAAATGCAGATCCACATACCATTGGAATGATGGCCATATCCATAACGGCAGCACGCAGTGCAGCATGCACTTCGTCTTCTGTAATAGAATCTTCATCTTCCATAAATTTTTCAAGAAGATTTTCGTCATAAGTAGCGACTTCCTCTATTAGGAGTGCACGGTACTTTTTCGCTTCTTCTTTCATGTCCTCGGGGATTTCGATCACGTCGAAAGTGGATCCCTGGCTTTCATCATGCCATATGATAGCACGGTTTTTAACCAAATCAATAACACCTTTGAAGTCCGCTTCTTCTCCAATATTAAGGACAATAGGGACAGCGTTAGATTTTAGCATGTCTTTAACTTGTTGACATACACCAAGAAAGTTTGAACCCTGGCGGTCCATTTTGTTAACAAATCCAATACGGGGTACTTTATAGTTATCCGCAAGTCTCCAATTTGTTTCAGATTGTGGTTCCACACCATCTACAGCACTGAAAAGGAATACAAGACCGTCTAACACTCTCAAAGAACGGTTTACTTCTACAGTAAAGTCTACGTGACCAGGGGTGTCAATGATATTAAAGTGATATCCCTCTGTTTCATTAGTAGATTGACCATTTTCTGTTGGAAAATTCCATGTACAAGTCGTAGCAGCAGAAGTAATGGTGATACCGCGTTCTTGTTCTTGCTCCATCCAATCCATGGTTGCAGCACCATCGTGAACTTCTCCAATTTTGTGAGAAACGCCTGTGTAATAAAGAATGCGCTCCGTAGTGGTGGTTTTTCCTGCGTCAATGTGCGCAGCAATTCCAATGTTTCTTGTATATTTTAAATCTCTTGCCATTTCTGATTAGAATCTAAAGTGTGAGAATGCTTTGTTTGCTTCGGCCATCTTGTGTGTATCAACACGTTTTTTTACTGCAGCACCTTCTTCTTTTGAAGCTGCTAAAATTTCAGATGCAAGCTTGAGGGCCATTGATTTTTCATTACGCTTTCTTGCAAAACTGATCAACCATTTCATGGCCGTAGAAATTTTACGATCTGCACGAATCTGCATTGGGATTTGGAAGGTAGCCCCTCCAACGCGACGACTGCGCACTTCAACGTGCGGCATCACATTTGACAAAGCGTCTTTCCACAACTGCAAAGCTGTTTTTTCTTCGTCCGTGTTTTTTTCTTCTACAATGGCTATAGCATCGTAAAATATTTTAAAAGCAACAGATTTTTTACCATCCCACATCATCATATTCACAAAACGTGTCACAAGCTGATCGTTAAATTTAGGATCTGGTAAAATAGGTCGTTTTTTTGCCTGTCTTTTTCTCATGTCTTCTATTTAAAGTGTTTTTATATTACTTTTTGGGGCGTTTTGCACCATACTTAGAACGACGCTGAGTGCGACCCTCAACACCTGCTGTGTCAAGTGCGCCGCGAACAATGTGATATCTAACACCTGGTAAATCTTTAACCCTTCCGCCTCTAACCAATACTATCGAGTGCTCTTGGAGGTTATGTCCTTCTCCAGGGATGTAGGCGTTTACTTCATTACCATTAGTCAACCTTACCCTAGCAACTTTACGCATTGCAGAGTTTGGTTTTTTTGGCGTTGTTGTATAAACACGCGTACATACACCACGTCGTTGTGGACAGGAATCCAAAGCAGCCGATTTGCTCTTCTTAGTTAGCTTGACTCTTCCTTTTCTTACTAATTGTGATATTGTTGGCATATATTATATGTAATAACTTTACTTTCCTCTTCTTAGAGGCGTGCAAAGGTAATGATTAAAATGTATTATTCAAATACTACCCAGGGTTTTTTAAAATATTTTTGATTTTTTTTTCTTCCTATATATTTTGACTCTTTTTTGCGTTAGTTTTACATCAAACATTTTAGATTGACTTCAAAAAACATATTCATCCTAAAATGCCTCTTATTTTTGGGCAGCGTCTGGCAAATAAATGCTCAGGCAATTTCCTTAAATCTAAAAGGATATTCTCCAACGGATCAAGAAGTTTTAGAAAGTTTGTCTGCACCAGTCATTTTTGAAAATGTGGCAGCACTTGAAACCGAAATTAAGCACATTCAAAAACAGCTTTACAACAAAGGATACATCAGCTTAAAGTTTTTGGGTTTAAAAAATGAAAAATTAGAATACACTGCAGAATTTGAATTGGGACCCGCCTACAAGTCCATTTTAATTTTTGGGCATTCCAGCTTGTTTAAACCCTTGGGTTACGCTATTGAAAAAGACCCCGATTCTAATCAATTTTATGTGGAGGTCCCCATATCCGCTCTAGAAAATACTTTAGATCAACTCTCTATAGCATTGTCCAATGAAAGTTACACTTTTGCAACGCTTCAACTTCAAAACATTCAACCAAAAGACGAAATTAAAATCAAGGCCAATCTTGTTTTAGATAAGGGTACAAAAAGAACGCTGCAAAACATCAAAGTCTTGGGCTATGACAAGTTCCCTACTTCGTATATTAAATATTTTTTGAAAATTAAAACTCAAAAACCCTTTAAATTAGAACGCATTCAATCTCAAATGAAGCTTCTAAACCAGCTACCCTTTGCACAACAAAAACGGCCCGCTGAAGTGTTGTTTACCAAAGATAGCACTACTGTTTATTTATACTTAGAAAAAATTAAAAACAACCGCTTTGATGGATTTTTAGGGTTTGGCTCCGACGAAACCACTGGGAAGATTGAATTTGATGGCTATTTAGACTTGAAACTCATCAATAATTTAAACTTTGGCGAATCCCTTAACCTCAACTACAAAAGTGACGAAATTGATCAAAAAACACTCGATATTGCGCTTCAGCTTCCCTATTTATTTGGCACCCCTTTGGGCAGTACTTTAAATCTTAATATCTTTAAAAAAGACAGTACCTTCACTACGGCCCAACAGGCGATTAAACTATTTTACCAGCTAAACGAAAATCAACAACTTGGTCTGGGGGTGCGTCTGCAACAATCCAATGCCATTACTAACACATACGATACATTTGTAGAAGATTTTGACAGTCAGTTTTATGAAATAAATTACAATTATAGCAAGCAACAGCAAACAGATCTACTTTTTCCAGTGCATAGGCAATTGGAGGTGTCAGTCGCTTTTGGTAAAAGAAGTGCCGCTTCAGAACTAAAGCAACGACATATACTTTTAAAAGGGTTACAAATTTTTAGTATAAATCCAAAAAATAGCATATTCTTAAAAGTACATTTGGAGGAACTGCAATCAGATGAATATCTGTTGAATGAGTTGTTGCGGTTTGGAGGGATCACATCTGTTCGTGGTTTTCGTGAAAACAGTTTGTTTGCCACTCGTTTGGGGGTGTTGTGCAGCGAGTACCGCTACCGATTCTCTCCCGGACTTTTTGTACACTCTGTGATAGATGCCGGCTATTTTCAAGATTCTAACAATACGGACTACCAAATTTATGGATTTGGTTTTGGGTTCGGACTGCGAAGTAACGGGGGGTTATTACGCCTTACTTATGCCAATGGTAAAATAAAAAATATCCCATTTGATCTCTCTAAATCTAAAGTGCATTTGAGCTTTACAAGCACTTTCTAACAAAAAAATTAAAGCTGATGTCTTATTATAATAATAAACTTAAAATATATTTCGATTCAAAGATTTGAGTTTAATTGAATGTTATAATTGCTCAACAAATTGCTGATATGGAACCATAAGAAACATATTTATACATAATTATTTAAAATTAAATTTAAACAAAGTTGGTTATTTGAGTTTTTATCATCACATTTGTAGGGACTAATTCAAATAATTAACAAAAATGAAAACAAAGTTTAGTGTAATACTAACGCTGATGTTGGCGTTGGTAGTGCAAATTTCATTTGCACAAAACAAAAATGTTTCAGGAACTGTTTCTGATGAATCTGGACTGCCACTCGCTGGCGCTACTGTCATTATTGAGGGAACAACAACTGGTGTAACAACTGATTTTGATGGACAATATTCTATTTCAACAAGTGTTGGAGATGTTCTTGTGTTCAGCTATGTTGGTTTCCTAAGCCAATCTGAAACGGTTGGAGCAAGTAATACAATCAATGTTTCCATGAGCCTAGACAACGCTCTGGATGAGGTTGTAGTAGAAGCTTATCGAACAACCTCGAAAGAAACATCAAGTATTTCCTCTACAACCATTACGGCCGAGACCATTGAATCTAGACCAAATGCTTCATTCGCCCAAACACTTCAAGGGCAAGTAGCAGGTCTAAATATTGTAACAAACAATGGACAGCCAGGGGGTAACAGTTTAATTAACCTTAGGGGGGTAAGTTCTATTTCTGGAAATACAGAACCATTATTTATTATTGATGGTGTCCCTGTAGATGAAGACAATTTTAGAAGTTTAAACCCGAATGATATTGCATCACTTTCTGTCTTAAAAGATGCCGGTGCAACATCCATTTATGGAAACCGTGGGGCAAATGGTGTAATAATTATCAAAACTAAGGTAGGGACTTACAACCAAGGACTCAAGGTTTCATATTCTGGATTGACAAGCTTTTCTAATCTTCAGTCTAATGATTACAATCTGATGAATTCTAGAGAACAGTTACAGCTTGAAAAAGATTATGGATCTGGATTCGGATCAACACTTTCAGATGTTGAGTTAGAAGCTCGTGCACGACAAACTAACACTGATTGGTTGGATGTGTTTTTTAACACTGGTCTTACTCAAACACACACCTTAAGCTTATCATCTGGTGGTGAAAATTTAAACTCTTTCACTTCCCTTGGTTTTTCAGATACTGAAGGAATTTTAGCTAAAGCTAGTACATTAAAGCGTTTTAATTTCAGAAATAATATCAATGGAAAATCTAATGATGGTCGTTTTCGTTACAGCACTTCATTATCATTAAATTACTCTGAGAGTTTAGAGCCAAACTCAATAGGTAGTGGAGCCATCAATAGAAACTTTGTGAATGGAGCCCTATTAAGTGTACCGTACATTTCTCCATATTCTTATGTTTCTGGTGAAGGTGCCAACATTCCAGTTGTTTTCGCAAACACACCATTATTCTTATTAGACAGATTAGAGACATACACTAGACGTGATGATGAAATAAGAGCTATTGCAAGTTTAAAAGCAAGCTATGATATCACAGATGAAATAACCTTTAATTCAACATTTGGTGCTGATTTTACTGAAGATCAATTAACAAGATCAGAAGCACCAAACTCTTTCAACGCCCAGTTGTTCGCCCAAACTGGAAACGAAACTCCAGGTTTTGAACAACGTAACTCTAACCGTTCAGTATATTTAAATTTCAACAATCAGTTGAACTATAGAAATACCTTTGACGATAAACACACTATTGATGTTTCATTATTTACTGAGTATTTCAAAGCGCACTGGAGAAGTTTTGGTTATTTTGCTGAAGGTTTAGATCCTGCAACATACTATCCAGGAGACGGATCAGCATACATAGACGATAATGCTGCAAACGATAATTTCGTTGATACTGCTAGTGCTAATATCCAAAATGCTGGATTGTTTTCTGTATTTGCTTATGCAGATTATGATTACGATACAAAATACGGTTTCACTGCAACTGTCAGACGCGATGCTTCATACAGGTTCGCCGACTCAAATAAGTGGGGGACGTTCTGGTCTGTAGCAGGTCGCTGGAATCTTTCTAAAGAAGATTTCATGCAAGATGTAACTTGGATTAATAGTCTCAAACTTAGAGGTTCTTATGGTAAAGCGGGTAACCAACGTATTGTTGACTCTGGAGGAGCATTTGCCCCATTTGGAGGAGCTGACCTTACTAGAGACCTATACGTAACAGGAAACCAGTATGGTGGTGTAAATGGATTGACTTTTGCTCAAATTGGAAACAATTCATTACAGTGGGAGACTGTAGTATCATCTAACATTGGTATAGATTTCTCTATGTTTAACAGATTGAGAGGAAGTTTCGATATTTACAAAAGAAATACTGAAGATTTATTCTTCCCAACTCCAATCTCCCCAGCAATAAATGGAGCTCAATCTTCTATTAGTGCAAACGTAGGAGAGCTTCAAAACACTGGTTTTGATCTTGAATTAAAGTATGATTTATTCAAAGCTAAAAAACAAGGAGATTTCGGAATGACATTGTCATTTGTAACTAACTTTAACGAACAGGAAGTGATTAGTTTAGGCTCAGGAGGAGATATTCCTTATGGACTTCGTGTCGGTGGAATAATTGGAGAAATATATGCTGCTCCTTATATGGGTGTTAACCCTGCAAATGGTAACATGTTATTTCAAGATCAGAATGGAAATATCACAGAAGACTTGATTGAATCGGATCAGTTAGCTACAATGAAAAATGCTTACCCTGATTACCAAGGTAGCTTCGGATTTGATGCTGAATGGAAAAATTTATTCATGACAACTCAATTCAACTACGCTACTGGAATATACAGATTTGATTTTGATTATTCAGGGTTTATGGATCCAAGAGATATTGGTCAATTCAGACACTCTAGAGACATTTTGGCTGCATGGCAACAGCCAGGTGACATTACTAATGTGCCTTCCCTAAATGCCACTAATTTAGATGATCAAGATTTATCAGATAGACACTTAAGAAAAGCCGATTATTTAAGATTGCGTTTTTTCCAAGTCGGGTATAATATTCCTGAAAGTGTTGCAAATAAATCTGGGTTTTCATATGCACGTATATTTGCAAGTGGTGAAAACTTAATTACTTGGTCTCCGTGGAAAGGATTAGACGCTGAGGGATCAGGTTCAGCTCAAGCTGGATATCCTACACCAAAGACTGTTTCATTCGGACTAGAATTTGGATTTTAATAAATAACAATTTAAAAAATAAAAACATGAAAAATATATTTAAATTCATTTATGCTTGTTTGATACTTTCAGTAACAAGCTGTGATGATGCCATAGAGATCACTCAGCCTGGTCGCCTTGGTGCTGAAAATGCTTTTCAGAGTGTTGCGGATCTTCAAGGTGGGCTTTTAGCGAGTTATAACTTTTTAGATACAACCTATGAAATTGGGTTTACTTCTGCAATGACAGATGAATGCTACAAAGGACGTGATAATGGAGGTCAAAACTCTAGTGAACAAAACTTCAATATCAACAGTTCTAATGGTTACGCCTCAGGAATGTGGTCTAGCTACTACGGTGCTATTGGGATGGCTAATAGAGTTATTGAAGCCGGTGATTTAGTTGATAGAAGTGAGGATCCAGTAGCATACGATAACATAATGGGTCAAGCTCATGCTATCAGAGCATTTTCTCATTTTCAGATTTTGACATGGTTCTCGACTGATTATACAGATAATGACGCTTTAGCTGGATTGCTATTAACTAGTGTAACTGAAGATATTTTTGCTCAGATACCAAGGTCAACTAACATGGAATTTTATGATCAAATTACTCAAGATCTAAATGCTGCTGAAGGCCTCATAACTTCTGATGCAGGCAACAAATTCTTAGGACTTGATGCTATTAATGCTATCCGTGCCAGAATGCATGCTTACAAAGGTGATTATGCTGCTGCAAAACAGTACGCTGAAGCTCTTTTAACTAGCTACAGTGTTTCTGACCAAACTCAATTCGTACAAATGTTCGAGGACAATGACTTCACTGAAATTATTTTTAGTTTAGAACGTTCAATCGGAGACTCATATGACGGACAAGGAACTGCCGGTGGTGGTTGGGCTGGAAGCTTATATGCCTTCGTTGATGCATCCGAACAGGGAGGACCTTTTATGGAAATGAGTCGCTCTGTATACAACATAATGGCGGGTACTTCAGATGTACGTTTGTCAAGATGTTTAAATGTTGCAGAATCTATTATTGATAGTGATTATGAGACCAATGACAACTTTTTAAATGATGATGTTCTCTTAGCTTACAAATACCCTGGCGGGACACAACCTCTTTTAAATGATTTAAAAGTATTCCGTGCTGCTGAAATGCATCTAATTGTAGCTGAAGCAGAGGCAGATGCTGGAAATTTTGCACAAGTTGGAGTGCTTATCAATCAATTAAGATCTCTAAGAGGGGCAGATGCCCTTTCCGCTCCTACTAACGAACAAGATGCCTTTGGAATGATCTTAGATGAACGAAGACTCGAGTTCTTGTTTGAAGGACATCGTTGGGTAGACTTAAAGCGAATGGGTGACAGAGGTGGAAGAGCTTTAGACAGAGATGCGAGGGAATGTTCTTTCCTTTCAGGATGTACTTTAGCCAATTCTGATTACAGATTTACACTTCCAATCCCAGTTAGTGAATTGACTGCCAATCAGGCTGCACAACAAAATCCTAATTATTAATTATAAAAATTTAGTTAAGATGAAAAAAATAAAATTATTTAGTATTCTTTTTGCATTAGTAGTGTTTACTGCTTGTGATAAAGATGACGAGAACATAAACAACGTATATGACGGAAGTCAAATAGGTTTAGGATTTACTGATACATCAGCATCAGTAGCGGTTAAAGCAGAAGGAGCAGTTGTTACATTAGGCGTTCAATCTACTGTCACAACTGATACAGACAGATCTTACGATGTAACTGTAAATGCTGATCTATCAGATGGTGATCCTAGTCACTATTCTATCGGAGGAATAACTATTCCTGCTGGTTCATATGACGGTACTCTAAC
>NZDM01000079.1 GCA_002690085.1 Flavobacteriaceae bacterium
GGCTACACCACAAAAAAAAGAGGATGGGGCTTAGGATTGTCTTTAGCCAAACGTATTGTTGAACAATACCATGGTGGTAAAATTAAAGTACTTTACTCGGCAGTAGGTAAAGGCACCACATTTCAAATCGCACTTAAAAAATTATAAATGATTCGCGATAGCATCGGCTGTTGCTTGAAATGCTTCAGGAGTTTGCTGAACTTCTTTTTTTATAAATTGAGCATCTTCCATCCCATTTAAAGGAATCAAATGCACATGGGCGTGCGGAACCTCAAGGCCTATGACGGTCATTCCGACGCGAACACATGGCACGGCTTTTTCTATAGCAAACGCTACAGTTCTTGAAAACGCCATCAATCCATTATATGTTGATTCATCCAAATCAAAAAGTTTATCTACTTCTTTTTTGGGAATACAAAGCGTGTGTCCTTTGGCATTTGGATAGATGTCTAAAAAGGCCAAAAAATCTTCTGTTTCAGCAACCTTATAACAAGGAATTTCGCCCGAAATAATTTTTGAAAATATTGAGGCCATACTACAAATTATCTAAAAATTTCTAAGATCTCAAACTTGATAACACCGTTGGGGACTTGAATTTCTGCGATATCTCCAACACTTTTGCCAAGAAGTCCTTTTCCGATGGGAGAATTAACAGATATTTTGCCGGCAGCAAGGTCGGCTTCGCCATCTGCAACCAACAAATAAGTGAGTTCCATGCCGTTGGCTTGGTTTTTTATTTTAACATTGGACAAAACCAATGCTTTAGAGTTATCCAGTTGGGAAGCGTCAATAAGACGGGCTCCTGCCAAGGTCAGTTCAAGCTTTGAAATACGCATTTCAAGCATGCCTTGGGCTTCTTTAGCGGCATCGTATTCAGCATTTTCGCTCAAGTCTCCTTTGTCACGGGCCTCAGCAATGGCCTTAGAGGCCTTAACGCGCTCAACATCTTTCAGCTGTTGAAGCTCATTACGGAGTTTTTTCAGCCCTTCGGTGGTATAATATGATACATTACTCATGCGGTACTATTTTATTTTCAATGGATTAGGGGTTGTTTATGATGCTTTAATTAAAACATAAAAAAAATCTCGTTTACACGAGATCATGGTACAAATATACAAAATATTTAGCAGCTGTTACTTTTTATTGTATTTTCGAAGATAAGATCATTTAAGATAAATTGTAAATGAACATTACACCCTTTTTATCAAAACGCTTCTTTTTTAGATTTCTCACAAATCTATGTTTGTTTTTGGTTTGCATTAATTGTTCAAACAACAATAACTACGACCGAAACTGTAATTTCTTATTAAATGTAGGGATACAAGTCAGTTTAAATTTAAATCTTGCGCAATACAATCAGCTGACCTTCCCAAACAATCCTGTTTATGTGCCCAATGAAGGTAATGGTGGGCTGTTTGTTAACAATATAGGAGTCGGCTATGTGGCTTTTGATGCCGCAGATCCCAATGAACCATTTGGTGCATGTTCCATTCTTGTGATCGATGGCATTGAAGCCTACAGCAGCTGCGATGAAACGCGTCGATACAGTTTATTCACTGGCCAACCCTTGCAAAACCCAGAACTGCGCTGCAGTCTTAAGCCCTATTTTATAGAACGTATTGGCAATGAATTGTTAATATCAAATTAATTTTAAAAACCTTTAAATAAAAAACCGCAGCCTTCATTGCGGTTTTTTTATGAGTTTTCATTCTCTCTAAAATATCATTGTCATACCTAAAATAAAATTACGAGTGGCCTGTGGGTAATAACCCTGGATTTCTGATGCCGTTGGGCCACTCCAAGTATCCAAGTAAGTATAGCCTCTATCTTCGTATTCTAAATCGAGAAGATTATTGACCATACCTGTGAAAACGATGGAATTAAAAACAGATTTTACATCTATCGTATAACTGAAATTTAGATCGGCCACAAAATAACTATCTAGTTTAGAGGCTTCGTTATCCGTGTTACTCATGTATTGTTCCCCAACATATTTTCCAATCAAAGCGGTTCTAAATTTAGCATCGGGAGCATACTCAATGGCGTTTGTACTAATGACATTGGGAGAAAAAGCAATGTTGGTGTCTCCAAAATTCTGAAGTGCTCCATCACGATCTATTAGCAGATCTTGAACTGTGTTTTTACTCAAAGCAAAATTAGAATTTAATGAAAACTCATCATTTAAAGCGATATTAGCATCCACTTCCAATCCCAAGCGGTAACTTTTATCAACATTTTCTCTTAAATACTCCCCCACATTGTCCAATGCTCCTGTAAGAACCAACTGATTATTGTATCGCATATAATATAGATTAGCATTGAGTTGCAGGCGCTCACTTTGGTGGCGCCATCCCAATTCAAAATCATTGAGTTCTTCATGAGTAACATCTGTAGCATTGCTTTCAAAATCATTGCGATTAGGCTCTTTATTTGCGCGAGCATAGGAGGCATACAAACTATTGTTTGGATTCAAATCATAGGTAAGCCCTAATTTTGGATTGAAAAAGCTAAAATTTGCATCAATATCAATTGGTACGCGCTCTGAGGTTAACCCTGTCGTCGTATAATTGACAAATCGATTCTGAAGGTCCAAAAAGACTTGTAATTTATCATTGACCTTAAAAGTCGATTTTGAAAATACACTAAAATCTGTTTTGTCCGAAATACTCAAATAATAACGGTCTCTAATGGAAGTTCCTGCCGCCAAATCACTGCCCCATATAACTTCCCCATAGTGATCGTTGGTGTAGTCACTGTAAGAAATCCCGGAGATAATTTCAAGGCCATTCTTTTGATAAGTCGCATTGGCATTGACCACATAAAAGTGATTGTCTAACCATCGGCGGACAATGACATCACTGTCATCATTGATAAGGTTGTTGTAATCCGCTGCGCTGCGCTCATCTTTGAACTGTTCAAAATAGCCTTTACCACGAGTGTAGTTCAAGCCAATATTAGTTGCCCAGTTAGAGTTCAAAGTTTCGTTCCAATGCAACTGATAATGGTCTTGCCAATAGTTGTCTGTTTCATTGTCGTAGGTGTAAGGGTTTTGCGTACGATCTTCTTCTAATTGGGTTTTATCCAATCCGTACCAGGATTGGTATGTTTTTTCTTTACCCCCAAAGGTAATGGCTTTGACAATGGTATTGTCGTCGATGTAGTTTCCTTGCAAAAAGTAAGATTTTAAATCTGTGAAGGCACGATCAACATAGCCGTCGGAATAAATTTTAGACAAACGTCCAGCAAATTCAAAATGATCGTCTAGCAATCCAGTAGAAAATTTCACTGTGTGTTTTCGTGTTCCATAAGAACCAAAAGCATTGGAAATTTCACCTCCTGCCTTTTGTGAGATAGCATCTGTTAAAATATTCAAACTGGCGCCAAAAGCTCCAGAACCATTGGTGGAGGTTCCTACCCCGCGTTGCAATTGTAAACTTTCAACCGAAGATGCAAAATCTCCAAGATTCACCCAAAAAGTGCCTTGACTCTCCGCATCATTATAGGGAATTCCGTTGATGGTGACGTTGACACGCGTGGCGTCTGAACCTCTGACTCTTAAATAAGTGTAGCCAATGCCTGCTCCGGCATCAGATGATGAAACCACAGAGGGTAAGTAATTTAAAAGTACTGGAATGTCTTGCCCTAAATTACGCTTTGCAATGTCTTTTCTTGTGACATTAGAATGGGTGATTGGCGCGTTTGGCTTAACACGGACTGCTTTGACAAGCACCTCATCGAGATTTTGTGTTGCTGTTGAATCTTGTATTTGTGTGTCTTGGGCGATAAGCGGTGTATATGACAGTGCTAAAAATGCAAGACAAAGAATGTAATTTTTCATGCGATTTTTTTAAGAATCGAATAAAAAGAGGTGATTATTCTTTATTTTAAATTGGTGTAATAATTTGAAACACTTACTGCTTCTTGTTTCCCTAAACAGCATTACCTGTTCTAGGTTCAATGGGTGTGATCTCAGCCTTGCGGCACCCCTTTAATGAGAACGTAACAAATTTACATCACAAAAAAATATTGTGCTAACAATATTTAATTTTTTTCCAATGGTTTAAATGGAAGTACATTTTATTTTTTGTTTTGATCAAGCAAAGCATCAATGTATTTGGTGGCGATATCCATACGATTTTGATGAGACCCTCTAAGTAATACATAGGTAAGGTTTTGTTTTTCGAGTTCATTTTTAAATGCCGAAAACATTTGATCCCTTTCATTGGGCTTGTCTCGCAAATCATCGGGAACCCATGGAATGTCCGCAGCGCATAAGAAATACAAATCATAAGTATTTCTTATGGCGTAGTATGCAATTTTTGGGTCGCAATAACCATTGTAATAGACTTCAGAATAAACTTTGGTTTGAAGTAAATCAGTGTCGCAAATAAGCAACTTATTGGCTTTTCGAAGACGTTCATTTTCCAATTGCATTTGACCCAAGGCAATGGGACCTAAATCTTCTTTGGCACAGATGGTCCTATGCTGGTCCCATTTGACTTGTAAATACGACCTCGCGTATTCTGGTACATAGGCGGTTTTATAATATTCTGCCAAGGCCTTTGAAAGGGTTGATTTCCCCGTAGATTCCGGACCATAAAGAACAACCTTAATGCAGTCTGCTGTTATTTGTTCAAGTGTTTTTTCCATTCAATATAGCCTTGTATTGCTAAAACTAAAAATATTGTGAATTGCAGGCCTGAAAAACCTAGGCCCTTAACGAAATATAAAGGAATAGAAATCAAATTCCCCAAAATCCAAAAAATCCAATGTTCTATTTTTTTATGGGCCATGAGCCACATTCCAGCAAAGAAAATCCCGCTGGTAAAAGTGTCAAAATAATCTGTTACGCGATCAAAACGATCATAATATAAATAAACGCCAACAACAAAGGCTGCTGTACTGATAAAAATGCCGATGGCTTTTAGCATGTCTAAGGGATTGGATGTTGTGATTTCAATGCTTTGCCCTGAAGTTTTATGATTCCAAATATACCAACCATAAAAGCTCATGAGCGTGTAATAAAGGTTGATGATCATGTCACCATAAAGTGTAAATTGATAGCAGATGTAAACATACAATACGGTACTGATAATCCCTGTGGGAAACACCCAAATGTTTTCTTTTTTGGCGTACAGAACACTTGCAATTCCAAAGAATACAGCCACAATTTCAAGAGTTATATGAAATGCCGTTACGCCGGTATAAGGAGCACTAAAAAAATCAATAATTTCTTTCATGCTTCAGTTGTGGTAATAGCGCATGCAAATCCGTCAAATTCAAAAAATAGGCTTTCATAATTTAGGCGTCTTTCGCCTTCCAAAATCCAAACCCTGGTGGTGTTTTTTTTAGACTCAAAGGGCAGCACTAAAAAATTTTTTTTTAAAGAAATTCCAGATTTGGAGTACAATTTGTACAAGGATTCCTTAATGCACCAAATCCATGTCAATTTTTGAATGTATTTGTCTGAATTTTCATTTAGATAATGAGACTCATAGCCGATAAATCTAGAAGCAATATTGAGAATTTTATGGCGTTTTTTTTCAATATCAATACCAACTGGGCTACCGCTAACCACCACCGCTGCATAATTATATGAATGCGTAATTGAAATGAAATGTCTGTCTTTGAGGTGGGGCTTACCCGAATTGTCGTAAAATAAATCTTGGTCTGTGTAGCCAAAGTTTTTCAGAAGCTTTCGAACACATAGAAATCCGCGTTGGTGAAGTTCACTTTTCATGGCATTAACACGCTCTAAACTCTCTTTTTTTAAATTAAGAGATGCTTTTAAAGCATCCAAGGGCTCTGAGATATGCCAAATTTTAACATGAGTTTGTGAGTTGACATCAAGAGATTTATAAAGTGGCATTGAAAGAATTAAAAAGTTAATGGTTATCTTTGCACCAAATAATAATTAGAACGAAAATACACTATTTTGGGTGTTTATTCCAAACGAGCTCAAAATTAAAAAATATAATATGCGTGTGAAGACCCTACCCTATGTACCCTTTAAAGTCAAAGACCTATCCTTAGCTGACTGGGGCCGTAAAGAAATTGAATTGGCTGAAGCCGAAATGCCAGGACTGATGAGCCTTCGTGAAGAATATAAAGACAGGCAACCGCTGAAAGGCGCGCGCATTGCAGGGTGCCTTCACATGACGATTCAAACGGCAGTTCTTATTGAAACACTCATCGCACTTGGTGCTGAAGTCACTTGGAGCTCTTGTAATATATTTTCTACACAAGACCAATCAGCGGCGGCCATTGCGGCGGCTGGCATTCCTGTTTATGCTTGGAAAGGCATGAATGAAAAAGAGTTTGATTGGTGTATTGAGCAAACCCTATTTTTTGGAGAAGACCGCAAACCACTCAATATGATTTTAGATGATGGCGGCGACTTGACCAATCTTGTTTTTGACCACTACCCAGAACTGGTTTCGGGAATCAACGGTCTTAGTGAAGAAACAACCACTGGCGTACACCGTTTGTACGAACGCATGAAAAATGGCACCTTGGCCATGCCGGCAATTAACGTAAATGACTCTGTTACAAAAAGTAAGTTTGATAACAAATATGGTTGTAAAGAAAGTGCCGTAGATGCCGTGCGCAGAGCGACGGACACCATGCTGGCTGGAAAACGCGTCGTAGTTTGTGGCTATGGTGATGTGGGCAAAGGAACAGCAGCTTCTTTTAGAGGTGCTGGCAGTATCGTAAC
>NZDM01000080.1 GCA_002690085.1 Flavobacteriaceae bacterium
CCAAGGATTGGACCGTTCTAACGAAGATTTAGATGCTGCTGAAAAAGCCGTTGTTGCCTATGGTGGGGTTCAAATGGGGCAGTTGGAGAAAAATGTATCATGGATTTCACTCTTTATAGCCTTGGCACCAATGCTTGGTTTCATGGGAACCGTAATTGGGATGATTCAAGCTTTTGATAAAATTGAAGCAGCAGGCGATATGCAACCATCTCTTGTTGCTGGTGGTATTAAAGTAGCCCTTCTAACAACTGTGTTTGGTTTGATAGTTGCCATTATTCTACAAATATTTTACAATTACATTATTGCTAAAATTGATAGTATTGTCAATGACATGGAAGACGCCTCCATATCATTAATGGACATCCTTGTAAAAAATAAAAAGTAAACAGCTTTAATCACTAAACAAATCAATTAATTATGGGTTTACAAAAATTATTAAAGATTGTTGCTGCTGTGGTTGGCCTCCTTTCAATTGCTTTTCTTGTCACTATTATTTCCACAGGAGATGATGCTATAAAGGCTGCAGATGGGGCTGCAAGTGTTGGTGCTTATATGTACGTTGCTTACTTCATTCTTGCAGCGGCCGTTGTATCGGTAGTTTTCTTTACACTTTCGAATTTAATATCTAATGCTGCAAGCCTTAAAAACACACTTATTGCTATTGGAGCATTTACGCTTCTAGCGCTCATATGCTATTTTATATTTGCATCTGGTGTTGAGACCATGCTTAAGGACGGAACCATGCTGTCTGTTGCGCAGTCTAAACTTGTTGGTGCTGGCTTGTATTTGTTTTATTCTCTTGCTTTTGTTGCGGGGGGTACCATGTTGTTTTTTGGTGTCAAAAAATCTCTTAATAAGTAATTATGGCAAAACGATCCGCTCCTGAAGTGAATGCCGGCTCTATGGCCGATATTGCTTTCCTACTCTTGATATTTTTCTTGGTCACTACAACCATTGAAAAAGATTCTGGTATCAATAGAAAATTACCTCCAATGGAAGAAATTGATCCGCCGATTATTAAGCAGAAAAACATTTTCACAGTCTTGTTGAACGGAAAAGACCAATTATTGGTTGAGGATGAGCTAATGGAAGTGGCGGATTTAAGAGATGCTGCAGTCGAATTCTTGGACAATAATGGAGATGAGACTTGTGATTACTGCCAGGGCAATAAAGACCCAAAATCCTCAGACAATCCAGACAAGGCCATCATTTCTTTGAAGAATGAGCGTGAAACGTCATATGCTGCTTATATTTCTGTTCAAAACGAATTAGTGGCGGCTTATAATGTGCTTAGAAACCGACGTGCTTTAGAAATTGGTCCAAGTCGCGGCTTTCGAGACATGAATTTCACACAAATGCAAAGGAATTACAAAGATGCGCGCTTTGTTGGAAATAAGGAAAAGCTAAAGGCTTTAATCGATCAAATTAAATTGGAGTTGCCTCAAAAATTATCAGAAGTTCAATAAATTTAATTTCAAAAGAATAGCATATGTCAAAATTTAAAAAGAAAAAAGACGGAGGACTACCCGCTATTTCAACGGCCTCACTTCCTGATATTGTTTTCATGTTACTGTTCTTTTTTATGGTAGCGACTGTGATGCGTGAAAACTCGCTTAAGATTCAGAATTCTCTACCCGTAGCCAACCAAGTTGAGAAGTTGGACAAGAAAAACCCAGTTAGTTATATATACATGGGAAAACCAAGTTCTGGCTATGAGAAATTTGGAACGGAGGCTCGCATTCAATTAAACGATCAATTTGCGGCTTTAACTGACGTGAGTGCTTTTATCAGTGCAGAGCGCTCTGCACTCAGAGAAGAATTAATCCCCTTTCTAACCGTTGCCTTAAAGGTTGACAGAGAGGCCAACATGGGAATTGTGGGAGATGTAAAGCAAGAACTCAGGAAAGTCAATGCTTTAAAAATTAATTATACAACTGGGATTGGGGATGTTGAAACCAATTTTAACTGATACACCTCGTTGTTTTAAATATAAAAGGTGTTCTATCTAGAATGCCTTTTTTAGTTCATAAGCAAGCTTAGAAAAATGAAAAAAAAAAGGATTTTAATTCTGTTATTCGCACTGCCATTTATTGGGCTTTCACAGAACGCGTCCGAGGTTGCTATTGACACCCTTTACAGGGAAGATCAAATTTATTTTGGCGTCACTTACAATACGCTTATTGATACGCCCGAGGTCTACACACAAACTAATTTTTCTCCAGGGTTTAAAGCGGGGTTTATTCGAGATTTTCCAATTAATAAGAAACGGAATATTGCTTTTGGGCTAGGATTTGGTTATGCATTAAACATATCTGCACAAAACTTAAAAATTACACCAACTGTTAATGGAAGTTTTGACTACGAATTCCTGTCTGGGCAAAACTATCAGAAAAATCGATTTTCATACCAAGCCATTGAAATTCCTTTTGAATTTAGGTGGCGTACCTCGACAGCCCAGAGCAATAAATTCTGGCGCATCTATACGGGGTTCAAAGCCAGTTATGTATTTGCTTCAAGAACCTTTTTTAAGGCAAACAATGAAACGAGAATCTATAAGGATTTAGAATTGAACCCATGGCAATACGGGCTTACTTTGAGTGCGGGCTATAACAACTGGAATGCGTTTATTTATTACGGTTTAAATTCTATTTTTGAGACGGCCTCTATAAATCAAAACCCATTGGAGATGAAAAGCTTAAAAGTGGGACTGATGTTTTATATTCTATAGAATTATATTTCATCTTTTATCTCAAAAAATACTTTCTATTTAAAAAGAAATTAATCCCCGAAAATACATTTTTTTAGACCTCTTAGTTATGTTAAAATTTAGTAATTTTGCTGACTAATTAAAGAATAATGAGCGCTCTTTTTCCTGAGTATAAAGGACTTAATTTACCAAAGTTATCAGATCAAATGCTGGACTATTGGCGTGCGCATGATGTTTTTGAAAAAAGTGTCTCATCAAGGGAGGGGCAAAAACCCTATGTTTTTTTTGAAGGACCCCCTTCCGCCAATGGTCTGCCCGGGGTTCACCATGTTCTTGCGCGCGCCATTAAAGATATTTTTTCGCGTTATAGAACCATGAAAGGTTTTCAAGTCAAACGCAAAGCGGGCTGGGACACCCACGGTCTGCCTATAGAATTGGGTGTGGAAAAAGAACTTGGTATCACCAAAGAAGACATTGGTAAAACCATTTCTGTAGAGGCCTATAATGACGCCTGTCGCAAAGCTGTGATGCGCTACACTGATGTGTGGAACGATTTAACCCAAAAAATGGGCTATTGGGTCAATATGAAAGACCCTTACATCACTTACGATCCTAAGTATATGGAAAGTGTTTGGTGGCTTTTAAAAGAAATTTACAACAAAAAATTACTCTACAAAGGCTATACCATTCAGCCCTATTCCCCCAAAGCAGGTACTGGATTGAGCTCTCATGAACTGAACCAACCTGGAACTTATCAAGATGTTACTGATACCACGGTTGTGGCGCAATTTAAAGCAATTCCAGAAACCCTTCCTAATGCTTTAAAAAACGAAGGTGATATTCATCTTTTGGCTTGGACCACAACCCCTTGGACATTGCCGAGTAACACCGCACTTACTGTGGGTCCAAAAATTGAATATGTTTTGGTAAAAACATTCAATCAATACACTTTTGAACCTATAAATGTTGTTTTGGCCAAAGCACTTTTATCAAAACAGTTTAATGGTAAATATGAAAAGATAGAATCTGAGGCGGCCTTAGATGATTACAAGGCGGATGCTAAACAGATTCCTTATTGCGTTAAAAATACTGTTATGGGCAATGCTTTGGTGGGCATAAAATACATGCAATTGTTGGATTATGCTTTGCCAAATGACCATCCAGAAAATGCATTTCGCATCATTGCTGGGGATTTTGTGACTACTGAAGATGGCACTGGAATTGTCCATACTGCGCCTACTTTTGGTGCAGATGATGCCATTGCGGCCAAACAAGCCAAACCTGAGATACCACCAATGTTGGTCAAGGATGAATTGGACAATCTTGTTCCGTTGGTCGATTTACAAGGCCGTTTTAGAAAAGAAGTCACAGACTTCGCTGGGCAATATGTAAAAAATGAATATTATCCAGAAGGTCAAGCCCCAGAAAAGTCCGTAGATGTTCAATTGGCAATTAAATTAAAAATTGAAAACAAAGCGTTTAAAGTCGAGAAATACAAGCACAGTTACCCCAATTGCTGGCGCACCGACAAGCCTATTTTATATTATCCTTTAGATTCTTGGTTTATTAAAATTACAGAGGTCAAACAGCGTATGTTTGAATTAAATCAAACTATCAACTGGAAACCAAAAAGTACAGGTGAAGGCCGTTTTGGCAACTGGCTTGCAAATGCCAACGATTGGAATTTATCTCGTTCTCGCTATTGGGGCATTCCACTTCCCATTTGGCGCACAGAAGATGGAAAAGAGGAGCTTTGTATTGGTTCTGTTGAAGAACTTAAAAACGAAATGCAGAAAGCGGTAAACGCTGGGATCATGACAGAAGCCCTCTTTGAAGATTTTACAGTTGGTGATTTCTCAGATATGAACTATTCCAAAATTGATTTACATAAAAACATAGTGGATGCCATTACATTGGTTTCACCGTCTGGTCAACCTATGAGCAGAGAAAGTGATCTGATTGATGTTTGGTTTGATTCTGGGAGTATGCCTTATGCGCAATGGCATTATCCTTTTGAAAATAAAGATCTAATTGACAACAACAAAGCTTTTCCTGCCGATTTTATTGCAGAAGGTGTTGATCAAACACGAGGTTGGTTTTATACCCTGCACGCGATTGGCAGTATGGTTTTTGACTCCGTTGCCTATAAAAATGTGGTTTCTAATGGACTGGTCTTGGACAAAAACGGTCAAAAAATGTCCAAGCGTTTGGGCAATGCCACGGACCCCTTTGAAACCCTAGCTACCTATGGTCCCGATGCTACGCGTTGGTATATGATTAGTAATGCCAATCCTTGGGATAATTTAAAATTTGATGTGGATGGAATTGATGAAATCAAGCGTAAATTTTTCGGAACGCTTTACAACACCTATGCTTTTTTCACACTTTACGCGAATATTGACAGATTTAACAACTCTGAGCCCGCCATTCCACATGAGCAGCGCCCAGAAATTGACCGTTGGATTTTGTCCGAACTCCACACGCTCATTGAAAAAGTAGATACCCATTATGCCAATTATGAACCCACAAAAGCAGCTAGAGAAATTTCTGAATTTACGCAAGAGCTTCTCAGCAATTGGTACGTTCGCCTAAGCCGAAGACGCTTTTGGAAAGGGGCATATGAAGCAGATAAAATTTCTGCCTATCAAACGCTATTTACTTGCATGCTTACGCTTTCAAAACTTGGCGCTCCTATCGCACCCTTTTTTATGGACCGCTTGTATTTAGATTTGGTAACTCCTACAAAATTAGAGCCATATGACAGCGTACATCTGTCAGAATTTCCAAATTCAAATGCTCAGCTTATAGACAAAGCTCTGGAGCATAAAATGGCACAAGCCCAGTTGATTTCATCCTTGGTTTTATCGCTTAGAGCCAAAGAAAAAATAAAGGTGAGACAGCCCCTCCAAAAAATAATGATTCCTATTAATTCCAAAGCACAAAAAGAAGAAATTATTGCCATTTCAGATTTGATAAAACACGAAGTGAACGTTAAAGAAATTGAGCTTTTGGAGGATGCATCTGAAATTTTAGTCAAACAAATCAAGCCTAATTTTAAGGTTTTAGGTCCGCGTTTTGGAAAAGACATGAAACAAGTTGTGGAGGCCATTCAGAAATTTGATTCAGACGATATCCAAAAAATTGAGGAAAAAGGGCTTTTAGCCCTTGAAATTAATGGAAAAAGTATTAATTTACAACTCAGCGATTTAGAGATTTCTTCTCAGGACATTGAGGGTTGGCTAGTTGCCAACCAAGGTGCTGTAACTGTCGCCTTGGATGTGACAATTACAGAGGCCTTGAAGGCCGAAGGGATTGCACGGGAGCTAGTAAATCGAATTCAAAATTTAAGAAAAGATTCAGGCTTTGAAGTAACGGATATGATTGATGTTTTTATTTTAAATAATGAATTTATGGACAAAGCTGTTCAAAATAACTTAGAGTACATTAAAGCTGAAACATTAACACACACATTACACACAGTAAACGAACTTGAAAATGGGATTGAGGTCAATTTTGATGCTATTACCACCAAGTTATTAATTAAAAAATACATAAAATAAAAGGCTATGGAAAAATCTGTTAAATATTCCGATAAAGACCTAGAAGAATTTAAAACACTGATTTTAAAGAAGATTGAAAAGGCACAACACGATTTAGAATTGATCAAAAGTGCTTATATGAACGATCTTAATAATGGTACCGAAGACACTTCACCGACTTTTAAAGCTTTTGATGAAGGTAGTCAGGTCATGAGTAAAGAATCCAATGCGCAATTGGCGATTCGTCAAGAAAAATTTATCCGAGATTTAAAAAATGCCTTGATCCGAATTCAGAATAAAACCTATGGCATTTGCCGTGTGACAGGAAAGCTGATCAACAAAAAGCGTTTGGAGCTC
>NZDM01000081.1 GCA_002690085.1 Flavobacteriaceae bacterium
TCAAAGCTGTCCAGTCCTCTATAACTTTGAGAGCTTGTGTATTAATTTTTTGAAGGGGTATTTTTTTTAAATCAAAATATTCAGCCCCAGTTGAAGATTTCATAACTTCTACATCAGATATTTCTTCAATCATATTTGTATTTTTCTCACATCTGGTTAAAAATGTAAAAAGCAATGTGTAGGCAAATAAAGTCAAAAATTGTCTCAACATCAATACTTAGTTTGAATGTCATTCTAGGTTCTACAAATATGAGCAATTATAAGATCAATTTTTTATAATTAATTGTTAATTTTCAAAATCTAAGTAGATTAAGCGTTAAATAAAAAAACCCATTCTGATGAATGGGCTTGTGTGGTACCTCCAGGAATCGAACCAGGGACACACGGATTTTCAGTCCGTTGCTCTACCAACTGAGCTAAGGTACCCCGCATAATGCAGCAGCAAATATAATGCAATTTTAGTATTCCCAAAGTAAATAATTAAAAAAATGGTTTTGTAAATTTACAGTCTAAAACATCTTATGAACTTAATTGTTGACATCGGAAATTCAAGTGTTAAATTAGCTGTTTTCGAAAAACAAACATTGACTTTTTTACATCGTGAAAAAGCCGATGACTTGGAGCGTTCTGTTTTAGAGATATTAAATCGTTTTCCTAAAATAGAGCAAATTTTTGTAGCCTCAGTGGCGGCCTTTGACTCTAGCCATTTTAGGAAATTTTTCAGTTCTTATAAGCTATTGTTTTTAAATTCAAAAAGTAAGTTTCCTTTTAAAAATTTATACCAAACCCCAGAAACCCTTGGTCCAGACCGTATGGCGTTGGTCGCTGCAGCCGTTTGCAAATATCCCAATCAAAATGTTTTGATTATTGATGCAGGGACTTGTATCACCTATGACTTTATAGATGCCAAATCTAATTACTACGGGGGAGCTATATCCCCTGGGATTCAGATGCGCTACAAGGCACTGTATAAAAATACTGATCGTCTTCCACTACTTGAACCCATTATACCTTCTAATTTCATTGGTAATTCAACACAAAGCGCCATTCATTCTGGAGTTGTTTTTGGCGTTGTTAATGAAATTGAAGGGGTTGTAGCTTCGTATAAATCTAAATATTCCGATTTAACAGTAATATTATCAGGTGGTGATGCTAATTTCTTGTGTAAACAATTTAAAATTAGCATATTTGCTTTCTCAAATTTTCTTTTGGAAGGACTTAATTTTTTATTAGAATATAACTCAAAAAAATGATCAGAAAGTTATTGATTTGTGCTATAGTTGTAATTTCAAGCATTGCAACTGCACAAGAGAGAACAAGCTCACCCTACTCATTTTATGGCCTTGGAAGCCTTAAATTTAAAGGCACTGTGGAAAACAGATCCATGGGCGGAATTAACGTATATTCCGATAGTATTCATATCAACCTAAGAAACCCAGCTTCCTATGCGGGTACAAATTTAGCGTTCTATAACAATGAGGCCCGTCCTGTTAAATTTGCTTTGGGAACAAGTTTTTCATCAACCACCATTGAAACTTCTACAGCCTCGGACAGTTACAGCAATTCTGCTATAGACTATTTGGCAGTGGCTTTACCATTGAATAAGTTTGGATTGGGTTTTGGCGTTTTGCCTTATTCCTCTGTAGGTTATAATCTGCAGTCGAGAAATGAAAACAATGATTTGCAATACCGATACAGAGGAGAGGGTGGTATCAACAGAGCCTTCTTAGGTTTGGGCTATCAAGTTTCTAAAAATTTAAAAATTGGCGTGGATACCCAGTACAATTTTGGGTATATTTCCAATACGAGTATTGCTTTTGGTTACAATGATTTTGGTGAATTATTGCAATTTCAGAGTCGTGAAGTCAACCGCTCCGATTTAGGAGGGTTTTCTTTTAATTTTGGAACGATTTTTAATAAAAAAATAAATAATTCTATTGAGCTCATGGTTGCAGCCAGCTACAGTCCTGAGGCAAGTATAGCGTCTAAAAACCAAAGCGAATTTTCGACCATCGTCATCGATTCTGACCAAACAGAATTTATTGTTGATTCTTCAATTGTTGATTTAGAATCGGATGACCTTGCAGAAACAAGTTTAATTTTGCCATCCAAAACCAATTTTGGGATTGGTATCGGAAAGCCCCATAAATGGTTTGTAGGAGTAGATTATACGTTTTTAGAAGCCTCCATGTTTTCCAACCGCTTTGTGGAAATCGACAATACTAGTTTTGAAGATGCTACATCTCTGTCAATTGGGGGTTTTTTTATACCAAAATACGATTCCTTTGGGAATTACTGGAAACGCATTGTTTACAGGACGGGGTTGCGTTTAGAACAAACAGGATTGGTTGTCAATAACGAGTCCATTGAGGAATTTGGCATATCTTTTGGAGTAGGTATCCCAGTTGGTCGGTTTTTTTCAAATGCTAACTTAGCATTTGAATGGGGCCAAAGAGGCACTACCGCTTCAAATTTAGTCAAAGAGACCTTTTTTAATATTAATATCAGTCTCTCACTAAATGATCGTTGGTTTGAAAAACGAAAGTTTAATTAAATATATTCTTGAAAAAAACAAATTAAATATGAACACTAAAATTACATTGATTATTGCATTTTTTTCCATTTTTGGACCTCTTGGTTTTACTCAAAATCAAGAAGACATTCAAACCTTGTCTATTTTTAGTGAGTATGTGAAATCTAAAAACTACGATGCAGCTTACACGCCTTGGATGGAACTCCGTGAAAGAAACCCACGTTTTAACAAAGCTATTTTTGTTTACGGAGAACGAATTTTGAAAGACAAAATTAAAAAGAGTGCGGGTGAAGAAAAAGTCAATTTTATAAATGATATGTTGACATTATGGGAAGAACGTGCCCAATACTTTTCATCGGTCACCCCAAAAGGGACCTACATGGCAAAGGCCTGCCAGTTAAGATACGACAATAGGAAAGCCCTGGGGCTTGATAAAAAGCAGTTACATTCAGCTTTTAGTGAGGCTTATAACAGCGACCCTAAGACATTTACCAATCCAAAAAGTCTGTACACCTATTTCTCATTGGTGGTCGATATGTATGACGCGGGAAATATACCTGCGCAAGAGCTTTTTAACAGCTATGAAATTGTGACAGAGAAAGTTGAGAGTGAGGTAAAAAATTATACCAATAAAAGAAATGCATTTTTGGATGAAGAAGGTACTCCCAAAGAACTTTCTCGTACAGACGCTTCTCGTTTAAAGTCCTATAATAGTTATTTGAAAGCTTATGATCAAATTTCATCAAGTATTGACGTGAAATTAGGGTCTCGTGCCAACTGTGAAAATTTAATTCCGCTGTACAGTCGAGATTTTGAAACTTTTAAAAATGATGGATTGTGGTTGCAACGCGCCATGAATAGAATGTATGCTAAAGGCTGTAATGAAGATCCTTTATTTGTCAAAATTGTGGAACAGAAAAATAATTTAGAGCCAAATGCTGACACTTCTTTTTATCTTGGATTGTTAATGGAAAAATCAGGCCAAACGGATGAAGCATTGGTATTTTATAATCAGGCAGTAAATCTCGAAACCGATGAATTTGCCAAAGCAAAAATTTTATTCAAAATTGCTACAAATTTCAAAAAGAAAGGCCGCTATGGCCAAGCCCGTACTTATTACCAAAAAACACTAAGTTTTAATCCAAGCATGGGAAGGTCCTATCTTGCTATAGCAGCAATGTATGCCAAAAGTGCAAACAATTGTGGAACGGATAATTTTTCCAAAAGAGCCGTCTATTGGTTGGCTGCCAAAGAAGCCGCCAAAGCCAGTAGAGTGGACCCAAATATGAATAAAAATGCCGCTAAATCCATAGCAAACTTCAAAGCAAAAGCCCCTCAAAAAAGTGAGATATTCTCATCTGGAAGAGCAGGTGAAACGATCAATATTGGCTGTTGGATTCAGCGCAGTGTTACAGTACCAAATCTTTAATGAAAATAAAGCCTTCCATATCAACTAAAAGTATCGCTGTTTTATCCATCATAGTCATGCTTTTTTCTTGTTCCAAGAGGCTTGATCAAATCCAAGTTAGCAATAAAACAGACTTTTTACCCATGTCTATTGCCGAAAACATTAACACAAAATATACGGATTCTGGGCGATTAACTTCTATTTTGGTAAGTTCAAAAATGATTAATTTCTCGAACCAAGACTTCCCTTTTTACGAATTTCCAGAAGGCATCCATCTTACGCTATTTGACAAAAAAAAAGCATCAAGCACAGTGGTGTCAAACCACGCCATGGTATATAATGAAACCGATCTCATTGATTTGAGAGGCGATGTTATTTTAACAACAGCCACCAATGACACGCTTTTCACGGATCAATTGTATTACGATCAAAAAAAAGAATGGTTATTTACAGATTTTCCTGTAAAATTTAGAACCAAAGACTACATCACTAATGGCAATGGCTTTGACGCCAATCAAGATTTTACAAATGCCCAAGTTTTAGAAGTCACGGGCAGGATTTACATTGCGGAATAATACGTATCTTTACTGTAAGATCAATCCGTTAAATACATGAAATTTTTATACTACTTTAAATATTTTTATCTCTTTTTCGCTTGTTTATTTGCCTATGATGCCATTGGAAAATGGGCTTCTAATAGAGAAGGGGCCTACCTCTCATTATTTTTTGTAGCCTTTGCGATTTTTATATTTTTTTTTAGAAATAAATTTCAGCAGCGATTTAAAGATCGAGAGAAATTATAACTAAATGGCCTCAGAAGTCCTTATAATTATATTGAGTTTGTTTTTTTCAGCCTTCTTTTCAGGTATGGAAATCGCTTTTATTTCATCGAATAAAATTCACATTGAAATTGAAAAAAAACAAGGTGGATTTTTATCTAAATTACTCAGTAAAATAACTGCTAAGCCTTCTAAATTTATAGCCACAATGCTCATTGGTAACAACATCGCACTTGTTGTTTATGGCCTGTACATGGGCGACCTATTGGTTGCTTGGTTTTCAACCCATATTCTCAATGAAGCAGGCTTGTTGCACTATATTTTCAACGAATTAAGTTTGTTGACTCAAACAATCATATCTACTTTGGTGATATTAGTCACTGCGGAGTTCTTACCCAAAGTGTTTTTTCAAATATACGCCAATATGCTACTGAAATTATTGGCACTTCCAGCCTATGTTTTTTATATCGTTTTTTCAATTTTTTCAAATTTTGTGATTTGGATATCAGATTTGGTATTGAAAACATTTTTTAAAACTAAAGGAGATGAAATTCCATTGGCTTTTACTAAAGTCGAATTGGGGCATTACATCAGTGAACAAATGGCAACGGTTGCGGTAGATGAGGCTATTGACAGTGAAATCATGATTTTTCAAAACGCACTGGACTTTTCAGACGTGAAGGCCAGAGAAGTAATGGTACCTCGCACCGAATTAACTGCCATTGAAATTCACGATAACATCAAAAACTTGAATGCATTATTCACAGAAACCGGACATTCAAAAATTGTAGTTTATAAAAACTCAATTGACGATATTCTAGGCTACGTCCATGCCTTTGACTTGTTTAAAAGTCCAAAGTCTATAAAATCTATGTTGATGCCAGTTGAGTTTGTACCAGAAACCATGTTGGCAAAAGACATTTTGAACGTTTTGACTAAAAAGCGAAAAAGTTTGGCCGTTGTACTGGATGAATATGGAGGGACCTCCGGGATTTTAACGGTGGAAGACATTGTAGAAGAGTTGTTTGGTGAAATTGAGGACGAACACGACTCAGTCGCGCTTACTGAGAAACAGTTAGATAAAGATTCCTTTCTTTTTTCTGCCCGCTTAGAAGTGGATTATCTTAATGAAACCTATAAATTACAACTGCCAGAACACGAAAATTATGAAACCCTTGGAGGGCTGATTGTTCACCACACTGAAAAGATTCCTCTTAAAAATGAACACATTCGCATCGCAGATTTTCAGTTTACGATTGAGGAAGTATCCAATACCAAAATTGAAATGATTTCACTGAAACTCACCACAGATGATTGACTTTAAGCACTTGTGTAGAACAAATATTAAATCCCTGTTTTATTAATTCAAATTAAATTGGTATTTTCGTCCACTATATTTTTAAATTTTAGAAAACAATTTCATGGCTGTATTAAACAAAATTAGACAACGATCAATTTTTTTAATTATCGTTATTGCGCTAGCATTATTTTCATTTGTTATTGGAGATATCTTCACCAATTTAGGGTCCAGTTCAGCAGCTGATTCCGCCATTGCCACAATCAATGGAGTGGATGTAGAACGCAATGAATTCATGAATAAAGTGGAAAACATCCAACGCCAATCAAATGGCTCCATGACCAACACGCAAGCCATGAATCGCGCATGGGATAACGAAGTTCGTGCCAAAGTCATGCAATCTCAATACGACGCGCTAGGATTGTCTGTAGAGCGAGATTATATGCGAAACCTATTAGAGAAAAATTTAGGATCTTACGAAGAATTTAAAAATGAAGCGGGTCTCTTTGACCAAGACAAGTTGAACGAATTTATCGCCAATCTTAAAGCTATTGCTCCAGAGACAACCACCTTAGGGGGCTCTGTCATAGACTACAAATCTTGGACAAATTTTGAACAAAATGTTGCAATTTCTGGGGTACAACAAGCCTATTTTAACATGGTTAAATCCGGAATTACGGGAACCCTTACAGAAGGAGAATTGGATTACCAACTTGAGAACGACAAGGTCGATTTGAAATATGTTCAAATTCCATACTCTAGTGTCGCTGACAGTACCATATCAGTAAAGACTTCAGAAATCAAAGCCTACATGAAGCGCTTTCCTAAAAAATATGAGGTTGAGGCATCAAGGGATTTGGTTTTTGTGGAATTTAAAGAAGAAGCGTCCTTAGCAGATGAACAAGCCATCCAAGCCGATTTAAGTGCTTTAGTTCCTGACCGTGAGGAATTCAATGAAGCTGCCAATGCAACGCAAACCATTGTAGGGTTTAAAAACACCAAAGACAATGCTGAATTTGTCAACTCATATTCTGCTGATAATTACAATGATAATTATGTTTTTAAATCATCTTTTGCATTAGACCATGCCGATAAAATATCTGGACTTGCCGAAGGTGAAATTTATGGGCCTTACAAAGAATCAGGATTTTATAAATTATCCAAAATGGTATCTTTAAAACGCATTCCAGATTCTGCGAAAGTCCGCCACATATTGACCCCTTTTGTAGGGAGCACTCGCGCAGATGCTTCGGTCACCAAAACAGAAGCGGAAGCCAAAACAACTGCCGATAGTATTTACAAGGTTTTAAAGCGAAACCGCTCTAAGTTTAAATCCCTTCTTTCTCTATCTTCCGACAAGGTGAGCAACGAAAAAGATGGTGTAATAGAATTTGCTTACACTGCTGGTTTTGCACCAGAGTTTAAGGCCTACTCTTTCGAAAACCCTAAGGGAAGTTTAGGAGTTGTGAGAACCGATTTTGGATACCACGTGATAGAAATTTTAGGACAAGGTACCCTACAGCAAGCCTATAAAGTAGCGACCATTTCACAAGCGATTGAGCCCTCAGTTGAAACTGTTGATGAAGTTTTTAAGAATAAATCAAAATTTGAAA
>NZDM01000082.1 GCA_002690085.1 Flavobacteriaceae bacterium
CCTCTCACCGACTCTGAAGTTTTTGGATTCTCACAGGTAAATTCCGAACACTGTCGGCATAAAATATTCAATGGGACTTTTATAATTGATGGTGAGGAACAACCCACTTCCCTCTTCAAAATGATCAAAGAAACTTCCAAGCAAAGTCCTGACAATATCGTTTCGGCCTACAAAGACAATGTGGCTTTCATCAAAGGGCCCATAGTAGAGCAATTTGCACCAAAAAGAGCGGATGTGCCAGATACATATACCACAAAAGATTTTGAGTCTGTCATATCGCTTAAAGCTGAAACTCACAACTTCCCTACAACTGTAGAGCCTTTTAACGGGGCTGCGACGGGATCTGGTGGAGAAATTCGAGACCGTCTTGCTGGAGGCAAAGGCTCTCTACCCCTTGCTGGAACAGCCGTTTATATGACCTCTTATTCCCGTTTATTGAATAACCGTCCTTGGGAAAATGGATTTAAAGCGCGGCCATGGCTATACCAAACACCCATGGATATTTTAATTAAGGCTTCCAATGGTGCCTCCGATTTTGGAAATAAATTTGGGCAACCGCTTATTTGTGGTTCTGTACTCACTTTTGAACACACTGAAGACGCCGATCGTTTAGGCTTTGACAAGGTCATCATGCAGGCGGGTGGAATTGGTTATGGAAAAGCCGATCAAGCACTTAAAGACATTCCTAAAAAAGACGATCAAATAGTGATTTTAGGGGGTGATAACTATAGAATTGGTATGGGTGGTGCGGCTGTTTCTTCAGCAGATACAGGCGAATTTTCCTCAGGTATTGAACTCAACGCTGTTCAACGCTCCAATCCAGAAATGCAAAAACGCGCTGCCAACGCGATTCGCGGAATGGTAGAAAGCGAGGAGAATTTTATTGTTTCTATTCACGACCACGGGGCTGGAGGGCACCTCAATTGCTTGTCGGAACTTGTTGAAGATACTGGAGGGCATATAAATATAGACGCTCTGCCTATTGGAGATCCCACACTTTCAGACAAGGAACTTGTCGGAAATGAATCCCAAGAACGCATGGGCCTGGTCATTGCTGAAAAACATCTTGAAACACTTCATAAAATTGCAGCACGAGAGCGCTCCCCTATTTACAATGTTGGGACCGTAACCAATGACCATCGTTTTGTATTTCAATCTGAAAAAAATGGCAATAAGCCTATGGATCTAAACCTAGAAGATATGTTTGGGAGTTCTCCAAAAACCATTTTAAAAGACCAGAAATTAGAAAAAAATTATAAGGCCATTTCATATGACCAAATGCAGCTCGAATCTTATCTTGAGCAATTGTTGAAATTAGAAGCTGTTGCTTGCAAAGATTGGCTTACCAATAAAGTGGATCGCTGTGTTGGTGGTAAAGTCGCCAAACAGCAGTGTGTAGGGCCTTTACAACTCCCGCTTAACAATGTAGGGGTCATGGCCTTGGATTACAAAAGTGAACATGGCGTAGCGACCAGCATAGGACATGCGCCCATTTCAGCACTCATAGACCCCATTGCTGGCAGTAGAAATGCCATTACTGAAGCTTTAACCAATATCATATGGGCGCCGTTGGAAAACGGTCTTAAAAGCGTGTCTTTATCAGCAAATTGGATGTGGCCCTGTAAAAACCCTGGGGAAGATGCCCGACTCTACGAAGCGGTTAAAGGTATTTCAGAATTTGCAATTGCATTAGGCATTAATGTTCCAACCGGAAAAGATTCTCTTTCAATGAAGCAAAAATATCCTGAAGGTGATGTACTTTCACCAGGTACCGTTGTCATATCTGCGGCAGCCCATTGCAATGGAATTTCCAAAGTTGTAGAACCATTATTTAAAACCAACCAAGGCCCTGTATATTATATCAACATTTCTCAGGATAACTTCAAATTGGGAGGCAGTTCATTTGCACAGATACTTAACAGTATTGGACAGCAAACGCCCAAAATAAAAAGTGCTGAATACGTTAAAAGTGTTTTTAACACCCTGCAGCATTTGATTCAAAACAAACAAATTGTGGCTGGACATGACATTGCTTCTGGAGGATTGATTACAACTTTGTTAGAATTGTGTTTTTCAGACAATGGTATAGGCGCTGAAATTGATTTAACATCCCTTGGAGAGGCAGATACAGTCAAAGTCTTATTTTCTGAAAACTCTGGAATTGTTTTTCAAGCCAAAGATACTTCTGTTGAGACGATTTTTAAATCTAATGGAATTGATGCACTGCGCATTGGAAGCATTTCAGAAACTGGAACGCTAAAGCTAAAAAATCATCAAGCTGAATTTAATTTAAACATTGAAACCTATAGAGATTTTTGGTACGAAACTTCCTATCTATTAGATGCCAAACAAACCGCTAATGGACTTGCTAAAACCCGTTATAACAACTACAAAAAACAAACTCTAAACTATCGCTTTCCTGTGAGTTTCAATGGGAAAATTCCTGAAGTTAATGACCACAAAGTAAAACCAAAAGCTGCTATTATTAGAGAAAAAGGCAGTAACTCGGAGCGAGAAATGGCCAACGCCATGCACTTGGCTGGATTTGAAGTGAGAGATGTACACATGACCGATTTAATTTCGGGACGTGAAACTTTAGAAGATATTCAATTTATAGGCGCTGTGGGCGGTTTTAGCAATAGTGATGTTTTAGGATCTGCAAAAGGTTGGGCCGGTGCCTTTAAATACAATGAAAAGGCAAAAAAAGCCCTGCAAAAATTCTTTAATCGAAAAGATACGCTCTCTGTTGGAATCTGTAACGGATGTCAACTTTGGATGGAACTAGACCTCATCAACCCCGAGCACGAAAAGCATGGTAAAATGACCTACAACAACTCTCAAAAACACGAAAGTGCTTTCACATCTGTCATGATACAAAAAAATAATTCTGTTATGTTAGGAACCCTTGAAGGCGCAACCCTTGGAGTTTGGATTTCACACGGAGAAGGAAAATTTGCATTGCCCTATGAAGAATCAAAGTATAATATTGTAGGAAAATATGCATACCATGACTATCCACACAATCCCAATGGCTCGGATTACAACACCGCAATGATGTGTGATTCAACAGGTAGACACTTAGTGACCATGCCCCATATTGAACGCTCTATTTTCCCTTGGAATTGGGCTTATTATCCTTCAGAAAGAAACGATGCGGCATCCCCATGGTTAGAAGCTTTTCAAAATGCTTTTCACTGGATTAATAAATACAACACAAAAAAAATCTTAGATTTTTAAACATTACTTTACAAGAATCATAATTTTTTGGATCTTATTTGTTAAGTTTTCAAAAATCCCTATTTTGCAGAGTAACTAAAGCTTAAAAAATGTTGGACATAAAACGGCTATTTGATTTTCCTTACCACCAATTAGACGCACACAATCTGGAGGTTGCTTTGGTCAGTAAAAAAAATG
Organism: Flavobacteriaceae bacterium; assembly: GCA_002690085.1. GTDB lineage: Bacteria > Bacteroidota > Bacteroidia > Flavobacteriales > Flavobacteriaceae > UBA3537. Next base: position 3,415 of record NZDM01000082.1, read on the forward strand.
GAGAATGGGTCAACACCTCTACCAAAGAGTACCTTGACAAAGCCAACGCCCTTAGCCGTGCCTTACTAAAATTAGGGGTTCAAAAAAATGATAAAATTGCAGTCATATCTTCAACAAACCGAACAGAGTGGTGCATTGTTGATATTGGAATTTTACAAGTAGGCGCACAAAATATTCCCATATATCCAACCATTTCATCAGATGATTACGAATATGTTTTAAACCACAGCCAAGCCACTTATTGCTTTGTATCCGATCAAGACGTACTAGATAAGGTTTTAAAAGTCAAGGCCAACACAGAACTAAAAGATGTTTATAGTTTTGATCAATTAAAAGACTGTAAAAACTACAGCTTACTTTTAGAAATGGGTCAAGATACCTCAACTCAAAATGAGGTGGAAGCCCGTAAAAAAGAGGTTAAAGAAACCGACCTAGCCACCATTATATATACTTCTGGAACTACTGGAAAACCAAAAGGAGTCATGCTATCTCACAGCAATATTGTACAAAACGTTTTGGCTAGTATACCAAGACTCCCTCTCATCGAAGGCTCATCACGTGTCTTGAGCTTTTTGCCGCTTTGCCATATTTTTGAACGGGTGCTGATTTATATTTACCAACATGCTGGCGTGACGGTCTATTTTGCCGAAAGTTTAGAGACTATAGGTACCAATGCACAAGAGATAAAACCAAATTTCATGAGCGTGGTTCCCAGACTACTTGAAAAAGTATTTAATAAGATTTACGCCAAAGGATCAGAACTTAAAGGAATTAAGAAAAATTTATTCTTTTGGGCCGTTGCACTTGGAGAGCGCTACGAACCTTATGGTGTCAATGGATGGTGGTATGAATTCCAGCTTAAAATTGCTCGAAAACTTATTTTTAGTAAATGGAAAGCTGCGCTTGGTGGAGAATTACAAACCATGGTTTCTGGAAGTGCTGCTTTACATCCACGTCTTTCTAGAATATTCTGTGCTTCTGGCATGATGGTTATGGAAGGCTATGGCTTGACAGAAACTTCACCAGTTGTGACAGTGGGGATGTTGGCCAATAAATTTTTTAAAATTGGTTCGGTTGGAAAGCCCATTTCTAACGTAGAGGTAAAAATTGCTGAAGACGGTGAGGTGCTTGTCAAGGGACCAAATGTCATGATGGGCTATTACAAAGATCCCGAACGTACTGCAGCCGTAATGACTGGCGATTACTTTCATACAGGAGACAAAGGAGAGATTGATACTAACGGATTTTTAAAAATTACGGGGCGTAAAAAAGAAATGTTCAAAACTTCGGGAGGTAAATACATCATCCCAACCCTTATTGAAAATGCGCTCAAAGAATCAAATTTTATAGAACAAGTGATGGTTATTGGAGAAAATCAAAAAATGCCTGCGGCATTGATTCAACTTAACTTTGAATTTGTCGCCGAATGGATCTCTAGAAAAGGTTTCAATATCGATAAAACAAACCACTCAATGATTGCTTCTAGAGAAGTTCAAGAGCGTATTCAGCAAGAAGTTGATGCTTGCAACCTTAGGTTTGGGAAGTGGGAACAAATTAAAAAATTTGAATTGACCCCAGATGCTTGGTCGATAGATGCTGGACATCTAACCCCTACTATGAAAATGAAACGCAGTGTCATTCTTAAAATCTATAGTTCCTTGGTAGAAAACATCTACAACTAACCCCCTTTTTCAACTTTAGTCTTAGTTAATTCTCTTTTATTTTCTTATATATACTATGCTTGCATAATTTTTTTATAATTTACTATGCACGCATAATAAAATTTTATATATTTGAGCAACCAATTAGATATGAAAGAAAAAACAATAGATTACGTCTTGCGAACAACCTGGCTTGCCGTACAAAAAATGTACAATGAAGAAGCCTCTAAATTTGAAGCAACCATGGCCACAGCTTTTACATTGTTAAGCATAGATCCAAAAAAAGGGACCCCCTCTACTTCCTTAGGTCCAAAAATGGGCATGGAATCAACAAGTCTTTCAAGAATTTTAAAAACATTAGAGTCAAAGCGTTTAATAAAGCGAAGCCCAAATCCAGAAGATGGACGTGGTGTTCTTATCAATTTGACGACCCTGGGATTGGAAAAAAGAGAAGACTCAAGACAACGTGTTTTTATGTTCAACAACAAAATAAAAACAGAAATTGGCCCTGAGAAATTGAATCATTTTTTTGATGTTTCAGAGACAATTTTACAACTTATTCATGAAAAAAAAATATTTTAAAGCTCTAACAATCTATGAAAAAAAGAAGAATTAATAAGATTGCAATCATCGGGTCTGGAATTATGGGAAGTGGGATCGCTTGTCATTTTGCAAACATCGGCGTGGAAGTTTTTTTATTAGACATTGTACCCAAAACACTCAATGACAAAGAAAAAGCACAAGGATTGAGCCTTCAAGATAAAGTCGTGAGAAACCGAATTGTAAATACGGCTTTAAAAAATGCCCTTAAGTCAAAACCAAATCCGATCTATAGTCCAAAATTTACCCAACGTATCATTACCGGTAATTTAGAGGATGATATTTCTAAAGTAAAAGATGTGGACTGGATCATGGAAGTTGTAGTGGAACGCTTGGATGTCAAAAAACAAGTCTTTGAAGCCTTAGAAAAATACCGCAGTCCAGGAACCCTTATTACCTCCAATACATCTGGGATTCCGATCAAATTTATGAGTGAAGGACGCAGTGAAGACTTTCAAAAGCATTTTTGCGGAACCCACTTCTTTAATCCAGCGCGCTATTTAAAACTTTTTGAAATCATTCCAGGTCCAAAAACAGACCTTGAAGTGCTCGAATTTTTAAATGCTTATGGCGAACAATTTTTAGGTAAAACTTCTGTGGTTGCAAAAGATACTCCCGCTTTTATTGGAAACCGCATTGGGATCTTTGGAATTCAAAGTTTATTTCACCAAGTGAAAGCATTGGGCCTTACTGTAGAAGAAATTGACAAACTTACAGGTCCTGTGATTGGACGTCCAAAATCCGCCACCTTTAGAACCGTAGATGTAGTAGGTTTAGACACCTTAGTCCATGTCGCCAATGGTATTTATGAAAATTGCCCAAAAGACGAAGCACACGATTTATTCAAGTTGCCGGACTTCATTACTCAAATGATGGAAAATAAGTGGTTGGGTAGTAAATCCGGACAAGGCTTTTATAAAAAAGAAGGGAAAATAATTCGTGTTTTAGACCTAAACACGCTGGAGTACAGAGATAAAAAACGATCGAAGTTTGCAACGCTTGAACTGACAAAATCAATTGACAATGTGATCGATCGCTTTAAAGTATTGGTGGATGGTAAAGACAAGGCTGGAGAATTCTACCGCAAAAATTTTGCCGCGATGTTTGCTTATGTTTCGAATAGAATTCCTGAAATTTCAGAAGAACTTTTTAAAATTGACGATGCGATGAAAGCCGGTTTTGGTTGGGAACACGGTCCTTTCCAAATTTGGGATGCTGTTGGTTTAGAAAAAGGATTGGCGCTCATTAAAGCGGAAGGATTAACCGCTGCGCAATGGGTTTTTGATATGGTTGCTTCAGGAAATAACAGCTTTTATACTATTGAAAATGGCGCCACATTCGCATTCGATATTTCAACAAAAAAACAACTAAAAATTCCAGGGCAAGAAGCCTTTATTATTTTAGATAACATTCGTAAATCAAATCAAGTCTTTAAAAATGCAGGTGTGGTTATTGAAGATTTAGGAGATGGCATCCTCAATTGTGAATTCCGCTCCAAAATGAATACGATTGGTGGAGATGTTTTGTCAGGACTCAACAAAGCGGTGGATTTGGCAGAGCAAAATTTTGACGGATTGGTTATTGGAAACCAAGGGGCTAACTTTTCAGTAGGCGCTAATATTGGTATGATTTTTATGATGGCGGTAGAACAAGAATACGATGAACTCAATGCTGCTATTAAATATTTTCAGGACACCATGATGCGCATGCGCTACTCCTCTATCCCTACCATTGCGGCGCCACACGGTATGACTTTAGGAGGCGGTTGTGAATTATCACTACACGCAGACAAAGTGGTGGCCGCTGCAGAAACTTATATCGGTTTGGTTGAATTTGGTGTCGGATTGATTCCCGGCGGAGGCGGTTCTAAAGAAATGGCCATGCGAGCTTCAGACTCCTTTCGTAAAAATGATGTTGAACTCAATATTCTCCAAGAATATTTCTTGACCATTGGAATGGCAAAAGTAGCCACTTCTGCATATGAAGCTTTTGACCTGGGAATTCTCAAACACGGAAAAGACAGCGTCATTGTCAATAAAGACCGTCAAATTGCTACAGCAAAAGCCCATGCAAAATTAATGGCAGCGCAAGGCTATAGCCAACCGGTAAAACGAAAAGACATCAAAGTATTAGGAAAACAGGCACTTGGGATGTTCCTTGTTGGAACCGATACCATGCAAGCCAGTAATTACATAAGCGAACACGATCAAAAAATTGCGAATAAACTAGCCTATGTTATGGCTGGTGGGGATTTATCGGAGCCCAGCCTTGTCACAGAGCAATATTTATTAGATATTGAACGAGAAGCGTTTTTAAGTTTATGCACGGAACGCAAAACATTAGAACGCATCCAACACATGTTAAAAACGGGGAAACCACTTAGAAATTAAAAAATGAAGCAAGCCTATATAGTTAAAGCCTACAGAACCGCCGTTGGGAAAGCCCCAAAAGGGGTCTTTCGATTTAAAAGAGCCGATGAACTCGGGGCGGAAACCATCCAACATATGATGAAAGAACTTCCCAATTTGGAAGTGTCCCGCATCGATGATGTCATTGTTGGAAATGCAATGCCAGAAGGGGCACAAGGATTAAATATGGCCCGGTTTATATCACTCATTGGACTTGACAGTGTAGATGTTCCCGGTGTCACCGTCAACCGCTTTTGTTCATCTGGACTGGAAACTATTGGATTGGCCGTGGCAAAAATTCAAGCCGGCATGGCCAATTGTATCATTGCGGGCGGAGCTGAAAGCATGAGTGCTGTTCCCATGACAGGTTTTAAGCCCGAGCTCAACTACGACACTATCAATGCAGGTCATGAAGATTATTATTGGGGGATGGGCAATACAGCCGAAGCCGTAGCAAATGAGTTTAAAATTTCTAGAGAAGATCAAGATGCATTTGCATATAATTCTCATATGAAAGCACTGAAAGCACAAGCTGAAGATCGATTTCAGGATCAAATAGTACCCATTGAAGTACAACAAACTTATATAAATGAGTCTGGGAAAAAAGCCACAAAAAACTATACAGTCAATAAAGACGAAGGACCGAGAAAAGGTACAAATTTAGAGGCCTTGGCAAAACTCCAAGCAGTCTTTGCACAAGGAGGAAGTGTAACTGCAGGAAATTCATCTCAAATGAGTGATGGCGCTGCATTTGTAATGGTTGTAAGTGAAAGCATGGTAAAAGAACTCAATTTAGAGCCCATTGCCCGTTTGGTGAGCTATGCCGTGGCGGGAGTAGAACCAAGAATTATGGGTATCGGCCCCGTTAAAGCCATTCCAAAGGCACTTAAACAGGCCGGCTTGCAGCAATCGGAGCTTGAACTTATTGAACTCAATGAAGCCTTTGCGTCTCAATCCTTGGCCGTGATTCGAGAACTAGATTTAAATCCAGAACTTATCAATGTAAATGGAGGCGCGATTGCCCTTGGTCACCCCTTAGGCTGTACAGGTGCAAAATTATCAGTTCAGTTGTTTGATGAAATGCGCAAGCGAGAAATGGCATCAAAATTCGGCGCTGTAACCATGTGTGTTGGAACCGGTCAAGGCGCTTGTGGAATTTTCGAATTTTTAAATTAAAAAATACTCAAATTTTATACCTATGGAAGTCAAAGAAATATTAAGAGGCGGACAATTTTTAGTCAAAGAAAGTGAATATGACAGTGTATTTACGCCTGAAGATTTTTCTGAAGAACAACAGATGATGAAAGAGGCCGTTAAAGAGTTTAACGATAGAGAAGTCATTGCAAAACGCGACCGATTTGAGGCCAAGGACTATGCGCTTACCGAAGCAGTGATGCGCAAAGCTGGTGAAATGGGTTTTCTTGGTGTTTCTGTTCCTGAGGCCTACGGAGGCTTAGACATGGGCTTTGTTTCCACCATGCTTGTTTGTGAATATATATCTAGTGGAACTGGGTCCTTCAGTACGGCCTTTGGCGCACATACCGGGATTGGAACCATGCCCATCACATTGTATGGTACGGAAGCACAAAAACAAAAATACGTACCAAAACTGGCCTCTGGAGAGTGGTTTGGGGCCTATTGCCTTACTGAGCCAGGAGCAGGTAGCGATGCCAATTCAGGTAAGACCACAGCCACCCTTAGTGAGGATGGTAAATTTTACAGTATAACAGGTCAAAAAATGTGGATTTCCAATGCAGGATTTTGCAATGTCTTTATAGTTTTTGCACGCATTGAGGACGATAAAAACATAACCGGGTTTATTGTTGAAAATGATCCTAGCAACGGCATTGTTTTAGGAGAAGAAGAAAACAAACTTGGAATCAACGCCTCATCGACACGTCAAGTCTTTTTTAACGATACCAGGGTGCCTGTTGAAAACATGCTTTCAGAGCGTCAAAATGGATTTAAAATTGCCATGAATGCGCTCAATATAGGCCGTATTAAATTAGCGGCTGCTTGTATTGATTCACAGCGCAGAATCACAACCGATGCGATTGTGTATGCCAATGCACGAAAACAATTTAAAACCCCTATTGCAGAATTTGGCGCTATTAAATACAAATTGGCAGAAATGGTCACAAACACTTATGTCTGTGAGTCGGCGAGTTACAGAGCGGCCAAAAACATTGAAGACCGCATCGCCATGCGCATTGAAAGTGGAAATACACATCAGGAAGCAGAACTGAAAGGTGTTGAGGAATACGCTATTGAATGTTCCATATTAAAAGTTGCTGTTTCAGAAGATGTTCAGAACTGTGCAGACGAAGGTATTCAAATTTTTGGAGGTATGGGCTTTTCTAAAGATACACCTATGGAAGCGGCTTGGAGAGATGCCAGAATCGCTAGAATTTATGAAGGAACCAATGAAATCAACCGAATGATCAGCATTGGAATGCTGATTAAAAAAGCAATGAAAGGCCATGTAGATCTCTTGGGGCCAGCCATGAAAGTACAAGAAGAGCTTTTGGGAATTCCTTCTTTTGAAACGCCTGACTACAGCGCACCACTATCTCAAGAAAAGGCCATCCTAAAGAATCTTAAAAAAGTTTTTTTGATGGTAGCAGGTGCAGGCATTCAGAAATTTGGTCCTAAAATTGAAGAACACCAGCAACTTCTTATCAGTGCAGCAGATATTCTAATTGAAATCTATATGGCAGAATCGGCCATATTAAGAACAGAAAAAAACATGTACCGCTTTGGATTAGAATCTCAAAAACATCAAATTGAAATGAGTCAACTCTACCTTTATAACGCAGTTGACATTATAACAAAAAGTGCAAAAAATGGGATTGTATCCTTTACTGAGGGAGATGAGCAGCGCATGATGCTCATGGGTTTAAAACGCTTTACAAAATACACTCATTATCCTAATGTTGCAGGCCTAAGAAGCAGTATTGCTGACAAGGTAAATAAAGAGAATGCGTATTGTTTTTAAAAAAAGTAAATGCAGCTTAGTGGGTTAGTTGAATCGCTCTCACATCGTTGAGGTTTTTTTTACAAAAAAAAATTAAACCTATCTTTGATAGAGAATAAATCTGAAATAAAATAGCACATCCGTGAAACAAATCTACTTTTTAACCCTTATTTGTTTTTTTTGTATCCAACCGCAGCTACATGCACAAAATTATTCACGACAAGATACCCTTCGTGGGTCTATTACAGAAGAGAGAAGTTGGTGGGATTTAAAATATTACAATCTCGAAGTAACTGTAGATCCAAATAGCAAATCGATAAATGGTAAAAATACCATTCACTATAAAGTTTTAGAA
>NZDM01000083.1 GCA_002690085.1 Flavobacteriaceae bacterium
CAAAAAAGGAATTATTATTTAAAGACTTAGGCCCCGAGATTCAAGTGGGACGCTACCATTCTTGGATTATCGAAGATGATCTTCCGAATTGTTTTGACATTACATCGTTAGATGAAAATGGTCAAATTATGGCAATACGACATAAGGAATTAGATGTCAAAGGGGTACAATTTCATCCCGAGTCTGTACTTACCCCAGATGGGAAAAAAATGTTAAAAAACTGGATCAATTCCTAAAATGAAATTACTACTAAACCGAATATCAATCACTTAGATTTTGTTGAAAAAACAAGATAACAACTTTGGAAGTCCCAGTGCGTTTAAAACCCTAGCGGGTAAAAACCAATTTATTTTCAGAAGAAAGATTGGCATCAAAGGCGTAGCGCTCTGCATTAAAAGTTTTTAGTTCTTTAATTGTTTCCGCCTTGGTTTCCACAATATGGCGGGTCATAAGGCCACGAGCCAACTTAGAAAAAATAGCAACGGTTTTGTATTTACCGTTTTTAAATTCTTTGAAGTCAATGTGAATTAAAGTTGCTTTGAGAGCTTTGGTATCAATGGCTTTGAAATATTCTTGACTTGCAAGATTGACCAATAATTCATTTTGTGCCATTTCGTCGTTTAGGGAAGTAGTTACTTTTTGACGCCAGAATTCGTAAAGGTTCTTGTGTTTGCCTACAGGAAACTTAGTCCCCATTTCCAAACGATAGGCTTGAATTAAATCCATCGGTTTTAACAAACCATACAGCCCTGAAATGATACGAACTGTGTTTTGCAATCGCTTTAATTTATCTTTTGAAATGCTATAGGCATCCAAACCACGGTAAACATCGCCACTGAAAGCGTAAATTGCTTGGCGCGCATTTTTAGCGTTGAAAGGAAGGCTCCAAGCTTGGTTGCGCTCATAATTTAGACTACTGAGTTTTGGAGAAATATGCATGAGTTCAGAAAGTGCCTTGGGAGATTTCTCCTTCAAAAGTGTATTGATTTGTTGGGCTTCCTTTAAAAAACAGCCTTCTGAACTGAATCCTGTCGGCAATTCACTCTCAAAATTTAGAGACTTGGCCGGCGAAATAACAAGTTTCATAATAATTTATATTTACATTCAAAAATACCAACAAATTTCAAAATTAAAAAAAGTTAGCACTCAATATTTTTGATATAGCGATTAAAAAAATCAATGCAATCCTAATGCGTATGCTTGGAATAATCACGCCATTTTTCAATGCAATGACTCATGTCTTCAGGCATATCATAAGAGAATGAAAGCCATTCATTGTTCTTTGGATGTACAAAACCCAATGTCTTAGCGTGCAATGCTTGCCTTGGAAGTATTTTAAAGCAATTGTCAACGAACTGCTTATATTTTGTAAAAGTCGTTCCTTTTAAAATCTTATCACCACCGTAGCGCTCGTCATTAAAAAGGGTGTGCCCAATGTATTTCATGTGTACGCGAATTTGGTGGGTACGGCCTGTTTCAAGGGTACATCTTACCAAAGTTACATATCCCAAGCGTTCTAAAACTTCGAAATGCGTAACTGCTGGCTTTCCCTTATGGGCGTCTTCGTCTAAAAATACACTGTTTTGAAGCCTGTTTTTTGGATGTCTTCCTATGTTTCCTTCAATCGATCCTTTGTCGTTTTCAATGTTTCCCCAAACCAATGCAACATAAGAACGCTCACTGGTTTTGGCTTTAAATTGAGCCGATAGATGGGCCATGGCATGATCGTTTTTAGCAACCACCAAAAGCCCGCTAGTATCTTTATCAATGCGGTGAACCAGTCCTGGACGGTTGCTGCTGTTGTTGGGTAAATTATCGAAATGATAAAGCAAGGCATTGATTAGGGTTCCTGAATAATTGCCATGACCGGGATGGACGACCATTCCTGCTGGCTTATGGACCACGATTAAGGAATCGTCTTCATAAATAACATCTATTGGAATGTTTTCAGCTACCAAAAGGTTTTCGTGAGGGGGATGTGCAAACATAACGCGAATTTGATCCTCTGGTTTGACTTTGTAGTTGGATTTAACTGCGACTTCATTGACAAAAATATGACCTGATTTTGCGGCCGCTTGAATTTTATTTCTCGTTGCATTTTCTACAAAATTCATCAAATATTTATCAATGCGCAGGGGTTGTTGGCCTTTGTCAACTGCAAAAGAAAAATGCTCGTAAAGATCTTCTTGCGGATCTAAATGATCATGAGAATATTCCATTAATTTATCTTACGAATTCCATTGCCTAAAACAAGGTCTATAACAGATGTTTTTTTTAGCAAATCACCTGGGTTAACTTTTTTTCCTTTGTACCGCATTTCCAAAACCTCATCTTTACCCAAATCATCCTCATAGATTAGCGTACCAATTTTAAAACCCAATACCTCTAGAGTGGGTTTTGTTTGTCGTAAAGTACTGCGAATGACGTCGGGGAGTCGAATATTTTTGTAATCTGAAGGGTTTAGAATCAGATATATTTTCCTAGTTTCTTTGACTTTAGAGCCAGCGATGGGTTCTTGTTCAATTACTGCCCCAGAAGGATATTTTGGATTGTAATTGGAAGAATCTTGTACCTTAGCCACCAATTCAAAACTTTTAAGGGTTTTATCGGCATCATTTAAAGACAAACCTAACAGGCTCGGGACTTCAACAAATGTACCGTGATTGGTGTAATATTTCAACCATTTTAAAGTCAAAAAGGAAAACAATAGAACGGCTACTAAAGCCAGAATAAGCTGTTTTATTAAAGATTTACTAAACAAAAATCGAATAAAATTCATGGGCACAATTTTAGCAAAGCTAAACATTTTTTTGAGAGAAATTAAGCCGATTATTTCAGTTTTATAAGGTTTAATATTTGAAAAATAAAAACAGGGTCTATAAAAAAGTGATATTTTTACATAATAAATCATAAGCATGAAACAAAATATTGCCATCATTATGGGTGGGTTTTCAAGTGAATATGGAATTTCACTTAAAAGTGGACAGGTTGTTTTCGAACAGCTGCCCAAAGATTTATACAATGCTTATTGTATCCATATCACAAAAGATAAATGGGTTTATGTGCATGCTGAAAATAAAGAATTTCCTGTAAATATGAGTGATTTTTCTGTACAAACGGAAGATCAAATCATTCATTTTGACTGTGTGTTTAATGCCATTCACGGGGCGCCAGGAGAAGACGGGTTTATGCAGGCTTACTTTGATCTTTTGAAACTTCCACACACAAGTTGTGACATGTACCAAGCGGCCTTGACTTTTAACAAACGAGACTGCCTAAATGTGCTAAAAGCTTATGATATTCCAACAGCTGTTTCATATCCACTAAACAAAAAAGACGCGGTTTACCCCAAAGAAATTATTGATCGTGTAGGTTTGCCGTGTTTTGTCAAAGCCAACCGATCAGGCAGTAGTTTTGGCGTGACCAAGGTTCATAAAATAGAAAACCTGCAGGCGGCCATTGACACCGCTTTTGAACAAGACGATGAACTTATTATTGAAGCATTTTTAGAAGGCACTGAAGTCACTGTTGGGGTTTTAAATTACAAGGGAAAGGTAATCGTTTTGCCAATTACTGAAATTATATCAGAAAATGATTTCTTTGATTACGAGGCAAAATACCTTGGAAAATCTGATGAAATTACGCCAGCGCGTATTTCTAAAGTTCAAGAAAAAAATGTGAGTAAGATGGCAAAATCCATCTACGAAGTATTAAATATGAAAGGCTTTTCGAGGAGTGAATTTATTTTTAAAGGGGATGTGCCTTATTTTATAGAAATGAATACAGTTCCCGGGTTGACCAAAGAGAGTATTCTTCCAAAACAAGCGGCTTGTGCTGGCATCAGCCTTTCAGAACTTTTCAGCAATGCCATTGAAATGGCAGTTGCTAAAAATGATTAACTTTACATCATGAAACGTGCTATATTTCCTGGATCCTTTGACCCCATCACTTTAGGGCATTGCGACATTATCAACAGAGGGGTGGCTCTTTTTGACGAAGTCATTGTTGCGATTGGAGAAAATTCTGCAAAAAAATACATGTTTTCCATTGAAGAACGCAAGGGTTTTATTGAAACGACTTTTAAAAACGATCCCAAAATAAAAGTCATGACTTATTCCGGCCTGACCACCGATTTATGTAAAGAAATTGAGGCCGACTTTATTTTGAGAGGTCTAAGAAATCCTGCGGACTTTGAATTTGAAAAAGCCATAGCCCATACCAATCTAAAGGTCGGTGAAATTGAAACTATTTTCTTACTAAGTTCTATAGAAACTTCTTTTATTTCATCCTCAATTGTACGAGAAATTATACACTACAAAGGGTCTTACGAAAATTTAGTACCTGCTGCTGTTAAGACCAATTTTTTATAAGCTATATTTTGAAAGCCCATTTTCAAAGGCAAAAGCGACGGCTTATGGTACCAAAGCCAAAGCAACAGTCAAGCCACTTAAAATATCTTTTTTTTGTTTGCAGCGCGTTTGCGAATAAATTTCATCATCCTGAATTGATATTAAACCGCAAAAATAAGGCATTAAATAAGAATATTGAAGCCTTAATTATTTAAATAAGCGATTCAATATTGGCGTAGATGTTTTTCTTGACTTTTTTAAGTTTTTTAGGTCCTATCCATTTGACTTTTGTGATGCCTTCATTCAATTGGGGTTTTAAATCTCCTTCATATTCCGAAAACATTTCAAACCAGTAGGTTTTTTTTATTTGATATTGATTGTTTCTTTTAAAGATGTGATAGGTTATGTCAAGTGGCTTTGTGATAGAAAGACCTTTAATACCTGTTTCTTCTTCTACTTCGCGCAGGGCTGTTTTATCTATGGTTTCATTAGATTCAGCTTTTCCTTTTGGCAAATCCCATTTGCCATTGCGGAAAATAAATAAAATACGTTCCGATGCATTTAAAACTTTGCCGCCTCCAGCAATAACATTTGGCAAAAATTTTAAAAATGTTTTCAACATACTGTCCAAATCACTCCCAATCAAATGCACTGATTTGTATTTATCTTTTTTTAAAACAGAAAAGATTTTTTCAATACTGACAGAATCGATTAAAAGATTTTTAAAATCCGTCTCTTTTTCAACCTGAGTGGTTAAAATTATTGGTTTATTACCAACAAAAATTTTCTGCATTGTTAATTAAAAACAAATTAATACAAAGTAAATGTAGTATTTTTTAATAATTTTGGCCTATGATTTTTAATAAAAATACTGCTAAAAAGACCGCTGAAGTTTTACTTCATATCAACGCCATTAAATTAAGTCCAAACGCGCCATTCACCTGGACATCTGGTTGGAAATCGCCTATATACTGTGACAATAGACTGGTACTGTCCTATCCAACAATTCGAAATTACATCAAAAGTGAACTCGCCAAAAACATAGAAAATCTTTATGGTAAACCGGATGTGATTGCGGGAGTCGCCACGGGGGCTATTGGGATTGGTGCTATTGTCGCCGATGATTTAGGACTGCCTTTTGTTTACGTAAGACCCGAAGCCAAAAAACATGGGCGTCAGAATCAAATTGAAGGTCGTTTAGAAAAAGGACAAAGCGTCGTTGTAGTAGAAGACCTCATCAGTACTGGAAAAAGCAGTCTAAATGCCGTAGAAGCATTGAAAAGTGCCTCAGTTAATGTCAAAGGAATGGCTGCTATTTTCACCTATGGTTTTGAGCGTTCAAAAACCAATTTCGCAGAGAAAAATATAGAACTTCACACACTAAGTAATTACGAATCGTTGTTGGAGCAAGCCCTTGATACAGGTTTTATAAATGATAAAGAATTGAACGTACTATCCCAATGGAATTCAAATCCATCGGAATGGGATATAATATAATAGTATGAATTTAGAATCGCCAAAAATCAGCCTATCAAAATCGGCTGATGAAATTTTTGATTTTCTGAGCAATGTGAAAAACTTTGAGGAATTAATGCCTGAAAACATCAGCAAATTTCACCTTCTAGAAAAAGACAAGTTTATTTTCGCACTCACTGGCATGCCTGAAATTATCCTTCAAAAAAAAATAGAAGAAGCGCCCAACAGGATTGTTTTGGGGGCTGCAGGTGGAAAATTAGACTTCACTCTAAAAGCCAATATTACAAGTATTGAAGCCAATAAAACCGAAGTGCAATTGTCTTTTACTGGAAACTTTAACCCCATGATGGCCATGATGATAAAGGGTCCAATTTCAAAGTTTATAGAAACCTTGGTCACAAACATTCCAAAATCGATTCAATAAAGCATTTGAATGGATTTCAAATCAAATTCTTCAATTGCCTTTTCAGACTTAACACGCAACATTCCACTTTTTGAAACCCCTAGAATAGTGCCCACGAAGGACACCCCTTGGGAATTTACGAAAGATGATGGCTTATTTTTTCTAAACAATACACTTTCATATTCAGACATCAATTTATCCGTGTTTAGAACATCAAAATAATGTTTAAGTTGTGCCATTAGTTCCGTGGTCAATGCCTCAATATCAAAAGCTGTCCCCGTAATAGATTTCATTGAAGAAGCTTGGGGTAAGTTTTTGAAATGCGTTTGGTTGACATTTACTCCAATACCAATAATGGCTTGATTAATTTTTTGCTTTTTTGTAAGTAGCTGAATCAAAACACCTGAAATTTTTTTGTTGTCTGACAAAATGTCGTTTGGCCATTTTACAGAAAGGTTTGAAATGCCAAATGTTTTTAAGGTGATTAAAATAGCCATAGAAACACGCATGTTAATTTCAAATTGGTACTGCACTTTTGTTTTAATATTTTTTTTTAAAATGCTGATTATTAGATTCTTACCCTTTTCAGATTGCCAATTTGAGCCGCGCTGACCTTGGCCTGCACTTTGGTATTGAGCCATAACCACTGCATAATCTTTCAATGGAATTTTCGAAACTAAATCTGCCAAATAACGATTTGTGGAATCAATGGCATTGAGTTTGATAATTTGCATGTGGGGTCTTTAAGTTAAATTATAATTTAATTAAGATAATAAATCGTGTTTTAGACTTAAAAAATAATAAATTTGCATTGTAATACGAATATATGACAAAAAATACATCTAGCCCCGACGAACTTTTATCCTTAATAATTAAGGGTATGGAGGATATAAAAGGTGAAAATATTGCCTTGCTAGATTTAAGAAACATTGAAAATACAGTCTGTGATTATTTTATCATCTGCGATGGAAACTCCAATACGCAAGTGAACGCAATAACCAGCTCAATCCAAAAAATTGTCAGTAAAAGTATCCATGAAAAGCCCTATCAAATTGAAGGCACTGAAAATGCGGAGTGGGTATTAATGGATTATGTAAACATTGTAGTTCATGTGTTTCAAAAACACAAACGCGCATATTACGATATAGAAAATCTGTGGGGCGATGCAAATATCACAGAAATAGAAACACGTTATTAAAATATTTATATGTCAAAGGATAAAAAACAAAATAATTTTAAGTTCAACGCCTACTGGGTATATGGCATTGTCATTGGTGTTTTTTTAATTTTCAATTTATTTTCTGGGGGAGTTGGCGCTTCTAATGGGATCACCACAACACCCTCTAAATTTTTTAAATTTCTTAGAGATGGAGATGTAAAGAAGGTTGAAATTGTAAACAAGCGTGAAGCCCTAGTTTATCTTACGGACAATGCTTCCAAAAAAGAAATACACAGAAAATCACAACCACAGAGAATTCTTCCTCTTGGAATTGCACCTAACTATGCCTTTGAATTTGGAGACGTGCAGTTGTTTCAAAAACAACTGGAAGACACGATTGCTGAGGAAAACCTCCGTACCGAACTAAACTTTAAAACGGAAACCAATGCCTTTGGAGACATACTACTTTCAATCGTACCCTTCATTCTTATCATTGCTGTATGGATATTTATCATGCGCAGAATGTCTGGAGGCGGTGGACCTGGTGGTGGTGGCCAGATTTTTAATATTGGTAAATCCAAAGCAAAGCTTTTTGATCAAAAACTTGAAACCAAAACTACATTTGAAGATGTTGCTGGCCTGGAAGGTGCCAAAGAAGAGGTTCAAGAAATTGTAGATTTCCTTAAAAACCCAGAAAAATATACAGCCTTAGGAGGAAAAATTCCAAAAGGTGCATTGCTTGTTGGGCCTCCAGGAACTGGAAAAACATTATTGGCCAAAGCAGTTGCTGGAGAAGCCAAAGCGCCTTTTTTCTCACTCTCTGGTTCTGATTTTGTAGAAATGTTTGTTGGAGTTGGGGCTTCACGAGTTCGAGATCTTTTCAAGCAAGCCAAAGAAAAATCACCTGCAATTATTTTTATTGATGAAATCGATGCAATTGGCCGCGCTAGAGGTAAAAGTAATTTTTCAGGTTCAAATGATGAACGGGAAAACACATTAAATCAACTTTTAACAGAGATGGATGGTTTTGGGTCTAACTCCAATGTAATTGTGTTGGCGGCCACCAACCGTGCCGATGTTTTGGACAAAGCATTGATGCGTGCGGGTCGATTTGACCGTCAAATATATGTAGACTTGCCAGACATTCGCGAGCGGAAAGAAATATTTGAGGTTCACCTAAAACCCTTAAAAAAATCCAAGGATTTAGACACTGATTTTCTGTCCAAGCAAACCCCGGGATTTTCAGGTGCAGACATCGCAAATGTTTGTAACGAAGCAGCTCTGATTGCAGCCAGAAATGAAAAGAAAGCAGTTGAAAAACAAGACTTTTTAGATGCTGTAGACCGTATCATTGGTGGTCTTGAGAAAAAGAATAAAATCATCACTCCAGATGAGAAAAAAGCAGTTGCATTCCACGAAGCGGGGCATGCCACTGTAAGTTGGATGTTAGAACATGCCGCGCCACTGGTAAAGGTAACTATTGTCCCCAGAGGTCGTTCACTGGGAGCGGCATGGTATTTACCTGAAGAACGCTTAATTGTTAGGCCCGAACAAATGTTAGACGAAATGTGCGCAGCCTTGGGAGGCAGGGCTGCCGAAAAAATAATATTTAATAAAATATCAACCGGTGCATTGAGTGACTTAGAAAAAGTTACCAAACAAGCCAGAGCCATGGTCACTGTTTATGGGTTGAGTGATAAAATTGGAAACCTAACCTATTACGATTCATCCGGTCAAAATGAATATGGTTTTACCAAGCCATACAGCGAGCAAACAGCCGAACTTATAGACAAAGAAATATCGGATATAATTGAAGAACAATACCAACGTGCCATTTCATTGCTAAATGACAACAAGGACAAGCTTATTGAACTTGCCGAGGTACTGCTAAAAGACGAAGTGATTTTCAAAGATAACTTGGAAACTATTTTTGGAAAACGTCCTTACGAAAACTCTAAAGTTGAAGCTGAGGCAGAAAAAATAGACGAAGAGGAATAGCATAATTTTCAAACTAATTTAAACTTTTTTTGTTTAATTTTTTATCTTTGGTATGTTGAGCTCTTAAAACCTCATTCTTCTAAATGAATCTATTTCGGAAAATATTTAGCGCCAAATCTAAAGAGGAAGAAAAGACTTCAGAAAAAGACCATAGCGATAAATATCTACCCAAAAAACAACTCCCAGTTGACGAACTCTTTACCGTCAATTTTAATCAAAATGGCGGAAAATTTCTTTACTCAGAGTCGCTTGAAGAAGCACAAGAATTTCTCCAAAAAATATTGGAAGAGAATAATTGGGAGGACAAAACAGCATTGATTTTAAATTCCAAACTCAAACAGAAGTTCAAAAATTTTGAATGGCAAACAACAAAAAACATAAACGATGGCTACTTTCTATTTACAACTTGTGAATACTTAATTGCCAACGATGGTTCTTTGCTTATTTCTTCCAACCAAATTGCAGAAAAAAAACTAAAAGAATTACCGAAGAACTTCATTGTTTTTGCAAGTACAAGCCAAATTGTACAAACCATTGGGCAAGGACTTCAAGGAATTAAGGTCAAGAATAAGAAAAAAATTCCCTCAAACATTACAACCATTAAACATTTTAAAATTCATGATGAAACCAATTTTATGAGCTATGGAAGTAGTACAAAAAACTTATACCTAATTTTATTAGAAGATTTATAACCACGCTTTGGAAAAATTAATAAAAAGAACCATTTCTGGGGGCTTGTTCGCAATACTTTTGGTTTTAGCGGCACAAAATAAATTTACATTTTTGGTGCTCTTGTTGGTTTTTGGATTTCTTTGCCTGTATGAATTCAACAAACTCATAGCGCAAAAAAATTGGTTTTCTTATCTCATTTTCGTAGCACTTATATTTGCATTTGGTTTCATGGAAATGCTGATCGGGAATTCTATTGGGCTTAATCACGCTTCTCAAATACTTCACGTTATCTGTATTTTCGTTTTATTGTTATTAACCCGCGATCTTTTCTCTTCTAAAAGTTTACCAAAACTGCTAACAAACCGATACATTAACACTACATTTTATATTAGTGGTGGCATCGTTTTCCTGGCATTAATCGCTTTTAATTTTGGGACCTACAATCCAAGTATCATTATTGGTATGTTTGCACTGATTTGGATCAATGATAGCTTTGCTTATTTTGTAGGCTCTAATTATGGAAGGCAAAAATTATTTGAAAGTGTTTCTCCCAAAAAAACAGTAGAGGGATTTTTAGGTGGGGTGTTTTTTTCGGCCATAGGAAGTTATTTTATTTTTAAATTCACCAACGAATTACGATTTACAAGCTGGCTTGTTATGAGTGTTTTGGTGAGTATCTTTGGAACCATCGGCGACTTAATAGAATCCAAATACAAGCGTCAAGCAGACGTTAAGGACAGCGGCAAATTGATGCCTGGCCACGGAGGATTACTAGACCGATTGGACAGTGCAATATTTGTAGCGCCTTTTATTTATTTATTTTTAAGACTATTAAATTATGTTTCATAAAGAAGGACAGACCATAATTTTTGTAAGTCTAATTATTGTTGGAAGTTTATTCTTGGTGATGGATTTCATTGGGATTCCATGGCTGGTCAAAACACTTCAAATTGGATTGCTCATTGTTTTTATTTTAATTTTACAATTTTTTAGAAACCCCAAACGTAATACCCAAATTGACGATACTCATGTTGTTTCCCCTGTAGATGGTAAAGTCGTTGTTATAGAAGAAGTACAGGAATCCGAATATTTTAAAGAAAAGCGTCTGCAAGTAAGTGTTTTCATGTCTCCAATCAATGTACATGTAACACGCTACCCCATTGGAGGAAAAGTGATTTTTA